>CAZYXZ010000001.1:0-132784 GCA_964651395.1 uncultured Frankiaceae bacterium
GGTCATCCACGAGGGCCGCAAGCACATCGTCCGGCGGCTGCTGGCCGAGGTCGGCCACCCGGTCCACGCCCTGGCACGGATCGCGATCGGACCGTTGTCGATCGGCGCGCTCAAGCCCGGACGGACCCGCCATCTGACCAGCAGTGAGGTCCGGATGCTCTACAAAGCGTCCGAGCCACATGCTGTTAAACCGGTAAAGCAGTCTAGGAATAAGTCGGCATAAGGGCGAAACTGCTCAGCGCTACGCCGACGGATCGACCCGGCCGGACCGCAGCTCAGCCCCGCGTACCGCCCGGCGATTTAACGACAAAGAGACGGCGGTGTGAGCACGAAATCGGCCCGGACAGGGCATCGGCCGGCCTGGTCCAGAAAGTCGACAAGCCCCCATCGATGGGAGCAGATATTTACTCATATAGCGATATGACGACTTACTGATCTGACGGCTAAGAAGTAGAGCGAGACAGCGGCATGTCGGGTGACGGATGAAGGGGTAAAGGGCTAAGGTGCCCACCCGACACGGCGACACGGCGACTGGGCCACATGCCCACATGACGATTGGGAGGCTTGGCGAGATGGCGGTTCGTGCACTTCGCGGGGCCACGCAGGTGGACCGCGACGAGCGGGACCTCATCCACGCCGCGGTGGCCGAGCTGGTCACCGCCGTCCTGGAGCGCAACGACCTGCGGCCGGCCGACCTGATCAGCATCGTCTTCACGGCCACCCCGGACCTCACAGCGGACTTCCCGGCGTACGCCGCCCGGCTCATCGGGATCACCGACGTCCCCCTGCTGTGCGCGACCGAGATCGACGTCCCCGGCGCCATGCCGCGAGTGGTCCGCCTCCTGGCGCACGTCGAGACCTCGCGGTCCCGGGAGGAGCTGCGCCACGTCTACCTCAGGGGGGCCGCCGAGCTCCGGACGGACCTGCCGCAGTGAGCCTCGACCGCCTCGGCGTGGTCGGCGCGGGCCTGATCGGGACCTCCATCGGCCTGGCCGCCCGGCGCGGGGGAGGGGAGGCCCCCGTGCTGGTGGACGCCGACCCCGGCCGTGCTGCCGCGGCGGCGGCGCTCGGGGCCGGACGAGCGGGGGACTGGGCCGATCTGGCGGGCTGCGACCACGTGGTCCTGGCGGTCGCGCCGGCGGCGACGGCATCGGTCGCAGCGCAGGTCGTTCAGATAGCCCTCGACGCAACCCTGAGCGATGTGGCCAGTGTCAAGTCCAGACTTGTGGCTGAGGTTGAGACGGTTCTGTCTGATGACGGGCCCCGGTTCTGCGGCGGCCACCCCATCGCCGGCCGCGAGCGGCACGGGCCCGGTGCGGCGCAGCCCGAGCTGTTCGAGAACGCCGTCTGGGTCGTGACGCCCACTGAGCGGACCGGTGCGGGCGCGCGCGCGGATGCCCTGGCGCTGGCCGAGCTGTGCGGGGCCCGCCCGCTCGTGCTCAGCCCCGAGGAGCACGACCGCGTGCTCGCGCTCGTCTCGCACGCTCCGCAGCTGCTGGCCAGCGTCCTCGCCGGCGAGCTGCCCGACGCCGGCCGGCACGCGGCCGTGCTCGCGGGCAGCGGCTTTCGCGACGTCACGCGGCTGGCTGACTCGGAGGCCGATCTCTGGGCTGACATAACCACTGCCAATGCGGCGGAGCTGGCCCCGGTGCTCGAGCGCATGGCGGCCCGGATCGCCGCCCTGGCCGCGGCCGTGGGGGCGGGGGACGCCGACGGCGTGCGGGACGCGGTCCGGGCCGGTCACCGCGGCCGTGCGCTGCTGCCGGCCAAGGCCCGGAACCCGCGCCCGCAGTGGGCGCGGGTCGGCGTGGTGCTGGCCGACCGGCCAGGGGAGCTGGCCCGCCTGCTGGCCGCCGCCGGGGAGGCCGGGGTGAACGTGGAGGACCTCGCGATCGAGCACGCCCCGGAGCACCCGGTGGGCTTCGTGGACCTGGAGGTGGCGCCGGAGTCGGTGCCGGTGCTCCTCGAGGCGCTCACGGCAGCCGGCTGGGCCGCGCACCGCACGAACTGACAAGTCGACATATCGAGCCCGGCGCGGCGACCCCGTGCCGTCGAACCGTGCCGTCGGCAGGTGGCCCTGGCCACGGGCGGAGGAGTCGCTTTGTCGATAGATAGGGAGGCACCGTTGGTGCTAGCCGTAGCGCTTGCCCGCCGCTAGCGGGTGCTTGCTGGGTCGTGATGTCGACAAGTCTGCCTCGCTGCGGGGGGCCCGTGGGGAGCCCGGTCGGAGGGGTCGCGGCGCGGTTCCCGTCCCTGAACCGTCTTGTCGACAAAGCGCTCTAGGTGGCGTCGCTACGCACGCACTAGGCTGCGCGGACGCCCGCGACCCTGGAGAGGTACTGCCGTGTCCGCCGCCCCGCACGACGCCCGGCCCGCGGTCGTGGCGATCGACGGCCCGTCGGGCGCGGGCAAGAGCACGGTGGCCCGGAGGGTCGCGGCGCGGCTCGGCTGGCGCTACCTGGACACCGGAGCCATGTACCGGGCGATCGCCTGGCGCGCTCTGCAGGACGGCATCGACCCCGGCGACGGGCCGGCGCTGACCGACCTGGTGGACCGGGTCCACCTCGAGCTCGGCACCCAGCCGCGACGGCCCCGCATCGCCGTGGACGGCGTCGACGTCACCCGGGCGGTCCGCGGCCGCGACGTCACCAACGTGGTGAGCCTGGTCTCGGCCGTGCCCGGCGTGCGCGACCGCATGGTCCACCGGCAGCGGGCGGAGATCGCCGCCGGGCCGATCGTCGTCGAGGGCCGGGACATCGGCACCACCGTGGCGCCGGACGCACCCGTCAAGGTGTTCCTGACCGCCTCGGGGGCGGCCCGGGCCCAGCGCCGGCACCGGCAGCTGACCACCGCCTCGGGCGAGGCCGCGTCGGGCGGCACGGAGGTCACGCGGGCCGAGCAGGACCGCCGGGACGCGCTGGACAGCTCGCGGCTGGCCAGCCCGCTCGCGCGGGCGACGGACGCGGTGGAGATCGACTCGACGACCCTCGACGTGGGCGGAGTCGTCCGCCGCGTGCTCGCGCTGTGCCGCAGTGCCGGTTTCGAGCCGCCGGCCCGCCGCGGGGGAGCGCTGGCATGAGCGACGCTGTGGCTCCGCTCAGCCCACGGCAGCCCAAGCCGGACGCCGAGCTGAAGCCGTGGTTCTATGCCATCGTCAGGTGGTTCTTCAGCCGCACCATTCGTCTCATCCTCAAGATGAGGGTTAGTGGCGAGGAGCATGTACCTCGTACCGGGCCGGTGCTGCTGGCCGGGAACCACCGCGGCTTCCTCGACGGGCCGCTCGTGGCGTTCTACACGCCGCGCCCGGCATCCTTCCTCGCCAAGAGCGAGCTGTTCAAGGGCCGGCTGGGCACCGGGCTCGCCTGGGTCGGGCAGATCCCGGTCGACCGCGGCCGCGTGGACCGCGTGGCCATGCGGCGGGCGGTCGCGGTGCTCGAGGGGGGCGGCGCCCTGGGCATGTTCCCCGAAGGCACCAGGGGGGCCGGGTCCATGGACAACGTCCAGCACGGCGTGGGCTACCTCGCGCTGCGGGCCCCGGGCGTGCCGATCGTGCCGACGGCCTGCATCGGCACGGAGCAGGCCATGCCCAAGGGTGCCAAGTTCCCGCGCCTGCGCACCCGGGTGGACATCGTGTTCGGCCCGCCGTTCCGCCTCGAGCCCGTGGACAACCCGCGGTCCCGCCGCGCGGTCGCCGAGGCGACCGAGCAGATCCGGGTCCGGCTCGCCGCGCACGTGGCCGCCGTCGAGCGCGAGCACGAGCGCGTCACGTGACCGAGGACCAGGCGGAGCAGCCCGTCCAGCCGGTGCTCGCCGTGGTCGGCCGGCCCAATGTCGGTAAGTCGACACTGGTGAACCGGATCCTGGGCCGCCGGGAGGCCGTGGTCGAGGACGTCCCCGGGGTGACCCGGGACCGGGTCCCGTACGACGCGGAGTGGCGCGGGCGGGCGTTCACCGTGGTCGACACCGGCGGCTGGGACCCGCAGACCCCCGGCCTGGCCAGCCGGGTGACGGCCCAGGCCGAGCTCGCCATCCAGGCGGCCGACGCGGTGCTGCTCGTGGTCGACGCCACGGTCGGCGCCACGGACGAGGACCGGGCGGTGGCCCGCCTGCTGCAGCGCTGCGGCAAGCCGATCCTGCTCGCCGCCAACAAGGTCGACGACGACCGGGCCGAGGCGGACGCGACCGAGCTGTGGACGCTGGGCCTCGGCCAGCCCATGACGGTCAGCGCCCTGCACGGCCGGGGGAGCGGCGACCTGCTCGACGCCGTGCTGGAGGCGCTCCCGGACGCCCCGATGGAGCAGGACCGCACCGGCGGGCCCCGTCGCGTCGCTCTGGTGGGGCGTCCGAACGTCGGCAAGTCCTCGCTGCTCAACCGGCTGGCCGGCGACGAACGGGTGCTGGTCGACAGCGTCGCCGGCACCACCCGCGACCCCGTGGACAGCCTCATCGAGCTGGGCGGGTCGACCTGGCGCTTTGTCGACACCGCGGGCCTGCGACGACGGGTCCGCGAGGCGAGCGGGGCCGAGTACTACTCCAGCGTGCGCACGGTGCGGGCCATCGACGCGGCCGAGGTCGCCGTGGTGCTGCTCGACGTCAGCGAGCCGCTCACCGAGCAGGACCAGCGCGTCATCGCCACCGTGGCGGAGGCCGGCCGGGCACTCGTGCTCGCGATGAACAAGTGGGACCTGCTCGACGAGGACCGGCAGGCCGAGCTCGAGCGCGAGGTGGATCGCGACCTGGGCCGGGTGGCCTGGGCGCCGCGGGTGAACATCTCGGCGAAGACCGGCCGCTCCGTGGACAGGCTGGCCCCGGCCCTGGAGCGGTCGCTGCGCTCCTGGGAGACCCGGATCCCCACGGCCCGGCTCAACGAGTTCCTGGCCGAGGTGGTCGCCCGTACGCCGCCCCCACCGGTGGGCGGAAAGGCGCCGAAGATCCTCTTCGCCACCCAGGCGAGCACCCGCCCGCCGAAGTTCCTGTTCTTCTCGTCGGTGACGCTCACACCGGCGTACACGCGGTTCCTGGAGCGCCGCCTGCGCGAGGAGTTCGACTTCACCGGTACGCCGATCGAGATCGTCGTGCGGGTCAAGGAGAAGCGGAAACGCAAGTAGGCCCCTGTTACGCTCCGGCCCGCATTCGGGACGTGGCGCAGTTTGGTAGCGCACTTGGCTGGGGGCCAAGGGGTCGCAGGTTCAAATCCTGTCGTCCCGACATGGGCTAGCGTCGCGCTGTGCCTGGAAAGCGGACGATCGTGGACGGGACGGCGGATGCGCTGGTCCCGACGACCGACCGCGTGCTGACGGTCCCGAACATCCTGTCCGGGCTGCGGCTGCTCGGCGTACCGCTGTTCCTCTGGCTCCTGCTCGGCCCGGTGCACAGAGACGGGTGGGCGCTGCTCGTGCTCATGGTCAGCGGCATCACGGACTACCTCGACGGCAAGATCGCCCGTCGCTACGGGCTGATCTCCCGGGTCGGCCAGCTGCTCGACCCGCTGGCCGACCGCCTGTACGTCGTGAGCACGCTGCTCGCGCTGACCGTGCGCGACGTGATCCCGGTCTGGCTCACCGTGCTGCTGCTCGGCCGCGACCTGTTCCTCGCCGCCCTCCTCCCCGTGCTGCGCCGCCACGGCTACGGCCCGCTGGCCGTGAACTTCCTGGGCAAGGCGGCGACGTTCAACCTGCTCTACGCGCTGCCGCTGCTGCTGCTCGGCGCGGGCGACAACCCGTTCGCCGTGGCGGCCCGTCCCGTGGGTTGGGCGTTCACCATCTGGGGGACCTCGCTCTACTGGTGGTCGGCGGTCCTGTACGCCGTGCAGGTACGGCAGCTGACCAGAACGCCTAGTGATGCGGGGCCGGGAGTGACAGCGTGAAGGCCGTCGTCATGGCCGGCGGCGAGGGGACGCGGCTGCGGCCGATGACGGCCAACCAGCCCAAGCCGCTGCTCCCGGTCGTGAACCGGCCGATCATGGAGCACGTCCTGCGGCTGCTGCGCCGCCACGGCCTCACCGAGACCGTCGTCACCGTCCAGTTCCTCTCCTCGCTGATCCGCAACTACTTCGGCGACGGCGAGGAGCTCGGCATGAGCCTCGCGTACGCCACCGAGGAGACCCCGCTCGGCACCGCGGGCAGCGTGAAGAACGCCGAGGCGGAGCTGCGCGACGAGCCGTTCCTCGTCATCTCCGGCGACGCGCTCACCGACATCGACCTGACCGCGATGGTGGAGTTCCACAAGAAGCAGGGCGCGCTGGTCACCGTGGGTCTCAAGCGCATGCCCAACCCGCTCGAGTTCGGCATCGTCATCACCGACGACGACGGCCGCATCGAGCGTTTCCTCGAGAAGCCCACGTGGGGACAGGTCTTCTCCGACACCGTGAACACCGGCATCTACGTCATGGAGCCAGAGGTCTTCGAAAGCATCGCCGCCGGCGAGAACGTGGACTTCTCCGGTGACGTCTTCCCCGCGCTGCTCGAGCGGGGCGCGCCCCTCTACGGCTACGTCGCCGACGGCTACTGGGAGGACGTCGGCACGCACGAGAGCTACCTGCGTGTCCACGCGGACGTGCTCAACCGGGTGGTCGACGTCGACGTCGACGGCTTCGAGATCTCGCCCGGCGTCTGGGTGGCCGAGGGCGCCGAGGTCGACCCGGACGCGATCCTGCGCGGCCCGCTCTTCGTCGGCGACTACGCGAAGGTCGAGGCGGGCGCGGAGCTACGCGAGTACACCGTGCTCGGCAGCAACGTCGTCGTGAAGGGCGGCGCGTTCCTGCACCGCGCCGTCGTCCACGACAACGTCTTCATCGGCCCGCAGACCAACCTGCGCGGCTGCGTCATCGGCAAGAACACCGACGTCATGCGCGCCGCCCGTATCGAAGAAGGGGCGGTCGTCGGCGACGAGTGCGTCATCGAGGAAGAGGCGTTCCTCTCGCACGGTGTGAAGGTCTACCCGTTCAAGACCATCGAGGCCGGCGCCGTCGTCAACACCAGCGTCATCTGGGAGTCGCGCGGCCAGCGCAGCCTGTTCGGCCCGCGCGGCGTGTCCGGCCTGGTCAACGTCGAGATCACGCCCGAGCTCGCCGTACGCCTGGCCAGCGCCTATGCGACGACGCTGAAGAAGGGGAGCGTCGTCACGACCTCGCGTGACGGCTCGCGCGCGGCGCGCGCCCTGAAACGCGCCGTCATCAGCGCGCTCACCGCGAGCGCCATCAACGTCCGCGACCTCGAGGTCGCGCCCTTGCCGGTCACACGGTTCGATGTCGCCGTCGGCGACTCGGTCGGCGGCGTGACCCTGCGGACGACGCCGGGCGACTCGCAGAGCCTCGACATCCTCTTCCTCGACGCGCACGGCGCCGACCTCTCGCAGGCGGCGCAGCGCAAGCTCGAGCGGGTCTTCTACCGCGAGGAGTTCCGCCGGGCCTTCCCCGGCGAGATCGCCGAGCTGACCTTCCCGCCGCGCACCATGGAGCAGTACACGCACGGCCTGCTCAGCGGGATCGACGCGTCGGGCGTCCGCGACGCCGGCCTCAAGGTGGTGCTCGACCCGGCGTGCGGGGCCGCGTCGCTGGTGCTGCCCGGCCTGCTGGGCCGCATGGGCCTCGACGTCCTCATCGTCAACGGCCGGCTCGACGAGGCGGTGACCACCGAGAGCCTGGCCGAGCACATGCGCGCGATCGAGCGGCTGGGCGAGCTGGTGTCGTCGTCACACGCGCACTTCGGCGTCCGCTTCGACCATGCCGGCGAACGGCTGGCCATCGTCGACGAGCGCGGCCAGCTGATCCACGACGACCGTGCGCTGCTGGTCTTCGCGGAGCTGGTCGCGGCCGAGCGCAAGGGCGGCGCGATCGCGATGCCGGTGACGACGACTCGGGTCGCGGAGGAGATCGTCACGGCGTACGGCGCGCGCGTCGTCTGGACGCAGCACTCCTCGAGCGACCTCATGACGCGGGCCGGTGAGCCGGAGGTGGTCTTCGCCGGCGACGGCCGCGGGGGCGTCGTGCTGCCGGACGTGTCGACCGCGCTCGACGGCATCGCGGGCTTCGTCCTGCTGGCCGGGCTGCTCGCCCGCAGCGGCGAGCCGCTGTCGGAGGTCGAGGCGCGCATCCCGGCCGGCCACGTGATCCGCCGGTCGGTGCCGACGCCGTGGGCGGCCAAGGGTCTGGTCATGCGCTCGGTCGTCGAGGCGGCGGAAGGCCGCGACATCGACACCACGGACGGGGTCCGCGTCGTCGAACCGGACGGGTCCTGGGTGCTGGTGCTGCCCGACCCCGCGGAAGCCGTCACGCACCTGTGGGCCGAGGCGGCCGACCCCGTGGCGGCGAACGCCCTGCTCGAGCAGTGGGCTCACGTCATCGAGTCGGCCGACGCGGAGCCGCGCGCGTAACCGACCGCCGTCACGGACAACCACGCCGCCAGGACGCCCGTGGCGACCAGGACGGTCGAGACCAGGATCGCTGGCCACGGCGCGTCGTCGAGCAGCCGGGCCAGCCGGTCGGGTCCGCCTCCCGGGCCCCAGAAGTGCCGGAGCATCGTCAGTACGCCGAGCAGCTGCGCGCCGAGCGCGACGACCACCGCGCCGGCCGGCAGCCAGCGCGCGCCGCGCCCGGCCGGCTCGCGGACGCCGGTCGCCGCCAGCACCGTCAGGCCGACCAGTCCGGGGAAGAGGTAGCGCCCCTGGATGCCGAGGGCGAGGCCGGTGCCGCGGTAGGTCTGCCACGCGTTCGCCGTGACGATCGCGGCGATGAGCACGGTGGGCGCGAGCAGCAGGACCGCGGTCCCGAGCCGAGCCCGCAGCGCGAGCACTCCGCGCGCGACGAGCAGCACCAGCGCGACCGTCGCCACCGGCGCCACCACGCGCGGCAACGGCGCCTCGTACCACCCGAAGTCGCCCCAGAACCGGCGCGACAGCCCACCGACGAGCTCGCGGAGGAAGTCGACCGGGGAGGCGTCGAAGCCGGGTCGCTCGGGCGGGCCGGGCTGGCCCTGCGGCTGTACGGCGCCGTACCGGACCAGGTTGGTCACCCACCACCAGCCGCCGAGCGCGGCGCCGCTGCCGAGGGCGAGCGCGCCGCTGCGCACCGCGTCGCGGGCCGCGTGCCGCCCGCCCACGACGTACGCGAGCAGCAGCCAGGCCGGGACGACGAGCGCGAACCCCTTGGTCAGCAGCGCGGCCCCGGTGAGCAGGCCGCCGACGAGCGCAGTCCGCCGGGAGAGGTCGCCGGTGGCGATGCGGACGACGACCAGGGTGAGGCCGGCGAAGACCAGGGTGAGCAGGCTGTCGTTGGTGACCGACGAGCCGATGTGAGTCAGCTCCGGCACGGCGAGCACGCCGACCGCGGCCGCGGAGGCGGCGCCCTCGCCGAGCAGCCGGCGGCCGGCGAGGTAGGCCAGCAGCGGGAGCGGGGCGCTGAGCAGCACCGAGAGCAGCCGCAGCACGCCGACCGTCCGGTCGAAGGGCCCGTCGTCCGCGCCGGGCACGACCCGCAGGACCGCGGCGCCGAGCCCGTAGTAGAGGGGCGGGTGCTGGGTCATCTGGTTCGGCTTGGCGGTGTCCCGGCTGTCGCCGAGCTCCTCGTACGTCGGCCGCTGCGGCCGCGGCTGGTCGGCCGCCGCCTCCGCGGGCACGCGTTCCGGCCGCGGCGGTGCGGCGACCGGGGCGAAGCCGGCCGCCGGCAACGAGTTGGCGACGCTCTCCGACAGGCCCAGCCGCCCGGGCCGCGGCCAGCCGTCGCCGTCGGCGAGCTGGACCGCCGCGTCGACGTGCTGCGGCTCGTCCGGCGCGTGGTAGGTGGGCGCCAGCACGGACCAGCTCAGCAGCAGCAGCACGTGCAGCGCCGTCGCCAGCCAGACCAGCCGAGGGACACCGCGCATCCGGCCATCATGTCGGCGGTGCGCGCAGCAATGCGCACGCAACGCAGCGCGATGCCACACAATGCGCGGATGCGTTCGGCAGACGACGGCGGAGCGAACCAGGTGCGGGGGCCAGAGCCCAAGAACCCGCTCAGCGGCCCGATGTTCTGGGACGTGATGACGATCACCGTCGACCCGGCGTACCTCGAGGCGGCCGCGCGTCGCGCCTCGCGCGGCGAGACGGACCTGCGCTGGACCGGCCGCGCACTCGCCATCACGCTCGTCGTCGCCCTGGGCGCGCTGCTCACCGTGGCCGCCATGCAGACCCGGCGCAGCGCCCCGGCCGTCAAGCGGCTCCGTCTCCAGCTCGGGGAGGAGGCGGAACGCCGGACCCGGGAGACCGACCTGCTGCGCGCCGAGGAGGAGCTGCTCCGGGCCGACGCCACCGCGGCGCGGGACCGCGCCCTGCGCGCCTCCGAGGAGGGCGAGGACCTCGCCGACCTGCTGGCCGGCCTCGGCCTGGCCGTGGGGGAGGCGCCGGTCGTCGGCCCGGCGCTCGTCGTCGAGCTCGACGACGCCGCCGGGGCGGGCGGCGCCGACGACCCGGACGAGAACGGCCGGATCCGCGACCGGGACATCCAGGAGGTGGTCAACGCCCTGTGGTCGGCCGGGGCGGAGGGCATCGCCATCAACGGCCAGCGGATCGGCGCCCTGACCGCGATCCGGGAGGCCGGCCGGGCGGTGCTCGTCGACTACCGGCCGCTGCGCCCGCCGTACGCCGTCACGGCCGTGGGTGACGCGGAGGCGCTGGAGACGGCGTTCGCGCGGACCGAGACCTTCCGCACCTTCCGCAGCTGGGTGGACCTCTACGGGCTGCGCTTCGCCGTACGGCGGGAGAAGTCCGCGACCCTCCCCGGGGTGGAGACCACCACGCTCTCCTACGCCACGGTGGTGCGGGCCGGATGATCCCCGCGCTGTTCCTGGCCCTCGGCGTCGGCCTGGGCGTGCTGGTCGACCCGACCGTCCCGGTGTGGCTCCAGCCGTACCTGCCGATCGCCGTGGTGGCCGCGATGGACGCGGTCTTCGGGGGCGTGCGGGCACTGCTGGACGGGATCTTCGACGACAAGGTGTTCGTCGTCTCCTTCGTCTCCAACGCGCTCATGGCGGCCCTGCTGGTCTTCGTCGGGGACCAGCTCGGCGTGGGCGGCCAGCTGTCCACCGCCGTGATCGTCGTGCTGGGCATCCGGATCTTCCAGAACCTGGCCGCCATCCGCCGCCACCTCTTCCGGGCGTAGCGGTGGCCTTCCGCGAGCTGCTGCACGCCCGCGACAACCGTTCCGGGCTGCTCATCGGCCTGGTGCTCGGCGTGCTCGGCTTCGCCCTCGTCGCGCAGGTCAAGACCACCCAGACCGCCGCCTTCCCGGCGGCCCGCGAGGAGGACCTGGTCCGCATCCTCGACGACCTGGCCAACCGGGGCGACCGGCTGCGCACCGAGATCGACGAGCTGCGCCGGACCCGGGACCGGCTCGGGGGCGGCCTGAACCGCAACGCGGCCGCTCTCCAAGAGGCCCGCCGCCGCGCGGACGTGCTCGGCGTGCTGGCCGGCACGCTCCCGGCCGAGGGTCCGGGCCTGGTCCTGGTCCTGCGGGACCCGAAGGGCACGGTCGAGGCGGACGTCGTCCTCGACGTCATCCAGGAGCTGCGCGACGCCGGCGCCGAGGCGATCATGGTCAACCGGCAGCGGATCGTGACCTCGAGCTACGTCGTGGACCACGCCACGGGGGTGGCGGTGGACGGCACCGAGCTGGTCGCGCCGTACACGTTCGTCGTCATCGGCGACCCGCCGACCCTGGCCGAGGCCATGAAGATCCCCGGTGGGGTCGTCGACCTGGTCGCCTCCCGGGACGGCGCCGCGGTCAGCGTCGAGTCGCGGAGCCGCGTGGTGGTCGATGCCTTGCGACCCCTTCCGAGCCCCCAGTACGCTCGCCCGTCCGCGAGCCAGGGAGGCTGATCGCTGCTGTGGTCCCCGACGACCTGAAGTACACGGCCGAGCACGAGTGGGCCTGCCGGGTGGACTCCGCCGCCGGGCCCGTGGTGCGGGTGGGGATCACCGACTTCGCCCAGGAGGCGCTGGGCGACATCGTCTACGTCACCCTGCCGGCGGTGGGGGCGACGGTGACCGCCGGCCAGCCGCTCGGGGAGGTGGAGTCGACGAAGAGCGTCTCCGACGTCTACGCGCCGGTCAGCGGGGAGGTCGTCGCCCGCAACGACCGGCTGGACAGCCAGCCGGAGCTGATCAACGCGGACCCCTACGCCGACGGGTGGCTGGTCGACATCGCCCCCACGGAGCCGGACGCGGTGGACAGCCTGCTCGACGCGGCGGCGTACCAGGGCCTCATCGACGCGCACTGAGCCCTGCGGCCGGCCAACCCTCACTCTCAACTAGTGGTCGAGAGTTGGTGACGGCGAGTTCGCGGACTTCTTCGGATCGACATGTTGACCCTGGGGTCGAGGTTGACTAGCCTGCGCCTTCGCCTGGGCACCACCAGGCCCATCTTCCCCGGAGGTCCCTCGCCCGTGTTCTGCACTCGCTGCGGTCACGAGAACCCCGGAGACAGCCACTTCTGCGCGCACTGCGGCGCCCCACTGGCCGCCGAGCGTGCCGGGGAGCAGACCTCGACGGTCTCGATCGGCTCGATCGACGCCGACCACGACCAGGAGCACGACGACGATGACGCCGCCGCCATCGAGGCGCTGCCGCAGGGCTCCGGCCTGCTCGTCGTCAAGCGCGGGCCGAACGCCGGCAGCCGGTTCCTGCTGGACCGGGACGTGACCACGGCCGGCCGGCACCCGGAGAGCGACATCTTCCTCGACGACGTGACCGTGTCCCGGCGGCACGCGGAGTTCCGCCGCGTGACCGGTGGCGGCTTCGACGTCCGCGACGTCGGGAGCCTGAACGGGACCTACCTCAACCGCGAGCGGATCGACGCCAGCGAGCTGGCCAGCGGCGACGAGGTGCAGATCGGCAAGTTCCGCCTGGTCTTCTTCACCGGGCCTCGACGTGGGGGGAGCGGAGCATGAGCGGGAGCGCCCGCCGCGCGTTCATGAGCATCGGTGAGGTTCTCGGCCAGCTGCGGGCCGAGTTCCCGGACGTCACGATCTCCAAGATCCGCTTCCTCGAGGCCGAGGGGCTGATCGAGCCGGAGCGCACGAGCTCGGGCTACCGGAAGTTCTCCCGGGAGGACGTCACCCGGCTCAGCTACGTGCTCAGCGCCCAGCGCGACCGCTACCTGCCGCTGCGCGTGATCAAGGAGCACCTGGAGGCCCTCGACCGGGGCCTGGAGCCGCCGTCGCTGACCGAGTCGGCCCCGCAGGTGCCGACCGCGGTGACCAGCATGGACGGCTCGCCCCCGCCGGACGCCTTCCTGCGGGAGGTCAGCGAGGTCCGCCTCACGCGCGAGGAGCTGTCCCGCAACGCGAACATCACGCCGGAGGAGCTCGCCCAGCTGGAGCAGTTCGGCCTGGTCGGGCCGCGCCCGGGCAGCAGCTTCTACGACGGGGACGCCCTCCTGGTGGCCAAGACGGTGGGGGAGCTGAGCCGGTTCGGGCTCGAGCCGCGGCACCTGCGGCAGTTCAAGACCGCCGCGGACCGCGAGATCGGCCTGTTCGAGCAGGTCACGACCCCCCTCCTGCGGCAGCGCAACCCCGAGGCGCGGGCCCGCGCGGAGGAGATGACCCGCGAGCTGGCGGCGCTGTCGATCCGGCTGCACGCCGCGCTCGTCCGTGCGGGGCTGCACGGGTCCGGAAGCCGGTAGCGGAGTCCCGTTTCGGGCCTTGCACCCCGGTGTAGGTTGCTCGCCATGCAGGAGCTCACCGTGGTCGGCGTCCGCGTCGAGCTGCCCACGAACCAGCCGATCGTCCTGCTCAAGGAGGTCGAGGGCGACCGCTACCTCCCGATCTGGATCGGCGCCGTCGAGGCGACGGCCATCGCCTTCGCCCAGCAGCAGATCGTCACCGCCCGCCCCATGACGCACGACCTGCTCAAGGACCTCCTGGACGCCCTGTCCGTGAGCCTGACGGCGGTGCAGATCACCGACCTCCAGGACGGCGTGTTCTACGCGACCCTGCAGCTGACCGGGGGAGTCGAGGTCTCGGCCCGGCCCTCCGACGCGATCGCCCTGGCCATGCGCACCAACACCACGATCTACGCCGAGGAGTCCGTGCTCGCCGAGGCCGGCATCCCCATCGCGGACGAGCAGGAGTCCGAGGTGGAGAAGTTCCGCGAGTTCCTGGACCAGATCTCCCCGGACGACTTCAACACCACCTCGTAGGCCCGCTTGAGCACAACTCTCAACCACAGGTTGAGATGATTTCACGCCTGTCACACCATCAAGTTGAGGTTGAGAGTAAGGGTTGCGACGCGCCGGGCTGGGGTGATTGACCCTCTCCCGTGCCCGCCCTAGCCTGCACGGACTGCGAGCGGGGAGGGCGACGACGTGGCCAAGGACGAGACGCCGGGCGGACCCCGCGCGTTCCAGGACCCGCTCTTCCCGGACGACGATCTGCACCTCCCGGCCGAGGGCATCGGCTACCGCGGGCCGACCGCCTGCACCGTCGCCGGCATCACCTACCGGCAGCTCGACTACTGGGCGCGGACCGAGCTCGTCGTCCCCAGCGTCCGCGACGCCGCCGGCTCGGGGTCGCAGCGCCTCTACTCTTTCCGAGACATTCTCGTTCTCAAAGTCGTGAAGCGTCTGCTCGAGACCGGGGTCTCGCTGCAGAACATCCGGGCCGCCGTCACCCACCTCCGAGAGCGCGGTGTGGCGGACCTGGCCGGCATCACGCTGATGAGCGACGGGACCACGGTCTACGAGTGCACCTCGGCCAACGAGGTGGTCGACCTGGTCCAGGGCGGGCAGGGCGTCTTCGGCATCGCGGTCGGCAAGGTGGTCCGCGAGGTCGAGGGGTCGCTGGCCCAGCTGCCCGGGGAGCGCCCTGCCGTCCCCGCCGCCGCCGACGAGCTCGCCGCGCGCCGCCACAAGAAGGCCAACTAGTAGGCCTACGACGCCGCTCGCTGCGCTCGCACCGCCGAAGCCGCCGATAAGACGACCCCGCTCGGCCGAGTTACGATGCGCACCTTCCCCTGCTCAGGACATAGCGTCTTAGTCGATATGTCTTCTTAGACCTTTAGCGATGGGGCAGGGCTGTCAGTGGAGTACACCCCGCACACCGAGGCGGACGTCGCCGGGATGCTGGCCGTCCTGGACCTCACCGATCCGGCCCAGCTCTTCGACATGATCCCGGCCGACCTGCGGGCGCCGGAGGACCTCGGCCTCGCGCCGGGCATCGCCGAGGCGGACGTGCTCGGCCGGCTCCGGGAGCTGGCCGCGAAGAACACGACCATCGACGATCTGGTCTGCTTCCTCGGCGGCGGCGCCTACGACCACTACCAGCCGGCACTGGTCGGGGCGGTCACCGGGCGCAGCGAGTTCTCCACGGCCTACACGCCCTACCAGCCGGAGATGAGCCAGGGCGGGCTGCAGGCGCTGTTCGAGTTCCAGACGCTGGTCAGCGAGGTGCTCGGCCTGCCGGTCGCCAACGCCAGCCTGTACGACGGCGCCTCCGCGGTGGCCGAGGGCGTCATTCTCTGTGCCGCCGCGACCGGCCGCACCCGCGTGGTGGTCGCCGGGCTGGTCGACCCGCGCTACCGCGAGGTGCTCGCCACCTACGCACCCGGCCTCGACCTCGAGCTGGTCGACGTGCCCGCGGGCACCGGCGCGGTCGACCCGGCCGCCGTCCGCGCGGCCGCCGAGGGCGCAGCGGCGGGCGTGGTCCAGCATCCCAACGCGGCCGGCGTCCTCGAGGACGTGCCCGGCCTGGCCGAGGCCGCGCACGCGGCCGGCGCCCGGCTGCTCGTCTCGTTCGACCCGCTGCTGGCGGGCGTGCTCGAGCCGCCGGGGCGGCTGGGCGCGGACGTCGTCGTCGCCGACGGGCTGTCCGCCGGCAACACGCTCGGCTTCGGCGGCCCGGGCGTCGGCCTGTTCGCCTGCCGCGACGAGGACGTCCGGCGCCTGCCCGGCCGGCTGGTCGGCGAGACCCGCGACCTCGAGGGCAAACGGGGCTTCGTCCTCACGCTCCAGGCGCGCGAGCAGCACATCCGGCGCGAGAAGGCGACCAGCAACATCTGCACCAACCAGTCGCTCAACGCGCTGGCCACTGCGGTCTACCTGTCCTGGCTCGGCCCGCAGGGGCTGACCGAGCTGGGGGAGGCCTGCCTGGCGGGCGCGGCGTACGCCGCCGAGCGGCTGGCCGGCGTACCCGGCGTCGAGCCGGCCTTCCCCGACGCGGCCTTCGGCAAGGAGATCGCGCTGCGCGTCGCGGACCCCGACGGCACCGCCGAGCGGCTGGCCGCCGCCGGCTATCTCGTCGGCCCGGCCGTCGACCTCGGCGGCGAGCGGCTGCTGCTGCTCGCCGTGACCGAGCAACGGACGAAGGCCGACATCGACGGCCTGGTTGCCGCCTGGGGAGCGCTGTGAGCGCGGCGGGCGCGCCGGGTCCGGAGCTGCTGCTCTTCGAGCGGTCGCGGCCCGGGCGCCGCGCGTCGACGCTCAAGGCGACCGGGATCGAGCGGGCCGGCGCGGCGGAGCGGGTGCCTGCGGGCCTGCGGCGGACGGCGCCGATCGGGCTTCCGGAGATCGCCGAGCGCGACCTGGTCAGCCACTACACGCGCCTGGCCCACCGCAACTTCTCGATCGACGAGGGCTTCTACCCGCTCGGCTCGTGCTCGATGAAGTACAACCCGAAGATCGCCGAGACGGTGGCGGCGCTGCCCGGCTTCGCGCGGCTGCACCCAGCCCAGCCGGCGGAGCAGGTGCAGGGGATGCTCGAGCTGGTCGTCGAGCTCGAGCGGGGCCTGGCCACGCTGACCGGCCTCGACTCGGTCACCTTCCAGCCCGCGGCCGGCGCGCACGGCGAGCTGACCGGGCTGATGATCATCCGCAGGTACCTCGAGGACCAGGGCGACGTACGCCGTCGCGTCGTCATCCCCGACCAGGCGCACGGCACCAACCCGGCGTCGGTCCGCCTGGCCGGCTACGAGGTGTCCGAGGTCCCGAGCGACTCGCGCGGGCTGGTCGATCTCTCCGCTCTCGAGAAGCTGCTCGACACCGACGTGGCCGCACTGATGCTGACCAACCCCAACACCCTCGGCCTCTTCGACGAGAACATCGCCGAGATCGGCCGGATGCTGCACGCGGTCGGCGCGAAGCTCTACTACGACGGCGCGAACTTCAACGCGATCCTGGGCCGGTGCCGGCCGGGCGACATGGGCTTCGACGTCGTGCACATGAACCTGCACAAGACGTTCGCGACGCCGCACGGCGGCGGCGGTCCGGGCTCGGGCCCGGTCGCCGTCTCGGCCGAGCTCGCGCCGTACCTGCCCGGCCCGATGCCGGCGCAGCTCTCCGATGGCACGTACGGGTGGCACACCCCGGCCCGTTCCATCGGCCGGGTGCACGGCTGGCACGGCAACATGGGCATCGACGTCCGCGCGTACTCGTACTTCGTCGGGCTCGGCGGTGACGGCCTGCGCCGGGTGAGCGAGCGCGCGGTGCTCAACGCCAACTACCTCATGCAGGCGCTGTCCCAGGACTACGACCTGCCCTACCCCGGACCGGTCATGCACGAGTTCGTGCTCAGCGCGCGGCGGCAGAAGAAGGCCACCGGGATCCGGGCGCTGGACGTGGCGAAGGCGCTGATCGACCGGCGGATCCACCCGATGACGGTGTACTTCCCGCTCATCGTGGACGAGGCGATGATGATCGAGCCGACCGAGACCGAGTCCCGCGAGACGCTGGACGAGTTCATCGCGATCATGCGCGACATCGCGCGGCTGGCGGTGGAGGACCCGCAGGTGCTGCGGGACGCGCCGGTGACGGCGCCGGTACGCCGGCTGGACGAGACGCGGGCGGCGCGGCAGCTCGTGCCGCGCTGGTGGCCTAGCGGGGAGAGCTAGGCAGCACGGTGGCCGTTGGCGCGGCCGCAGGGGCCGCTGACCCGGCCGTCAGGCAGGATCTCGCCGGTGTCCTCGAAGACGACGACGCCGTTGCAGAGGAGGCTCCACCCCTGCTCGGGGTGGCAGGCGACCGTCTTGGCGGCGTCGTGGTCGACCGCGTCGGCGGGAGGACACTCGGGGCTGTGCGGGCACATCATGACGCTTCTCTCGATCGCAGTTCTTCTTGCCTCTTTGCCATCATCGGCAGGTCCGCCGAGATGGGTAATGGCCTTAACGTCTCAATTGGACATCACCCAAAATGACCATCTCGGGCATTTCCGGTCGAGGTGCACAATCCGTCACCCGGAGTTCGGGCGGTGGACAACCCCTCGAAGCCGTAACGACAGGAAGGACGACCGGTGACGGTTCCTGGCCTTCCTGTGACCTTGCGGGGGCGCCTGCACGAGCGCGCCCGCTGGGAGTGGCGGGCTGCTGACGGCGGTGACCCGCTGGCGGCGATCGAGGGCTTTCTCGCCGCCGAAGGGCTGGATCTGCGTGACCTGACCCGCCCGGCAGGCCCCGGTACGGGGGCACCGGTGGGGGCGGCGCTGCTGCTCGGCGCGCAGGCCGGTCCGCCGGAGACACGCATGTCCGCACGTCCCTCACCGTGCGCCGGCGTGCCCGACGCGGCGGTCGTCGTCTACGGCCGGGCGCCCTACGCGCGTCGCGAGAGCACCGGACCGGGCGAGCTGGGGCCGTGGCAGGGGTCGTGGACGCCCGAGGAGCACGCCGCCGCCGTTATGTCAGTCCGCGACGCGATCGGCCGGGGTGATGTCTACCAGGCGAACGTTGTCGGCCATCGCAGCGCCGCCTTCTCCGGCGACCCCGCGGCGGTCGGCCGCGCGCTGTCCGGCGTACCGGACGCGCCGTACGCCGGATCGCTGGCCGGCGAGGGGTGGGCCGTGCACAGCGCGTCGCCCGAGCTGTTCCTGTCAGTGAGGGGCGGGCTCGCCCGCACTCGGCCGATCAAGGGCACGGCACCGAGAGGCGTGGGCCCGGCGGACCTGGCCGGCCGCCGCGCGCTCCGGGCGAGCGCGAAGGACCGCGCCGAGCACGTGATGATCGTGGACCTCGAGCGCAACGACCTGGCGCGGGTCGCGCGCACGGGCGGCGTCCGGGTGGACGAGCTCTACGCCGTCCGCCCGCTGGCCGGCGTGTGGCACGCGGAGTCGACCGTCACCGCTGACCTCCGCGACGGCGTGGGGCTGGCCGAGCTGCTCGGGGCCACGTTCCCCGGTGGCTCGGTGACCGGCGCGCCCAAGCTCGCCGCGCTCGCCGAGATCGCGCGCCTCGAGGCGGTCGGCCGCGGGCCGTCGATGGGCGCGCTGGGCTGGGTGGGCGCCGACGGCAGCGTCCTGCTCGGGCTCACCATCCGCACGGTCGCCGTCGCGGACGGCCGGTGCCACCTGTGGGCGGGCGGCGGCATCACGTGGGGGAGCGACCCGGCCGGCGAGGTGGCGGAGGCCGACGCGAAGGCGGCCCCGCTGCTCGCCGCGCTCGGCGTACTGGCCGCGGACGCGCAGTCGGGGACGGCCTAGCGACTAGCGGCGCAGCCGGTCGGCGAGCCAGCCGGCGAGGAAGCCGACGGCCGCGGCGACGACGATGGCCCAGGCGAGCTCGGTGTTCGCGGTCATCCAGAGGAACTTCACGCTGGCGTCGCGGAAGTTCTGCGCGACGAAGGTCACCAGCAGCAGGAGAACGACGCCGAGCCCGATCAGCCGGAGGTTGTTGCTTTCGTCGGGCAGCTTCGGGTCCTTCTCATCTCTACTCATGGCTTCCTCGTCTCCCTTCCTGCCTGCAGTTACGTCCGCCCATCCTTCTCCTGCGCCTGGTGCAGCGTCTTGCCATGGGGTACCCACTGCGCCATCTCGACCGGCCAGCCGGCGGCGGTCACCTCGGCGCACACGTCCGGGTCGTCGTCGAGGACCAGCACGATCTCGCCCAGCTCGCTGATCCGGCGCAGCTCGTCGACCTTGGTACGCCGGGCCGGCCGGTGGTCGCGGTTGCCGCGCATGACGAGGGGCCGCCCGCCGATGCCGTGCCGGGCCAGCCAGCGCTCCGTGTCGTCGCGCAGCCACTCGGGCCGGCCGGTCAGGTAGACCACCTCGTGGTCGTCGAGGAGGGACCGCACCCGGTCGACGCCCTCGGAGATCGGCGGGTCGTCGACGGCGCCAAGAAAAAAGGAGTGCCAGTCCTTCGGCCGTCGCTCGATGTGGTGCAGCCGGTGCCGGACGTCGGCGACGACGCCGTCGATGTCGATGACGGCGATGGGGCGCGGCGTACCGGGCATGCCCGGCAGCCTATGTGCACTAGCGTCTGCCGCATGGGACCGGACGCGTTCGCGGCGCTGCTGGGTATCAGCGTGAGCCGCGGCGGCCAGCACAGCGCGACCGCCACGGTCGAGGTGACCGCCGACCATCTCAACCCCAACGGCCAGGGACATGGCGGGCTGACGTTCGCGGTCGCGAGCGCCGCGCTGGCGGCAGCGGCCAACGACGAGCAGTACAGCGGCGTGGCCACCTCGGTGCACGTCGACTACGTGCGGCCGGCGAGCCTCGGCGACACGCTCGTCGCCGAGACCGAGCTCGAGGAGCGGCTCGACCGCGAGGACCTGTTCGCCGTGCGGGTGCTGCGGCAGTCCGACGGCGCGCTGGTCGCGCGCGGTCACGCGCGGATGACGCGGCGGCCGCGCTAGCTACGGCGCCCGCGAGGCGTGGAGGTTGTTGGCGGCGTAGAGCAGCTCGGCCTCGCTGAGGTCACCGCTGATCGTCACGACGAGTCCGTTCTCGCGGACCAGCCAGAGGTGCGGCGTCGCCCGCGGGTGGATCACGACGTGGGCGGTGAGCCCGGCGTAGTCGCCGCCGGTGAGGACGACGTCGTAGCCGGCCGGCTCGAAGCCCTCACCGGGAGCCAGCGGGTCCTGCCAGCCGTGGTCACAGCCGGGGCAGTCCGGCGGGCTGTGCCGGTCGGGGTTCTGCGCGCGCGTGGTGATCAGCGCCTGGGCCAGGCCACGCCCGTACGTCTGCTGCGTCGCCCGGTCGGTGAGCGGGTTGAGCCCTTCCGCGCCAGTGGTCTGGCTTCGGGTCGCCCACGCCCCTGCCGACGGCTCGAGGTCGGCCGGCAGGATCGTCTGCGGGACGCGGTAGCCGACCGGGGTGTCGATCGCACTGATAGGCCCACCCCGGGTCCAGCCGGCGTCCTCGCCGCCGCTGAGCGTGTAGCTCAGCTTGGCCACACTCGACGACATCGAGGTGACGTCGAAGTCGATGACCTTCTTCGCGCCGACGAACTCCTCGACACCGACGACCACACCGGTCTCCTGGTCGAGCCAGACCGTGGCGCTCTGGCCACCGCTGCCGCCGATGCTGTTGCGGATGACGGGAACTGTCGTCTTCCAGGCCGGTCGGTCGCCGCTGCCGTAGCTGGTCGTCGTCACGGTCGCGCGCCCACTGGCGACGAGCGCTCGCACGTACGAGCCCAACGTGGTCTGCGCGAAGTCGTCGACGATGCCGCGACCGGACGGATCGGGTGCTGCCAGCGCCAGGCCACGCTCGACGCGGTCGGGCGTCCCGTCCTGGCGGTAGCGGACTACTCCGTCGCGGAGCTGGACGGAGAACGTCACGCCGGCGCTGTTCGTGTAGTCGAGGTCCGCGCTGCCGTCGGCGTGCCGGTTGAGGCCGAACTCGACCGGGTCCGCGTCCAGCCCGTCGCCGAGGTCGCGCCGCAGGGTGCCCACCGTCCGCGTGGACTCGGTGTGGACGAGCGCGAAGCGCATCTCCTCGGCCAGCCGCTGGCCCGGCGTGAGGCTCGAGGCAGCCGGTGGGCCGGTGGGCGGTCCGATCACCACCGGCGGCTGCGACGGCGGCTGGGTGGCCGGGGCCACCGGCTTCTCGGCGGTCAGCGTGGAGCGGATGGCGTTGCCGCCGACGACCAGGCTCACGACGGCGGCGGCGGCGACCAGCGGCACGAGCCAGGCCGGCGACGTACGCCGTCCGGGCACCGCCGGCAGCTGCGCGCGGAGGTCGTCGAAGAAGCCCGCCTCGGGTGGGGGCACGGGCAGGGCGCGCAGCGCGGCACCCAGCTCGTGGTCGCGGGTCTCGGTCATCGGGAGCCTCCCTGCAGGGTCGTGCGCAGTGCCGCGCGTCCGCGCGACACCCGCGACCCGACGGTGCCGACGGCGACGCCGAGCACCTCGGCGGCCGCGGCGTAGTCGAAGCCCTGCGCGTCCACGAGCAGAACAGCCGCGCGAACGTCCGCGGGGAGTGCCGCGAGCGCGGCGGCGAGGTCGCCGCGGGCGGCCGCGACGTCCGCCGGGTCGGGGGCGGGCGACGGCAGCTCGTGCACGAGCTCGAGCGGCGCGGCCTTCGTACGGCCTCGCCGCCGGAGCTCGTCGACGCAGGTGTTGTAGGCGATGCGGTACAGCCACGTGGTGGCCGCGGCATCGCCACGGAACCCCCCGGCCGAGCGGTACGCCTTCAGGTACACGTCCTGCATCAGGTCGTCGAGGCCGTCCGGCCCGACCATCCGGTGCACCAGCGCGCGCACGGCGCCGTCGTGGCGGCGTACGTAGGCGACGAAGGCGTCGGGGTCGGTCGGCGGGGCGTCCGCCTGCGCTTCCGCGAGCACGGTCATGTCGGGTTGGACGCCGTCCGCCCCGGAATCCTTCACCGCGACTTTCCGGCCGCGCCGTGCTTCCTGAGGAAGTCGGTGAGCGCCGGAAGCAGAGTTGTGCGGCTCTCGGTCCCCATCAACATCGACACGTGCCCGCCCGGGCAGCGCACCACCGCCGGCTCCGCGGGCAGCAGCCGGGTCAGCGCGAGCGAGGAGGCGATGGGGACGATGTGGTCCCGGTCGGTCACCGCCACGAGCACGGGCAGATCGACCGCGGCCAGGTCCACGGGGGCACCACCGACGGTGAGCTCCCCGCCCACCATGGTGTTGCCGCGGTAGAGGTCGACGATGTCGAAGGCCAGCCGACCGGCGAGCGGCCGCTGCTCCCAGGCCCACCGGTCGAGCGCACCGGTGATCTGCTGGAACTCGCGGTCGCTGCGCCGCCGTAGGCGCGCCAGAGTCAGGAGCACTGTCTTGCGGCGCAGCACGTGGAAGGCCTCGCGCAGCACCCACGGCGGCACGCGCCCGGTCCCGTCGAGGGCGAGCACCGGTGTGAGGGTCGGGCTGCGCAGGATGTCGCCCATCCCGCCGGGGACCTGCGTGTCGACGGGCGGGGCGATGAGGCTCAGCGACGCGACCGGCCCCGCGCCGTACGCCGCCGTCGTGGCGAGCGCGAGGGTCGCGCCCATGCAGTAGCCGACGACGTGCACCCGCCCGGTCGGCGACCGGTGGGCCAGCTCGCGGATCGCCGCGCCGAGCAGCTCGGCGCTCTCGTCCCAGCCGACGCCCGGGACGGCCGCCGGGGCCGGGTCGCCCCAGTCGAGCAGATGGGTGTCCAGACCTGCGTCGCGCAGGCCGGCCACGAGGCTGCGTCCGGGCATCAGGTCGAGGATCCAGGGTCGCGTGATCAGCGAGTGCACCACCAGCACCGGCTCCGCGGGGCCCGTCGGGGGCGGATCCGAGCGGGTCACGGTCGCGGTGCCGGCTGCCCAGACCAGCGACGCCGGGGTGGCGAGGTGCGCGCGCGGAGGGCCGGGGAGGAGCCGGTTCAGGACGTGCGGCCACGACGGGAACCAGAGCCCGATCCGGAGTGCGGCGGAGCGGACGTCGCGGAAGACCCGGATCGGGTAAGAGCGGTGCAGCAGTCTGCGGTCCGTGGTCCGGGCCCGCGCCAAGGCCGCGGCCGCGAGGAGTACCCCGTCCACCACGATGAGCAGGAGCGCTGCGACCGACGTCGCATCCCTCACGGTCGGGGCTGCCGGTGCACGGAGACCGCGTAGTCGCCGGATGCGTAGGGCTCGCGGTCCCACGTGGCGTAGCGCTCGGCCGGCTCGAGCCCGGCCGCGACGGCCTCGGCGTCAAAGTCCGCTACCGCGTACCCGCGGTCTGTGGAGAACCCGGCGACGAGGAGGCCGCCGGGGGAGACGTGTCGCGCGCAGCCGGCGATGAGGGCAGCCGTCGTACCGGGCGGAGTGAACAGCGGGACGTTGCCGGCCATGACCACGAGGTCGAAGGTGCGGCCGAGGTCGAGCGCGGCCAGGTCACTGCGCAGCCAGGTCAGCTCCGGGGCGCGCCGTCGGGCCTCGTCGATCATCGAGGCATCGGCGTCCACGCCGACGACGTCGACACCGCGCCTGGCCAGCTCGATCGCGACGCGTCCGGTGCCGCACCCCGCGTCGAGGACAGACCGCGGTGCGTACGCCATGACGAAGTGCGCTTCCCCGTGGACGTCGACGCCGGAGGCGGCGAGCGCGTCGAAGCGTTCCTGGTAGCGCTGCCCGTCCCATTCGGTGGTCACCCCGTAAGGCTACGGGTCGTGCGGGCGTCTCCGTCGCCGGAACATGCGGCCGGCCCGGCCGTCGGGTCACGACGGGCCGGGCCGGCCGAGGAGCCGTAGGTCAGCCTCCCAGCAGGCCGCCGACGGTCGACGTGACGAGGCCGGTCACCTGACCCACGACGCCGGCGTCCGGTGCCGGGACCGGCAGGGCGTCCGGCGCGGGCAGTGGCAGGTCGGGCACGGCAGGAACATCCGCCGGAGGCGCGACGGTCACCAGGGCGGCGTCGCAGTCGTTCGCCTCAGCGGGGCAGTCCGGGTCGGAGAGGACGCCGGCGGTGACCAGCGGGTCGAGGGCTCGGGCCACGAGGTTGCCCGGGGTGTAGTCCTCGGCGTAGACCTGGGCGCCGGCTGTGCCGCCGGACACGCCGACCCGGCCGAGCGCGGTGCCGTCACCCTCGTTGCCGACCTGGACGAACGCGTAGCCGGTCCCGCCGGCATCCGCGCCGGCGCCGACCTTGACGCCCTGCTGGTCCACGAGTGCGGCCTGACCCGCAGTCGGGTCGGCCGGGTTCGCGCCGTCGTCCACACCCTGACCGAAGTCGACGGGCACGGGAGGGGCCGCGGGAAGTGCGAGGGCCACCGCGGCGGCTGCCGGGGCCAGGGGGATCGCAAAGGCGACTACCACGAGAAGCTTGCGCATTGCGCTGCCTTCCGTCGTGACTAGGGCTGTCTGCCCGAGTCGGGTGCAGGGACTAGACACCCCCGTGCAGCTGCGGCGGAGAGCAATAGCCGCATCTGCTGATCTATGCGCACCTTGCGACGGAACGGGTGGCAGTTCCATGACTACTCGGGGTGGTTTCCGCCTGGTCAGTAGTGACTAGTCAGGCATGGGAGGGGGCCGGTGGCGCTCCCGGGATCTCGTAGAACTCCCCGTCGACGTAGCACCACCACCAGTCCTCGTACGGCTCGTACGAGCGGATCACCGGGTGCCCCGAGTCATGGAAGTGGGCGGTGGCGTGCCGGCCCGGCGAGTTGTCGCAGCAACCGACGTGAGCGCAGCCGAGGCAGAGCCTCAGGTGGACCCAACGACCGCCGGACGCCAGGCACTCCTCGCAACCGTCCGGCGTACGCGGAGCCGGGGCCGGATCGAGTCCCTCGACGTGCCCGCATCGCGCCATGACCCCACCGTGGCACCAATGAGCCTCCCCGGGCAACGCGAGAGGCCGTCCCCGGGAGGGGGGACGGCCTCCGCGCTGACCCGGAGCTGGGTCAGCTCGCGGTTGCCACCGGGGTGACGTGCACCCGGCGGGCCAGCGTCGGGAACACCAGGCCCGCCAGAGCCACTCCGACGCCGCCGACTGCCAGACCGAGCACCGCGATGAGCAGACCGATGCCCACGACCAGGTCGGCGATGTTGAACGCCATGACCGAGGTGTAGAGGCTGGTCCGCAGGGCCGACGCGTTGAACGCCGTCGTGCGGGCCGGGTCCTTGCGGTCGAGCTCGGCGTACGTCTTGCCCTCCGTGGCCTCCAGCGCGTGCTTGCCGATGATGTCCGCCATCGACTGGGCCGTGGCCGCGTTGGTGACCGCGGTGTTCGGGATGCTCGCGTCGTCAGGGGTCGTGATGCGCTGAGCGACGAGCTCGCTGCGCACCTGGTCCCGTGCGTCGATCCCGCGGCTGACCGTGTACGCGCCCGCGCCCAGGAAGATCAGGCCGAGCACCATCAGCGCCACCGGAAATGCCTTCTTGACGTTCATGAGGGTCTCCTCCCATTCGGACTTCTCTGTCGCAGCCCACCTTCGTCGCGTGAGGTCGACGGCACAGCGGGCATTGGTCGGGAACTGGGGAGGACGGATGTCCTCAGTCCCGCCGACGGATCAGGGACCAAGGTCCCGAGGAGGTGGTGGCCTGCGCCCGTACCGGCCACGTGAGCGGGCGGCGAGAGTTGAGTGGCCAGCCCACGACCCCGGGAGCGCACGCATGGACGACAACCCGCTCACCGCGGATGCGCTCGAGCGTCTCTGTGCCGCGGACGTCATGAGCGACCAGCTGATCACGGTGCGGGCGGACGAGTCCCTGCTCTCCGCATGGGAGCTGCTGAACCGGGGCCGCTTCCGTCACCTGCCGGTCATCGCCGCCGATGGTCGATGCATCGCGTTGCTCGACGACGTCACGGTCATCTCGATGCTCTCGACGAACAACGTGCTCAACCGGCTGCGGGTCGCCGACGCCATGCCGGACCGGGTGCACTGCGTGTCCCCGGACAAGTCGCTGATCGAGATCGCTCGGATCCTGTGCCGGGAACGTTCCACGGCGGTGCCCGTGGTGGACGACCGGCTCCGGTTGGTGGGCATCGTGACCGACGTGGACCTCGTGCGCGTGCTCAGCCGGCTGGCGTTGCCGGCTCGGGTCAGCGCAGCCGGGTAGGGATGCTCCACGTCAGCCGGGTCCCGCGATCAGGCAGTGCCACCACCTCGAACGTCCCGCCCAGTGCGCGTGCGCGGCCGGCCAGGTTGCCGAGGCCGGAGCCGGCGCCGGCTTGTTCCGGGATGCCGATGCCGTCGTCGGTGACGACCAAGGTCACGGCCGAGTCGACACAGACGTTCACCGTGACTGCCTCCGCGACTGCGTGCTTCGAGACATTCGTGAGTGCCTCGCGCAGCGTCGCGAGCAGGTGGTCGGCGAGGCCTTCGGGGACTCCGCTGTCGACCAGGCCCTCGAAGGTGACGCGGGGGCTGAACCCGAGCGCGTTCGTCGCGCGCTCCGCCAGCGTCAACACGTCTGACCGCAGCCCGAGAGGGCTCCGGTCGGCTGGTCTGAGCGCGAAGATCGTCGAACGCACGTCACGGATCGTCGTATCGAGGTCGTCGACTGCCGACTCGAGGAGCTGCGCCACCTCCGGTGACCGGGCGCGGGGGATCCCTGAGGCGAGTGACAGCCCCGTCGCGTAGAGCCGCTGGATCACCGTGTCGTGGAGGTCTCGGGCGATGCGCTCCCGGTCCTCGACCACGGCGAGCTCGCTCACCTTCGCGTGCAGCCGCGCGTTCTCGATGGCCACCCCTGCCGCGGCCGCCAGACCGATGGCCAGGTCCTCGTCCTCGTCGGTGAACTCGTCGCCGGAGAGCTTCTCGGTGAGGTAGAGGTTGCCGAAGACCTCGTCGCGGACCCGTACCGGGACCCCGAGGAACGAGTGCATCGGCGGGTGGTTGGCCGGGAACCCGTACGAGGCGGAGTGCTGCGCGAGGTCGCGCAGCCGGATCGGATGCGGCTCGACGATCAGCAGGCCGAGGATGCCGTGTCCGTCCGGCGGCGGGCCGATTGCGCGTACCGTCTCCGGGTCGGCCCCGACGGTGATGAACTCGCTGAGCATCTGATCGGGACCGAGCACGCCGAGCGCGCCGTACCTGGCGCCGACCAGCTCGCACGCGGACTCGACGATGCGGCGGAGGACGACAGGGAGACTGAGATCGCTGGCAACCGGAAGGATGGCTTCGAGCAGCCGGCGGGATGCTAGGGAAGACCGCTCTTCCATGGCCACAAGTGTAAGGACGTAGCCGCGATGACGGGGACGATTCGGGTCATTCTGGTCGACGACCACGAAATCGTCCGGCGTGGCGTCCGGGAGCTGCTCGAGGCCCAGGGCGACCTCGACGTGGTCGGCGAGGCGGGCTCCGTGAGCGAGGCGCTCGCCGTCTGCGCGAACACCGAGGCCGACGTCGCCGTGCTCGACGTGCGCCTCGGTGACGGGGACGGCGTGGAGCTGTGCCGGGACCTTCGATCCCAGCGGCCGGACATGCACTGCCTCATGCTCACCTCCTTCTCGGACGACGACGCGCTCTTCAACGCGATCCTGGCCGGTGCCGCCGGCTACGTGCTCAAGCAGATCAGGGGCGCCGACCTCGTCGACGCGGTTCGCCGCGTCGGTGCGGGGGAGTCGCTGTTGGATCCCTCGGTGACCGGACGCGTCCTTGCGCGACTGCGCAACCCGCCCGTGGAGGACGCACGCCTGGCCAGCCTCACGGAGCAGGAACGGCGGATCCTCGAGCTGATAGCCGAGGGCCTCACCAACCGGCAGATCGGCGAACGGATGTTCCTCGCCGAGAAGACCGTGAAGAACTACGTGAGCAACGTGCTCGCGAAGCTGGGGATGGAGCGGCGGACGCAGGCGGCTGTCTACGGCGCTGCCATCGCAGCCAAGAGGACCGAAGGTCCCGACAAGAAGGGCTGATCGGCTCTGCCGGGTCCGGCCGGTCCGGTCCACGGTGAGGGCATGGCAACCAAAGGACTGGGCGTGACCTTCGCCCTCGGCTTGGCTTTCGCTGTGCCACTGGCCGCCGTCGTCGCGGACAACCGGTCCGTGACCACACCCGCGGCCGACGCACCCTCGGCGGCCGTGCCCCATCAAGGCCACGACAGCACGGCCATCGACTTCACGGCGATGGACAAGCTCATGGCGGCGCCCGTCAAGGCGTTCCCCGCGAGCACGGCCGGTCTCGGTGCGCAGCCCCTGGCTCCCAAGCTGCTGCCCGACGGCACCAAGGAGTTCGTCCTCCGAACGCGCATGGTGAAGTGGGAGGTCGAACCGGGTCGGGTCGTGGACGCGATGTCCTACAACGGCCAGGTGCCCGGCCCGACGCTAGCCGTCGACATGGGTGACCGGGTTCGCGTCGTGCTCCACAACGAGCTACCTGTCTCGACGTCCATTCACTTCCACGGCATCCGCACACCGAACGCGATGGACGGCGTACCGGACATCACGCAGTCTCCGGTCGTCCCGGGCGGCCGCTTCGTCTACGCGTTCACCGCGGATCGACCGGCAGTCGGCATGTACCACTCGCATCACGACGCCGTGAAGCAGGTACCGGACGGGCTGGCGGGAGCGTTTCTCGTCGGTCAGATGCCACGTCCGGCGGGGGTACGAGTCGCGCGCACGCTTCCGATGGTGCTCAACGATGCGGGTGTCATCGGGCTGTCGCTGAACGGCAAGTCCTTTCCGGCGACGTCGCCGATCGCCGCCAAGCCCGGGGAGTGGGTAGAGGTCCACTACCTCAACGAGGGAATGCTGGTGCATCCCATGCACCTGCACGGACTCGACCAGCTGGTCACGGCCAAGGACGGCTTCGCACTGCCTGAGCCGTATCTCGTCGACACGCTGTCGGTCGCCCCGGGGGAGCGCTACACCGTGCTGGTGCATGCCGACAACCCCGGCGTGTGGGCCTGGCACTGCCACATCCTCAGCCATGCGGAAAGCACCAAGGGCATGTTCGGCATGGTCACCGCGATGATCGTCAAGTAGCCGGAGGACGTCGTGCACACTGCCGAGAACCGCCGAGCGGCTGTGACCCCCATGCCGCGGAACGACGCGTCCACACATGACAAGCTCGCCTGGGCGCTGAACTACGCGATCCTGGCGCCGTCCAAGCACAACACCCAGCCGTGGTACTTCGAGGTCACGCGTGACGCGGTCGACATCCACGCCGACGGGGCTCGCGCTCTCACCGTGAGCGACCCGTTCGGTCGGGAGATGCTCATCAGCTGCGGTGCAGCCCTGGCGAACCTGCGCCTCGGTATCCGGGCACAAGGCTACGAGCCGGACGTCCACGTCTTCCCGCAAGGGGCCCACTTCAGCCACCTCGCCCGAGTTCGGCTGGGCGTCGCCCGGCCGGTCACGCCCGAGGAGCAGCGTCTCGTCGACGCCATGCCGAAGCGGCACACGCAGCGCCTCCCGCTGGACGGTCGCGACCTGCCACCCCAGCTACTGGACAACCTGGCGGAGATCGCCCGGCAGGAGGGCGCGCACCTGACCTTCGTCACGACACGGGGCGCCGAGCGACGGCTGGCCGAGCTGGTCACCGTCGCCGACCGTGCCGAGCACTGGGACGGCGCACGCCGCCTCGAGCTGAATGACTGGGTGCGCGGCCCCAACGACCGTTCTCCTGACGGCATCCCTGCGGACAGCCGCGGGCTCGGTGCCGCCGGCGCGAAGCAGACCTATCCGACTCGTGACTTCGACCTCGAGGGCACGATCGAACCCTGCGCGAACCCGGCCACGGACGTACCCACGGCCGCTCTCCTGTGGACCAGGCGCGACGAGCCGGCCGAGTGGCTGGTGGCCGGTCAGGCCCTGGAACTGGTGCTCCTGCGCGCGAGCGCCGACGACGTGCACGCCTCCTTCCTGAATCAGCCGCTGGAGATCAGACAGCTCCGCGCGAGGCTCGCCGTGGAGCTCGCCGTTCGCGGCTTCCCGCAGATGCTCCTTCGGTTGGGCAAGGGTGCGGCGGCGCCGGCCACGCCGCGTCGTCCGCTCGACGAGGTGACCGTCGGCTGACCATGCCTCAGGTCTCAGCGGGGGTGCCTGCGCGACGACCGGCTACGGCTCGAGCATCCACATCATGGGACAGACCTCGATGGAGGGCGCCGCGTCGGAGGGAACAGTCACCTTGAGGCAACCGTTCTCGGTGTCCTCTGGCTCCCTGCAGGTGAGTAGTGTCCCCGCGACGCCGCCAGGACCGCTGACGACGTTTCGAAGGGTGGGTGGCGTTCTTCATGAATCGCAGAAAACTGGTGTTGCTTGCTCTCCTGGGGGCGTCTGTATCGCTGGCGTCCACGACTGTGGTGGCGCGTACAGCGGACTCAGTAACCAGTGCAGGGAACTCAGCGCAGACGAACACTTTCGGTTCGTCGCACGATGTCCAGGCGGCCGTGCTCACGAGCGGATCGGACTGCTCTACCGCGACGTACTCACAGGGTCCGGTGCCGGTGGCACGTGCTTCGAACATCACCTTCGGGGCCGGCGTTGAGATCGGCAACGACCCGGTGTTCAGGCTGCTCTGCGTGAAGAACGCGAGTGATGCCGCAGGTGTGCTCTACGTGACCTTCACGAACGTGACCAACACCGAGGTCGGCATGTGCACGGCTGGCGAAGCCGCTGTCGCCGAGGGCAACGACACATCGTGTGCGGACGGAGCAGCGGGTGAGCTGGGGCCGATCCTGCGAGTCTCCGTCGCTGCGTGCGGAGCCGGGGGCACCATGCGTCCGAGTAGCGCGTACACCACGCCGGTTCAGATCGACGCCAGCCTCGCGGCTGGGGAAACCTGCGCTATCAGTCTCGTCGACCAGATCGACCAGACGGCGACCCCGAATCAGAAGTCGGCCGGCCAGACAGACCGCTTCCAGTACGACATGGTCTTCACCCTCCAGGACTCGTGACCCAGGAGCAGCGCACACGTTCCGCGCCGCGGTTCAGACCCGGGCGAGTTCTGGCCCGGGTTCTGACCGTGGGGTGGACCGTGGCCGTTGTCGTTGCCCTCGCCGTGATCGGACTCACCTGGTTCGCCGGATGGCGGCTTCTTTCGGTCGAGTCCGACAGCATGTCGCCCACGGTGCCCCGCTTCGCCTTGGCAGTCACCTCCCCAGTGGCACCTCGCCGTATCGAGGTCGGGGACGTGATCCGATTCCGGGACCCGGGAGATCGCCGCACCACGGTGCTCCACCGGGTGGAGCAGGTCCTGGTCACTGCTGACGGTGGACGATCCTTCGCGACACGCGGCGATGCCAATCGATCCGTCGATCCCGCCTTCGTCTCCGATACGGCCGTTCTGGGACGCATGCGATTCAGCACGCCGCATCTCGGTCGCGTGGTGACGGCCGTGGCGACGCCGGCCGCTGCGTACGTGCTGGGCGGGCTGCCCCTTCTCTTGCTCGGCGTCCGTGAAGTCGTCCTTCGTCGACGGCGCTCGCGCGCTTCGCAGCGGGAAGCCGTCCTCGAGACGGCCGGAGTCTAGGAACGCACCAGGCGCGCGATCGCGGCCGACGCCTCGGCGAGCTTCGCGTCGGCGTCCGGACCGCCGGAGTCGACCGCAGCGCGCACGCAGTGCGCCATGTGCTCGTCGAGCAGCTGCAGCGACACCGAGCGCAGCGCACTGGTCACTGCGGAGACCTGCGTGAGGACGTCGATGCAGTACCGGTCGTCCTCGACCATCGCGGCGAGGCCGCGCACCTGGCCTTCAATGCGGCGCAGCCGACGCAGGTGTGCCGCCTTGTTCTCCGCGTAACCGGGCACGGGCCCTCCTCAGGTTGCTGCCACCATACCCTAGGGGGGTATAGTGAGCACATGACCGACGTAACCCTCTCCGTGCCGGAGATCCACTGCGGGCACTGCAAGTCCTCGATCGAGGGGGCGGTTCGCCCGTTGGACGGCGTGGCCTCCGCCGAGGTCGATGTCGAGACCCGTTCCGTGCGCGTCGTCTTCGACGCCCCGGCGACGCTCGCGCAGATCCATGCAGTCATCGAGGACCAGGGCTATGCCATCGGCGGTTGACGCCGACTTCACCGTCACGGGCATGACCTGCGGGTCGTGCGCCGCACGGGTCGAGCGCGTCCTGAGCCGCCAGCCCGGCGTCGAGTCCGCGGCGGTCAACTTCGCCACGGGCCGCGCGTCGGTGCGCAAGGACGCCGACCTCAGCGACGACCAGCTGGTGACCGCCGTCGGCAAGATCGGCTACGGCCTGGCGCCCACCCGGCCGCACGAAGCCGCGGTCGCCGACGGTGACGCGGTGGTGGCGTCGATGTGGCGGCGACGCCTCGTCGTCGCGGGCCCGCTGGGGGCCGCCGTGATGCTGCTGTCCATGCTCGCCATGCACGTGACCTGGGCGCGATGGACGGCGTTCGTCTTGACGACGCCGGTGCAGTTCTGGGCCGCGTGGCCTTTTCTCGACCAGGCGTGGCTGCGCGCGCGAGCCCGGCAGGCGAGCATGGACACGCTGATCACGGTGGGGACGTTGTCGGCGTACCTGTTCTCCACCTGGCAGCTGCTCTTCGCCGACGACCACGCAGATCTCTACTTCGAGTCCTCAGCGCTCGTGATCGCCTTCCTGCTGCTCGGCCGCTCCCTGGAGGCTGGGGCGCGTGGGCGCGCCTCGGGCGCGGTCCGTTCCCTGTTGGAGCTGGGTGCCAAGAATGCGCGTCGCGTCCTCGACGGCACAGAGACCCTCGTGCCGCTCGAGCAGGTCCGGCTCGGCGACCTGCTTCGCGTGCGACCTGGGGAGAAGGTGCCTGTCGACGGCGACGTCGTCGACGGGTCGGCCACCGTCGACGAGTCGATGTTGACGGGGGAGTCCGTCCCCGTCCTCAAGCGCGCCGGTGACCGGGTCGTGGGAGCCTCGGTGAACACCGACGGCGTGCTGACCGTACGGGCGAGCGCCGTGGGTGCCGACACGGCGCTGGCCCGGATCGTGCGTATGGTCGAAGACGCGCAGGGCAGCAAGGCGCCGGTACAGCGTCTCGCCGATCGGATCAGCGGTGTCTTCGTCCCCGTCGTCCTCGGCATCGCGCTGCTCACGCTGCTCGGGTGGACGACGGTGTCCCGTCCGGGTGACGGCCTCATCGCCGCCGTCGCGGTGCTGATCATCGCCTGCCCGTGCGCGCTGGGCCTGGCCACACCCACCGCGATCATGGTGGGCACCGGGCGGGGAGCCGCACTCGGCATCCTGTTCAAGGGCGGCCAGGTGCTCGAGCAGTCGCACGAGGTCGACACGGTCGTGTTCGACAAGACCGGCACACTCACGTACGGCCGGATGGCCCTCACCGAGGTCGCGACGGTCGACGTGGACCGGCGTGAACTGCTGCTCCTGGCTGCGGCGGCAGAAGCGGGCTCGGAGCATCCGGTCGGCCGGGCGATCGTCGACGCGACCCAGGCTGAGTTCGGCGAGCTGCCCGCGGCTGAGGAGTTCCGAGCAGTGCCCGGGCGTGGTGTCGTCGCGCGTGTCGAGGGCGTGGACGTCCGAGTCGGCAGCAGAGGACTGCTGGCGGAGGCCGGTGCCGGTTGCGACGCTGCTCTCGACGCGGTGGCCGAGGGCTACGAGGCGAGCGGTCAAACCGTCGTGTACGTCGCCTGGGCCGGCGCCGTGAGGGGCGTGCTAGCCGTCGCGGACACCGTTCGCGAGGACGCGGCCGCGGCCGTGCGCGAGCTGCGGGACATGGGTCTCGGCGTCCGGATGATCACGGGCGACAATGCGCGCACCGCGGCGGCGATCGGCCAGGCGGTGGGCATCGACCAGATTCGGGCCGGGGTGCTGCCGGGGGGGAAGGTCGACGAGATCCGCCGGCTGCAGGACTCCGGGCGTGTGGTTGCCATGGTCGGTGACGGGATCAACGACGCGCCCGCCCTCGCCCAGGCCGAGCTCGGCATCGCGATCGGCACGGGCACCGATGTGGCGATCCAGTCCGCGGACATCGCGCTGCTCTCCGGGTCGCTCAACGCGGCGCCGACGGCGTTGCGGCTGGCCCGGCGTACGTTCCGCACGATCCGGCAGAACCTCGGCTGGGCCTTCGCCTACAACGTGGCCCTGATCCCCGCGGCGGCGCTCGGGTTGCTCGACCCGGTTCTCGCCGGTGCCGCCATGGCGTTGTCCAGCGTGTCCGTCGTGCTCAACAGCTTGCGACTCGCCCGGGCCTAGTGTCGTAGCCATGGCGGAGCCGGTGACCAGACAGCAGCTCGATGCGGCCCTGGGCGGGCTCGTCGGCGACGGTGTGCTGCGCGCAGACCAGGCGGAGGCGGTGCGCGCGCGGCTCGCCGGGACGGGTCCAGCAGCGGATTCCGTGGGTCGCGGCACGATCGCGGCGGCGTACGTCGGAGTGGGTCTGATCGCGGCGGCGGTGGCGACCGTCCTCGTGCAGAGCTGGGACGACCTGCGGGTCGCCGAAAGGAGTGCGGTCTTCGCCGCGCTGACCGTCGCCCTCGTCCTGGCCGGCGTCTGGCTCGAACGGGTGCGAACGGCGCGAGCCATGAGCTGGCTGATCGCCGTCGTGACGTCGGCTGGGCTGGCTGCGGCGGTCACATCCGGCCACGGTGTGGGCGACGACACGCGCTGGATGGTCGGGTCGGTGACGATGCTCGCGGTCGCCGTCCCACTGCTCGTGGCGAGTCGTACCGCGGCCCAGGTGGTCGGCTTCTTCCTCGCGATCACGGTGGCGACGGTCGCGGCCGTCGAGCTGTTGGACCTCGGACCGGTAGGTGCCGGCGCGGTCACGTGGACGGCCGGCGTCGCCCTGGCCGCAGCGGCCGGCGCGGGCTGGGTCCCTGCACCGCCGCTCGCGCAGCCGCTGGGCGGCGGGATGGCGCTCGTGGGCGTGCATCTGGCCTTCGGCGACGCGCCGGTCCTTGGCGGGCTGCTCGCCGTGCTGCTCGCCCTCGCCGGCTACGCCGCCGCCGTGCGGGACGACGCGGCGATGCCCCTCACCGTCGCAACAGCCACCGTGGCCGTGACCGGACCCCGGCTCCTGGGGAGGTGGCTCGACGACAGCCTTGGGGCAGCGGGGGTCCTCGCCGTCAGCGGGGTCGTCGTCCTCGCCGCGGCCGCCCTCCACCTTCGCGTGGTCCGTCGGCGCTAGCGGATGCGCGCGCGCACGCAGCCTTGGTCCGGGCGCTGCTGCGCCGCCCACTCGATGCCGCCGAGCAGGTGCTGCCGGTAGTCGGCCCGATCCCACGTGCGCATCGCGTGTCCGAGGTTCGTGTAGAAGACCCGGCCCCGGCCGTAGCTCTTCGTCCAGGCGAGCGGGCTGTGGTGCGGATACGCGAGCGGCGGGAACAGCTGGACCGGGTTCGGGATCTCCTCGGGCACCGGGATGATCACCGTGGGGCCGGCCGGGCGGATGTCGCGCGGCCAGTAGTGCGTCTGCTCGTCGAGGGACAGCAGGACCTTGACGCGCTCGCGCGGGTCGGTCTTCCACCGGTAGAGCTCGTCCATCGTCCGGAAGTAGGGCACGCCGTGCCAGGGGGTGGTCGCGATGTGCTTCTGGTCCTCGACGATCACCGAGACCTCGGAGATCGCCTTCGAGGCGAGCAGGTCGCTGTCGACCGGGTTGCTGTTCTCCTCGAAGTCGAAGTGCGGGTGCATCTCGAACGAGGCGCCGATGAGCTTCTCGTACTCGGGCCAGTCGCCGAAGTCGGCGGCCGCGTGTACGCCGACGTACGCCCCGCCGCAGCCGAAGAAGGTGAGGAAGTCGGTCTTCTGCTTGTCGGTCAACGGGCCGCCGCCCGTCCCGGTGGTCTGCAGCATGATGACGCCGTCCACACGACGGTAGGTCGCGGGGGAGAGCACCGCGGCGTCCTCCGACCACTCGAGCGTGAAGGAGCCGGTGATCCGCGACAGGTAGCGCAGGACTCCGACGGCCTCCTGGATCCCGTCGTGGCGGAAGCCGTAGGTGGCGCTGAACACGAGGTAGTGCGGCACGCGCCGCTGCGGAGCCGCCGCAAGTGCCGGAAGGCCGCCGATGCCCACGGTGATGGCGAGTACGAGGGGGACGACCACGCGGCGGCTGAGGAGCCGGCGAAGCTGAACGCGCACGACGGGAACTCCGTTCGTAAGCTGGGCTACGGGACGATCAGTGAGCCGGTCATGCTCGCGTGCAGCGAGCAGAAGAACTCGTACGTGCCGGTCGGCAGCTGCACGACGCCCTCGATCGGGGCGCCCTTGCCGAGACTGATCAGCTTCGAGCGGAACAGCGGGCGGCCATCAGGGCGGCGGGCGCGGGAGATCACGTCATGCGGCGCGATGTCGGCGTTGACGAACTGCGCGGCCAAGCCCAGCGGGACCACGACCGTGGGGGTGAGGTAGCCGGCGTTCGTCGCGCCGGGCCCGGCGACGACTCGCACCTGCGCCCCGAGCGGCGGGAGCTCGGGCACGCCCAGCGGAGGACCGGGCGTGCCGCCCCCGCCCAGGCGGTAGGCGACGATCGTGCCGCTGTGGTTGGCGATGACGGTGTTGCCGGCCACCGTCACGCTCGACGCGATGCTGCCGAAGCTGTCCTCGTTCGGCGAGGACGGCGACTCCCAGAGGACGGCGCCCGTGTCGGGGTGGTAGGCGCGCACGGCGGTGTCGCCGGTCCAGTACACGACGCCGTTGGCCAGCGCGGCGTTGCCACCGGTCGGCGCGCCGGCGCCGGTGTGCCACTTCTCCGTCCCGGTCGCGGCGTCGAAGGCGAAGAGCCGGCCAGGGGTCGTGGGGACCCAGAGGGTCTTGCCGTCGGTCGCCGCCCGGCCGATGTTCCCGCTCAGGAACGACAGCGAGCTGAAGGTCTGCTCCGACCACACCGGCGCCATCGTCGTCGCGTCGAAGGCGTGGAAGAAACCCGACTTCTGCGTGGCTGCGCCGAACAGGCGCCCGCGCGCGTCCCGCCACAGCGTCGGGCCGTTGCCGAAGTCGACGTCGAGCTGGCCGCACAGCGGGGAGGACCCGTAGTTGTCCTGGGGGTACCAGACCGTCCCGCCCAGGCTCTGGCAGACCGGGTTGTCGTAGCCCGTGGCGCTGTCCGGGGTGCCCTTGTACGCCGCGACCACGCGGCCGAAGGTCTTGTGCGACCGGTTCAGGTCGATCTTGAGGATCGCGTTGTCGTACTCATGCTCCTTGGTCTTCGACTCCGGGTTGGACGTCCCGGCGTACAGGTAGCCGGTCTTCGGGTCGACCGTCGGCGTGCCCCACACGCCGCCGCCGTTGTAGCCCTCGGCGAGCTCCGCCGCGGTCAGCGTCGTGGTCTTGAACAGCACCTTGCCGGTCTTGGCGTCGATGATCCCGTAGCCCTGCCGCGCCGACGGCTGGAAGTCCGGGCCGGTGGTGAACAGCACCTGCAGCCCGTTGTAGACGACGGCGCTGGCCAGCTGGTTCGTGTCCTGGCCGAACCAGATCTCCCCGCTGAGCCAGAGCAGCTTGCCGTTGCGTACGTCGAACGCCGCCGCCCTGGGCCGGCCGTTGCCGGTCAGTCCCACGTGCACGCGGCCGTCCTCAACCGCGACCGCGAACGTGCCGGTCGTGTCGGCGCCTTTCGACTCCCAGACGACGCGGCCGTCGTCGAGGTCGTAGGCGACGATCCGGCCACCAGTGTTGATGAACACGCACCCGCCGGACACGATCGCGGGCGCCGACTGGTATCCGGTCTGCGGAATCGTCCAGACCTCGGCAAGGGCCACGACGTTCTCGCGGTTGATGGTCGTCTCGGCGTCCTGGCGCTGCTGGCCCATCAGGTCCTGGCCGTAGCGCGCCCAGTCGCCGCCGGGTCGGCGCTCCGTGCAGGGTGCCGTTGCGGCGTGCGAGGGCACCGCCAGGCTCACACCGGCCAGAACGGCCGCGGCCACGGCGCTGCGCAGCACGCGCGGCTTCGCTCCCATGGCCACCTCCGTTCGACACCGGTACGGCGATCCCCGCAAGGGACGGGCGAGTTCTCCGGCGAAACCATAGGCGGGCCGCGACGTTGTCCTTCGGAACGGGCTCGTGTCGCCGAGATGAGGAGCTGGCCGCTGTGAGGCGCTGGACGTTGATCGTTTCGTTGGTGATCGGGACGGTGGCGGCGCCGACCGTCGCGAGCAGTGCCAGCGGACCGGTCGTCGCCGTGCTGTCGAACCGCCGGGCCGACCTTGTCTCCGACGGGCAGGCGCTCGTCGGGATCGCCGTCCCGGGCCTGTCCGGGCTTCGGGTCACGGTCGGGGGCCGTGACGTGACCCGGGCGTTCCGTCCGCGCCCCTCCGGCCGGGTCGAGGGCATCGTCGACGGACTCCGTGTCGGCCCGAACGTGCTGACCGCCACCCTCGGCGGCCGGTCGACCAGGCTGACGATCACCAACCACCCGAACGGCGGGCCGATCTTCGGGGGCCCGCAGATCCAGCCGTGGCGGTGCCCGGAGGGGTCGCGCGACAAGCAGTGCAACCGGGCGCCCGAGTTCACGTACCTCTACAAGTCGATCGATCCGAGCAAGGTCGGCCTTCAGGACTACGACCCGGAGGCTCCACCCTCGGATGTGGCGATGACGACGACGCAGACCGGCATGACGGTGCCGTTCGTCGTCCGGCAGGAGCTCGGCTACCAGGCGCGCGACCAGTACAAGATCCTCGTGCTGATCGACCCGGATGAGCCGTGGAGTCGCTGGGCGCCGCAGCCGACGTTCAACAACAAGCTGCTGGTCACCGGGGGAGGCGGCTGCGGCGGCTCGTACGGCGCGGGGTCCGCACCACTCGAGGACTTCAGCGGCACGTTCGAGGGCACACCCGGCCGGGTCGACAGCTATGTCGACGCGTTGGGACTGGGCTTCGCTGTGATGTCGACGGCGCTCGCGAACACCGGCCACAACTGCAACGTCGCGACCGAGGCCGAAGCGCTGATCATGCTCAAGGAGCGGGTCATCGAGAACTACGGCGACGTCCGCTACACGATCGGCACGGGCTGCTCGGGCGGCTCGATCGTGCAGCACACCGTCGCCAACGCGTACCCGGGGGCCGTCTACGACGGGCTGATCGTCACGTGTGCCTACCCGGACACCCTGACTGCCGGTGCGCAGTTCGCGGACTACCACCTCCTCCGCAAGTACTTCGAAGACCCGTCGCGATGGGGGACCGGCGTCGTCTGGACACCGATGCAGTGGGCGCTGGTCGAGGGCCACGTCAGCCACGTCAACGCCGTCGTCGCGGACGAGGGGCTGTTCAAGGCCGCCGTGCAGCCGGTCGGCGACTGCGTTCCCGCGGACCAGGCCTACCACCCGACGAGCAACCCGCGTGGCGTGCGCTGCTCGGTGCTCGACTTCATGAAGACGCTGTTCGGCCCGCGGCCGCCGCGAGTCTGGTCGCCACAGGAGAAGAAGGCCGGCCGCGGCTTCGCGGGGGTGCCGTGGAGCAACGCCGGCATCGAGTTCGGCTTGGAGACGTTGCGCGCCGGGCTGATCACGCCGGACATGTTCGTCGACCTCAACGAGAAGATCGGGGGGCTCGACGTCGACGCCCAGCCGTCAGCCGGGCGCATGGCCGGTGACGACACGGCCGTCGCCAATGCGTACCGGACCGGCATGGTGAACCTGGGTGACAACCTCGACCAGGTCGCGATCATCGACCACGCCGGGCCCGACCCGGGTGCGGCGCACGACTACGCGCACACCTGGTGGATGCGCGACCGCCTGGACAAGGCGCACGGACATCACGACAACCAGGTGCTCTGGATCGGCACGACGGCGTTGATCGGCGACATCACGTGGCCGACCGAGGCGCTGCTGTCCATGGACCGATGGCTCGCGGCGGTCGAGAAGGACCGCTCGCGACTTCCGCGGGCCCGCAAGATCGTCGTGAACCGGCCCGCCGACGTGCACGACCGTTGTGCGTACGCACCGGCGGTGCACGTGCAGACACCCCTCGACGGGGTCTGCCTGCCCGACGTGGTGATGACCCGCTACGGCACACCCCGTGAGGTCGCCGGGGGGCCGCGCACGAACGAGGTCCTGAAGTGCCGGCTGACGCCGCTCACCGCCGCCGGGCACGGGCCGCTCGGGCTGAGCGAGGCGCAGCTCGCACGCCTGCGCAAGGTCTTCCCGGACGGGGTCTGCGACTGGGAGAGGCCCGGCGTCGGGCAGCGCAGCGTGGTCGGCTGGCAGACCTACCAGGACGCGCGCGGCCGGGTCGTCTACGGCGGCCGGCCGATGAGCCGGTTGCCCTAACCGCGGCCGGCGGTGACCGGCACCTCGGTGCTCACGAGCGCACCCCGGAACCGTCGAGCACGGTACGGAGGGTGGAGAGCAGGAAGTCCTCGGTGAACGGCTTCTCCAGGATCACGGCGGCGGGGTCGACCAGCTCATGGCCGGCCATGACGTCGGCGCTGTAGCCGGACATGTACACCACCGGCACGGCCGGGCGCAGGCTGTGGAGGCGCTCCGCCAGGTCACGGCCGGTCAGCCCACCCGGCATCACGACGTCCGTGAGGACGAGGTCCATGTCGTTCTCGAGGAGGTAGTCGAGCGCCATGGGGGCGTCGGCGGCGGCCCACACCTGGTAGCCGGCTCGCTCGAGCATGCGGATCGTGGCCAGCCGCACTCCGGGCTCGTCCTCCACGACCAGGATCCGCTCACCCCGGGCCGGACGGCTCGGTCCGGTCGTCGGCTGCGCGTCGAGGACGGCGTCACTGGTCACGGGAAGCTCGACCACGATCTCCGTGCCGAGACCCGGTGCGCTGTGTATCGCCGCGTGACCGCCCCAGCGGGTGACGATGCCGTAGACCGTGGCGAGACCGAGTCCAGTGCCCTTGCCGGGACCCTTGGTCGTGTAGAAGGGCTCGAACGCCCGCGTCGCGACCTCCTCGGTCATGCCCTCGCCGTTGTCCGTGACCACGAGCCGCACGACGTGCTCGTCGCTTTCCGTCCTCAGGCCGATCCGGCCACCGCGCGGGAGTGCGTCGCGGGCGTTGACCGCCAGGTTGAGCACCACCTGCTCGAGCTCCGTCGCGTCGGCCAGGACGGTGCATGGGTCCGGACTCGTCGTCATCTCCAGCTCGACGTCCTCGCCGAGGGTTCGGCGGAGCAGCTTGCCCATGTTGTTCACCACTGCGTTGAGGTCGATGACCTGCGGATCGACCTGGTCCCTGCGGCTGAAGATGAGCAGCTGCCGGGTGAGCTCCGCGGCGCGGTTGGCGGCCCTGCGCACCTCCTCCACGTCGTCGCGGAGCCGAGGTGTGTGGACCTCCTCGGCGATGAAGCCGGTGTAGCTCAGGATCACCGCGAGCAGGTTGTTGAAGTCGTGGGCGATGCCGCCCGCGAGCCGGCCGACCGCCTCCATGCGCTGCGCCTGGCGCAGCTCTCCTTCCAGCTTGACCCTCGCGGCCACGGCTGCCTTCTCCTCGGCCACGGCATGGTCGAGCGCCGTGTTCTTGCTCTCGAGGTCGGCGACCAGGCGCATCGCCTCGTCCCGGCGGCGCATGGCCGACTCCAGCAAGGCGACGACGATGAGCAGGGCCAGCAGGAACCCGCCGGCCAGGATCTTCGGCAGCGCTCCCGCGACCGCGCCCGAGGGGTGCGCCGTGGGATGCATGACGACGAGGATCGCCGTGGGCGGGACGGTCAGCTCGCCGGGCGCGGGGTCGACCACGGCGCGGGCGAAGTCTTCCTGGGACTCGGTCTGGTCGATGACGACGTAGGCGCGCTGGCCCGACAGCGGCAGCTCGGCGGTGGACGAGAAGACGACCTGGCCGGTGTCCTCCGCGCCGAGGTAGATCGCGAACTGCATGTCCGACATGTAGGAGTTGCCCGGAATGGTGTCCTGCACCAGGTCGGCGGGAAGCGGCATCTCGGCGTACACCACATAGCCCGGCGGCAGGTACGGCGAGCCGATGGCGGTCCCCATGCGGCGAGCCGGCCCGGCACCGGCGAAACCGGTGATGGCGAACCCGGCGCCGTTGCTGACCCGGGAGAGCTCGGCGGCCAGATCGCTGCCCGAGGTCGGCCTCCCGGCGGCCTGGCCGGCCGTCGCCAGCTGCGTGACCCCCGCGGGCTGCACGCGGAGAAGGGAGAGGCTGGCGTAGCCGTCGGCCGCCCCGATCAGCGGCGACGCCAGGCGCGTGAACACGGCGGGGTCCGGCGTCGCGCCGGCGGAGCCCGCCAAGCTGGCGAGCCCGGTCTTCATCTGCGTGAGCATGCTGCTCATGACCATGCCGGCCTCGCTGGCCTGGTCCTGCAGGAGGCGACGGTCGTTGGCTGCGACGATCCGCGCGACGCTCTCATGCGTGACGCCGGCGACGGCGAGGCCGCCGAGCAGCAGCAGTGTGGTCATGCGGTGCAGGCGTGGCAGGCCGGTCATGTCGGCTCCTCGGGCTTCGGATGCCGACACACTGCTATCGCCGCGGTGAGGTCACCATGGCCCGTCGTAATGAACTGCACATAGCCCGACGTGCGGTACATCGTGGGACTTTCGTCCCACGTCCACAGGTATCTCGGCCCAGGGGGAATTCCCCTCAATTCGCTATGGCTGTCGGTGCCGCCAGCACGCAGCCTGGGCGATCTCGACGACACCCGGACGGTGGCCCATGCCTGAACGTGCGCGACAGTGAACGACCCGGAGTTCTGGCTGCCCACGCAGCGGCAGTCCCCGTCCCTTCGGCTGCGCCTCGGCGAGATCCTGCTGAAGGCCGGGCTGCTCACGTCGGACCAGCTGGAGGACTGCCTTGCGGTCCAGGCGCAGATGCCGCCGACTGCACCACGGCGCCGGCTCGGGGACATCGCGGTGAGCCGGGGCTACGTCTCCGAGGTGCAGATCGCACTGGCGATCGCCGGACGGCTGGACATTCCGGTCGTCGATCTCACGACGATGGTCGTCCCACGCGAGCTGCTGGTCCGCATCCCGCGCTCGGTGGCGGTGCGCTGCGGCGCCGTGGCCTATGCAGAGGCCGGCGATCGACTGTGGGTCGCCATGGTGGATCCGACGAACGTCGTCATGGTCGACGACGTCCGCCTCTACACCGGAGTGCGCACGGTGGAGGTGGCGGTCGCACCCGCGGCCCAGATCGATGCCCTCCTCAACCGCGCGTGGGTGCTCGGTGAGGACGCGACCGCCGCGGTGAGCGCCCTCGAGGACAACCAGCCGTCGCCTGATGGCGAGGACCTGGCCACGGCGGTGGTCAGGGCCGAAGAGGCGCCGATCGTCCGGCTCGCGAACGTGATCCTCAGCAACGCTGCGCGCGCGCGAGCGAGCGACATCCACCTCGAGCCGCAAGCCGGGGACCTGCGGGTCCGCTACCGGGTCGACGGGCTGCTGCGCGAGGTGATGACCGTTCCGGCCAACGCCAGCTCGGCGCTGATCAGTCGGATCAAGATCATGTCCGCGTTGGACATCGCGGAGCGCCGGCGGCCGCAGGACGGCCGGGCCCGCTTCGAGGTGAACGAGCGATCGGTCGACGCCCGGGTGTCGACCCTGCCCTCGATGCATGGCGAGAAGCTGGTCCTCCGGCTGCTGGAGACCGAGCAGGACGTGCAGCCGTTGGAGCGCAGCGGCATGTCGGCCCGCCAGCTCGAGATCGTCCGGGGCCAGCTCGTCGCGCCGCAGGGGCTGGTGCTGATCACCGGGCCCACCGGCTCGGGCAAGACATCGACCCTCTACTCGGCCATCGACGAGGTGCGCTCGCCGGACCGCAACATCGTCACCCTGGAAGACCCGGTGGAGATCCAGCTGCCGGGGATCACGCAGATGCAGGTCAACGAGCGGGCCGGCGTGACGTTCGCACGTGGCCTGCGCGCGATCCTGCGACAGGATCCGGATGTCATCCTGGTCGGCGAGATCCGTGACGCGGAAACGGCGGAGCTCGCCATGCAGGCCGCGCTGACCGGCCACCTCGTCCTCGCCACACTGCACACGAACGACGCGCCGAGTGCCCTCACCCGGCTGGTCGACATCGGCGTCGACGCGGCGCTTATCGCGTCATCGCTCGCTCTCGTGGTGGCGCAGCGTCTGGTGCGCGTCCCCTGCACCCAGTGCGCGACGGCGTACGAGCCCAGTCGTCGCGCGCTCGAGCACTTCGGCATCGCGAGCGAGGCACGTGAGGCGGCCAGGTTCCTCCGCGGGGCCGGGTGCGGTGAGTGCGGCGACACCGGCTACCTCGGGCGCACGGGTGTCTTCGAGGTGCTGCCGGTCACCTCCCAGCTGCGGGCGGTTCTCCTCGAGACACCCAGCGAGGGGCCGGTCCGGCAGGCCGCACGAGCGGCAGGCGTCCCCTCCTTGCGTTCCGAGGCGCTCGACCGAGCTCTCCGCGGCGCGACCACTCTCGACGAGGTGTCCCGGGCCACGCAGCCGGATTCCACGGAGGCGCGCGCCTGCCGCGCGTGTGCCCGGCCTCTCGCCGACGACATGCTGGCCTGCCCGTGGTGCACCGCGGACGCCGACCACGATCGGTGCGGTCATTGCGGCCGCCGCATGGGCCTGGACTGGAGGATGTGTCCGTGGTGCCGGACGTCGGCCACGCGGGCTGACTCCGTCGTCGCGGGTCTGCCCTCGGTGCTGCATGCCGCCCCTCACCCGTCGGCCGGTTTGGCCGCGAGCTGATGAGCCTCATGCCCCGGGTACATGCGGTGCTCGACTGGTTGCCGAACGGCTCAGCGCTGCCCGCCCGCGAGTGGGAGGCGCGCCACCGGATCGTGACCGCAGCGCTGTTCGCGCAGCTGCCGCTCGTCTTCGGCTACGGGTTGATCACCGGGCACTCGATCGGCCACTCGTTCGTCGAGATGCTCGCACCGGGTGCCATGGCGCTCGTCGCGTGGCGCGCGCGAGGACGAACCTCGCGCGCATCCGCCGGCGTGCTCGGGCTCATGCTGACCTCGGCCACCTTCGTGCACCTGTCCAGCGGGCTGATCGAGTGGCACTTCCACTTCTTCGTCATGCTGGCGCTGGTCTCGCTGTACCAGGAGTGGCAGATCTACCTGATCGCCCTGGGTTTCGTCGTGGCCGAACACATCCTCGGCGGGCTGCTCGCCTTCCACGCCGTCTACAACCACGGTGCGGGGGAGTGGTGGTGGGGAGTCGTGCACGGCGCGTTCGTCCTCGCGGCAAGCGCCTTCCACGTGACGTCGTGGCGGTTCCAGGAGGCAGCGACCGCACGGGCGGTCGCGCTCCAGGCCCAGCTCACGGACGGGGAGCGTTCGCTCCTGGCACGCACCGATCGGATCGCGGCAACCCGCAGCGACCTCATCGCCGTCGCGTCGCACGAGTTCCGGACGCCCATCACCGCGATCAAGGCCGCCGCCTCCGTGCTCGAGCAGTACGGCGACCGGCTCAGTCCTGCCGAGGTGGCCGAGCTCGTCAGCGGCATCACCGGCCGGACCGAGTCGCTCGCCATGACCTTGGACAACATGCTGCTCGCCGCCAGGCTCGAGCCTTCGGCGCCGGACTCGCGGGCGGCCGTCGACTCCGTCATGCGCGACGCCGTCGTTGAGCTGAGTGACCGCGTCCCCGGCCTCACCGTCGTCGCCGAGATCGCGAGCGACGTCACCGTGCGGTGCGAGCGCGAGCCCCTGCACCTCATGCTGACCAGGCTGATCGAGGGCCTCATGCCGCACGGCGCCGGCGAGGCGGAAGTCGCGATCTCCGTGAGATCAACGACTGAGCTGGCCTGCATCGAGGCGTCGGTGCGCGCGGCGGCGCTCGACGCGCATACCGCCGGGGAGCTGCTCGAGGCGTTCACCCCGACCAGCGAAGGGCATCAAGCGGTCGACTCGGGCCTGCGCCTGTTCGCCGCGCGCGGGATCGCGGAGCTGCACGGGGGGTCGATGACCGCCGCACTGCGCGGGACCGACCTGGTCATCTGCGCCACGCTGCCGCTCGCTGCGACACCGTCGGACGTCGGGGCGCTCATCCCGGTCACCAGGGCCGAGGTCTCCCCACCCCTGTCGGCCGCGACCGGCTGACCCTCGTCGAGCAGCCGGCACCCGGTCGTCGTATCCGGGGTTCGGCCGGCGGTCGCGCGGGCGTCAGGAGCCTTGCCGCAGGCGCCGGGTGGGCTATACCTTGAAGAAGGAGAGGCCGTGGCCTCTCCTTCTTCGGTTCGGTCGGCCCCGTCGGCCGCGAGTTCTCATGGCGGCGGAGCTAGTCTTGCCGGGGGTTCCGGGGGCAGGGGGGAGCGGTGATGGGGACGAACCGCAGCGATGGGCCAGACGTCTTCGGCGGGCTTCGCCCGCTCGAGGGTCCGCTGGCGCCCATCCCGGCCGATGCGCTGCGTATCGAGGTCAGCGCCCATGCCGACGTGGCGCTGCCCGTGCTGCGTGGTGTGGTCGGTCGCCTGGCTCGCGCGGCCGGGTTGTCCGAGGAGCGAGCGGAGGCTGCTTCCCTCGCCGTGCACGAGCTGACGACGAACAGCCTCGCGCACGCCGACGACGCGTGCCTGCTGCACGTGTGGCACACCGCGCACGGGATCGCGGCAAGCATCACCGACTCCGGCTCGCTGTCGGAGGAGATGCTGGGGGAGCCGCAGTTCCTCGCCGAGCGTGGTCGTGGTCTGTGGCTCGCGAGCCGGCTCTGCGACCTCGCCGAGGTGCAGACCGGTCCCGGCGGCACCGAGATCCGCATCGCGGTGCACCGTGAACGGGCGGCGGAGATGACGGCCGGCTAGGCCATTTCGTCACCTGCACGGGACGCGACAACCAGGCGGGACCGGAAGCCGACCCGCGGGAAGTCACGGATCTCGTGCCCGGGAGCGCGGAGTAGGCCACCATGCGGGCATGGAGGCCGTGCGACTGGTGGGCGACGAGCTCATGGTGCCCTGCGTCGACGGAGTGGATCGACCCGGCCTCAACCTCGACCTCGCCGCGTCGACCGGAGCGCTGCCTGCCGTGGCTCGGCGGGTGGCGGAGTTCCTGCCCTGGTACTCGAGCGTTCACCGCGGTGCGGGGTGGAAGTCGCAGCACGCCACCTCCGCGTACGAGCTGGCGCGGGCGGCGGCCCTGCGCTTCGCCGGCCGGGAGGGCGGCGACGACGTCGCGATCCTGTGTCGGAACACGACAGAGGCGATCAACCACCTCGCGTACCGATTGAACTTCGGACCGGACGACGTGGTCGCCACCACGGTCGTCGAGCACCACGCGAACCTGTTGCCGTGGGGCCGGGTGGCCAGGCGCCGGTACGTCGAGTGCGGCGCGGACGGCACGTTCCAGGTCGAGGACGTGCTGGCCGTCCTCGAGGAGCGGCCGCGGCCGCGGCTGCTGGCCGTCACGGGCGCGTCGAACGTCACCGGCTGGCTCCCACCGCTCGACGAGATCGTCGCCGCTGCCCACGACCGGGGAGTGCCGGTTCTCGTCGACGCGGCACAGCTCGCCCCGCACCGGCCGCTCACCGTGGCCGCGGACTTTCTGGCCTGGAGCGGGCACAAGATGTACGCGCCCTTCGGCACGGGCGTGCTCATCGGGCCGCGGGCCACGTTCACGGAAGGGGATCCGTTCCTGGCCGGGGGAGGGGCGGTGGACCTCGTGGACCTGGACGAGGTGGTCTGGACCGACCCGCCCGAACGCGAGGAGGCGGGGTCGCCCAACGTCATCGGGGCCGTGGCGCTGCACGCCGCGATCGACGAGCTCACCCAGATCGGGTGGCCGGCCCTCATCGCGCACGACCGCGCACTGTCGGCGCACCTGCGTGGTGGTCTGTCCGAGATCCCCGGCGTACGCCTGCTCGGCCCGGGCCCTGAGACGGACGCCCTTCCCGTGGCGTGTTTCGTCGTGGAAGGCGTGCCCCATGCGCTCGTCGCTGCGCGGTTGAGCGCGGAACATGCCATCGGCGTCCGCCACGGCTGCTTCTGCGCGCACCCGTACGTCGCGCGGTTGCTGGGACTCGACGACGCGGCGACCGCGAGCTACCAGGCCGCGCTCCGGCGTGGCGACCGGACGGGGATCCCGGGTGCCGTCCGCGCCAGCGGCGGACTGCCGACGCGGCCCGAGGACGTCGACCGGCTCCTGGCCGCCGTCCGGGCCATCGCGAAGGCCGGGCCAGCGCCGTTCGACTACACGATGGACCCACACACGGGCGACTACTGGCCGGTGACCACCGAACCGTCGTGGGCTGCCGCCGGCCGTGCTCTCGGCGCGGGCTGTGCTCGAGGGTGAGCCGGCTCGAGCAGGGCGATTCGTACGTCGACGTGTTCGCCGACGTCGCATGTCCCTTCACCCACGTGGGACTACGCAGGTTCGTGACCTACCGCGAGGAGCGTGGCCGCTCCTCGCCGCTCCTTCGCGTGCGCTCGTGGCCTCTCGAGCTGGTCAACGGCAAGCCGCTGGACGGACCCGCGCTCGTCCCGAAGGTCGCCGCGTTGCGCGCCGACGTCGCCTCCGGCCTGTTCGCCGGCTTCGACCCGCAGCGCTTCCCCGCGACGACCTTGCCCGCCATGGCGGCGGAGGCGGCGGCGTACCGGCAAGGGCTCGAGGTGGGGGAGCGGTTCAGCCTGGCGGTGCGAGATGCCTTGTTCGAAGCCGGCCGGGACGTGACGGACCCGACGGTCCTGCGCCGGCTACGCGCGGACATCGGAGTGCCGGAGCCGGACGACGCGGACCGTGCTCGCATCGAGCACGACTGGGCCGAAGGGCAGCGTCGGGGGGTCGCCGGGTCGCCGCACTTCTTCACGTCGGGCGGAGACTTCTTCTGCCCATCGCTCGAGATCGCACATGACGATGCCGGATACGAGGTGGCCTTCGACCAAGCCGGCTTCGCACGCTTCGTGGCGGCTGCCTTCGGGCCGGCCGGCTAGGTGTCGCCTCACATGGAGCGACGTGGCGTACCGTCGCGTCCGGCTGTCGATCGGAAGAGGGGTTCAGTGCGAGTGCGCACGGCAGGTTCACTGGTCGTGGCACTGCTGGCGGCGTGCGTCACCGGCTCGGCTGCGGGCACGACGGCCGATCCGCGGGAGCCGGTGCCGGTCACGGATGACCACGCGCTGGACCCCTCGGACAACCGCCCACGTGCGGAGACGAATGTCGCGGTGAATCCGCGCGACCCGCGCCATGTCGTGGTCAGCGCGATCCAGTTCATGCACCCGTTCCGCGATGCGCTCGTCTCGACGGGCTACGAGGGGAACGACCGGGTTTGGGTGTCACGGGACGGCGGCCGCAGCTATCGCCCGTCGGGGCCACTGCCGCCGGCTCAGCCCAACGGCGTGACGCTGGGCAATGACCCGACGCTGGCCTGGGACCCGCGCGGCGGGCCGCTCTATGCGTCGTACACCGCGTTCGGCGACCCCGACGGGCTGACGAACACGCCGGACGACGGGCTCTACGTCGCGCGCTCAGACGACGGGGGAGTGCACTGGCGCCGCCTCGCGCACCTCGAGGGCTTCGACTGCGAGGGGCCGGATCGCTCCACCGTCGCGGTCGACCCGGTCCGGGGCTGGGTGTACGTGACCTGGACGCACTACGTGGAGGACAGCGCGTGCACCGGGCAGCCGGACCAGACGAAGACCGTCTTGCGCTGGGCGCGCTCGACCGACGGCGGCCGACACTTCTCCCGACCCGTCGATGTGATCGGCGAAGGCCGGGGCCGCGCGATCGCGCCGGCCGTCCTGCGCGACGGAACGCTGCTCGTCGCCTACATGGTCCCGCGCGACAACACGTCGAGCGCGGACTGCCGCACCTTCGCGAGCAGCATGGTCGTCAAGCGCTATGCGACGTCCGGACGTCTGCTGGGTGAGGTTCTCGCGGTGCCCGACGTCTGCTCGACGTACGGAGGGGTGGTGCCCAACGGCTCCGCGTACATCCCCATCTCGTACCCGAGCATCGCGGCGGATCCGGTCACGGGTCGCGTCCTGGTCGGCATCGCCTACACGGGCCCGACTGCCCAGGGCGTCGTGACTGCTGCGTCCGCGGACGGCGGCCGCACGTGGCGGCGGAGCGTCGTCAGCGGGTTGCCAGGATCGTCCGGCAGCATGGCCGCCGTGATGATGGGGCCGCGGGGGAGAGCGGCCGTCGCGTGGCTCGAGATGGATCCGCTCGGCCTCTACCGACCGATGCTCGCCGCCTCCGCAGACCACGGGCGCACCTGGTCCGCGCCGGTCGCGCTCAGCTCGGTGCCCTCAGTCGGCAACATGCACCCGTTCTCGCCGTACGACGGCTACGGGATCGGCCACTACCTCGGTCTCGCGATCGGCTCGGACTCGGTCGCCCATGTGGCGTGGCCGGATGTCCGACCCCGCGGCGCGGACAGCCAGGACGTCGACGTGTGGACCCGGGACCTGCGTATCGGCCCGTAGTGAACCGGACTGGCAGCTGCTGCTCGGTACCCTTGGCCACCGGAAGCGCCGGAGTCTGGAGCGAGCACTCGGAGAACCTGGCGGAGTTCATGGAGCCGATCCTCGCGACCGGAGCTCCGCGCGAAGATGACTGACGGCGTGCGGCCTACCCCTTGTTGGCGTTGGTGCCGAACGTCGCGTTGAAGGTGGTCCTGCCCATCTGGGTCCTGACATCGACGCTGGAGTCGTCGCGTCCGATCTGACCGCGGACGTGGAAGCGCACCTCGCTGACCACGCCGGGCAGGTCTCTGAAAATCGGCCCCTGGTCGCCGTCGGCCGGGAGGCGCGCGGCACTCGCCGGGTTGCCGTTCTTGTAGTCGATGTCGATGGTCCGGCCGCTGTTACGCCCATTGGCGTTGGTGCTGAACGTGTTGTTGAACGTGGTCCTGCCCATCTTGGTCGTGACCTCGACCCAGATGACCGCGTCCAGGCGCTTCACGGGCGTGCCGGCCCGCGTGGGGCTGCTCGTGCGGATGGTGACCTCCGTGCCGCCGGCGGCGGCGGCCTGTGCGGGCGTGGCGAGAAGCGCGAGCCCAAGCACTCCGCCGGCGACGGTTGCGGTGCGGAGTGCGTGGCGGCGGATCCTGGTGGCGTTCATCGGGCTCTCCCTCGGTCGGCGCCCTCGTTGCGGGCTACGTCGACTATCGGGTCGCGTCCGGGTGTCGTATCTCGCGAGATCTGGATTAGGCCGTGCTTGTGTTCAGATCCGATGAGGCAGCCATTGGCTGCCCAGTCTCACCGGATCTGATCGGATCCGACGCCGTGCCTCGCTTGGTCGCGAAAACAGCGGTTAGGGGAAGTCCGTCGGCCCAAAGCCGACCAGCTCATGCGGGCCGAACGGCAGAGCTACTTCTTCTTCCCGGACTTCTTGGCCGGCTCCCGCTGGCTGAGTGCGCTGCCGGCTGAGGTCTTTGACTTAGCTCCGGTCCGCTTGTCCTTGAGAACGTCGGACGCGGCGCTCGCGGCCTTCGGACTTGTTGTCTTCTTGCCTGGCATGGGAAGCCTCCTTTGCCGCAGGTATGCCCTGGGGGTGCAAGGTCGACGCGCGCCGATCTAGTGGCGCCGCCGCCGTAGCAGCTTGCGGACTAGCAGCAGGCGCCGAGGGGTGCGCGCTGGGGCGACTGCGGTCAGGTACACGTCAGTGATAGCGCCCTCAGCGCGTCCGGGGGCCAGGGTGAGGGCCCTTCGATAGATGGGAGTGGGCTCGTCGTCCCATTCGTAGACGTCGAGCGTGAGTGTGTTGAGTCGGCGTGCGACGAGCGCGGCGATCGCGTAGGGGCATCGCAGGACGAGATGGACGTGGGTGCTGTGGTGTGCGCCGGCGAGCGCGCGGATGTGCTCGGCGATCGCCGCCGCGAGTGGCGCCGCCTGCCGTGCGTCGAGCTCGGCGGGTGCGTAGGCGCTTCGCAGGTGCGACCAGGCGGCGAGTTCCGGCCGCAGGACCTCGATCAGTGCGGTGTACGCGGGGTCGCTGCTGCTGGGCAGGAGGTCGACGTAGGCCAGGACAGTCCGGCCAGTGTTGGTGCCGTGTCCGTGCCGAACGATGAGCTCCGGGTTCGGCGCTTCACCGCTGTCTGTCCAACTTGTGCTGGTTCGGTCGACGAGTTCGAGCGTGCCGACGAGGGTGCGCGGTAGGGCTGCGCCGAGTGCCGCAGCGATGCTGAGGTGCGCGCCGCCGGTGACGACGACGCGGCCGGCGGACGTCGCGCTCAGCGCGTTGTGGACGAGCGACGGCAGGTGGGCGAGCGCCTGCCGGAGATCCCGCAGCCCCGCGGGGGAGGGGAGGCGGCCGCTGGCGGCGGGTCGTATGCGCATGACGAGGTCGGCGGTGCTGGCAGCGGCGGCGGGTTGGATCCGGGTCTCGACGTCGAGGCGCAGGTGGCCTGCTGATCGGATACGGGCGGCGAGCGCGTTCAGTCTTCCTCGGGCGAGGTCGGCGGCCAGCTGGGCGCGTTCGCCGGGCGAGGCGATCGGTCCCTGCTTGAAGCGACTGGCGGTTCCCGACGGCTGGCCGAGCAGCCCGTCCGCGGCCGCGTGGTCGTATCCGTCGCCGGGCTTCGCCGGGTTCTTGTAGATCGTTGTGGCCATGGCGAGGGTGAACAGAGGCTGGGCTGCCGCCTCGATTAGTCGGGGTGCCTCGACGGTGCGGACGACCGTCGAGCGGGTGACTTCCGGCGTGAGCAGGATCAAGCCGGCGGAGATGCCTTCGGCGAGGGCATGGTCGAGCTCGTCCTCGGTGTCACCGGGTGGGAGATCCGTGGCGTCCTGCCAGACCGGGACGCCGGCGGTCCGGAGCGCCCAGGCGAGGTCGACGGCGAGGGCGCGCCCGTCGGATTGCCGGTAGGACAGGAACAGCGGTCCCTCGGGGTCGATATCTGGCACGTGGCTCCTTAGGGGCCGTTGGGGTCGCAGGTCGGGCAACCCGACTCGGGTGGGGCGGCGGCGGTCCAGGTGATTCCGCCGGCGCGCCAGTTCTCATCCGTCGCACCGTCGCCGCCGTAGGGGGCGGCGAGCAGGGTGTTGGGCTGCAGCGCGATGACGGCGAGGTCACCGGGGAGCACGGCGGCGTTGTCGCCGGCGGCTTGGAGGATGGTCGCGACGCTGACCTTGGCGGCGAGGCCGCCGACGAGATGCAGGTCGCCGCCGACCGCGGTCATCGCCAGGTGGGTGAAGCCCTCGCCGTAAGGGCGGTCGAGGGTGGGCTCGGCGTCGAAGACGCCGTCGCGGACTTGCGCGCTGCGTTGGCAGGTGAGGCAGCCCTGATCCGGCCAGGGGCGCAGCCGGAGCACCTCGCCGATCCGCCCGGTGTCGAGGACGCAGCCCAGCACGGTGGTCAGGCCAGCGCGGCGCGCGAGGTGGTTGCTCACTCGCCGGGCGGCGACGCCGTCGGCGCAGCAAAGCACGAGGTCGGCATCGTCGAGTAGCGGGCGTACCTGGTCGGCGTCGGCGACGACGTCGAGGCGGTGCGGGTGAATCTCGGTGTCGGGTCGGTGCTCGCGGAGTTCTTCGGCGAGCGCGTCGACTTTGTGTCGGCCGACGTGCACGGCGCTGCTGGTGTGGCGGATCAGGTTGTGCCGGGCGAGCCGGTCCGGGTCGATGAGCAACAGCCGGCCGAGGCCGTAAGAGGCCAGCGCGTGCGCGGCGGCGCTGCCGATGCTGCCGGTGCCCACGAGCGCGATGGTGCGCGCCTGCAGTTCTGCGACCGGCCAGTGGCCGGTGAGCTGAACGATGCCAATGTGTGCAGGCTCTGTGAGGAGGTCGATGGGCTGGAGCTGTTCGTCGTTGAACATCCAGGCGGCGAACTCGGAGACGAGCTGCCACCCGTCTTCGTCTGGGATGTCCGGGGCGTAGGTGATCAGGATCGCCGGTTCGGGACCGAGCGCGGGCAGGTCGGGAAGCTGCTGGCGGACCGGGCCGGCTTTCAAGGCGATGTTGCGGAGTCGCGCGTGCAGGTGTTGGAGGTGCAGGTCGGCGTTGGCGCGTTCCCACCATCCGGTGCCACCGTTGACGTGCTGCAGATTGAGCCGGTGATTTTTTGGCGTGAGGGGGGTTGGGAATGTCTCCGGGGCGCTGACCTTGCCGATGCTGACACTGCCGACGGCGACCAGAGCATCGACGTCGCTCATCCGGAGCCCGAGTTCGCCGTGCCGGCCGCCGGTCTTGATTCGCTCCTGGGCGCTGAGGGGAAGCAGCACCGCGATCCGCTCAGGCATCGTCGGCGGTGGTGTCGTCGGTCGGTACGTTTGCGTCGTTCTCGTCGGCGAGGAGTTGGGCAGCCTGGGGAACGAGATGGTCGTGCACGGGGTCGCTGACGATCCCAGCCTCGGTCATCTGCTCGATCAGGCCGAGCTTCATCAGCGCGTACTCGACTCGCCACGCGCAGGCCTTCAGTAGCAGCTCGAGGATGCTGTCTTTCGGTTGCCAGTCGACGGCCGCCTGCAGTAGGCACAGCCCCCCGTCGGGCAGGACATGCCACTTGTGGTCGGTGCGCACGTGCAGCGACGGTTCCGGGTCGAGGGGATAGATCGTGGGGTAGTGCGCGGGGTAGGCGGGGCCCGGGATCACGTCGGCGACCAAGCCGCGTGGCACGACTATTGCAAGGCCGTCCGGGGCCGACCGGTCGAACGGCCACACCGGGAGCTCGCCCCGCCATGAGCCGCCGTTCGCCTCGGTCCAACTCAGCCCGGGCATCCGCGCTGCGAGGGCGGTGAGATCAGCGGCATGTCGGCGTGGTTCTGCCTCCCACCAAGGCTGGGGTGCCCGCGACTGCCGATCACCCACCGGGGTTGTCACGGAGGCGATGAGCCCGGTCCGTGGTCGCCGCCGCGGCAGTGCTGCCGGCGGCTCCGGTGTGCAGCGCGGGTGCTTCGACGGGCACGGGGAACTGCTCGCCGAAGACTTCCCGCCACGCGCGCATCGCGCGTCCCTCATCGCCGGCCCGCGCAGCCGCACACGCGCGCGCGGCGTTGTCCGCGGCGCTCTGGAGCGCAGCGCGAAGTGAACCGCCCCAGGTTCTCTGCCGCTCTCATACGGGTTGCGGCTCTCGGTTGAGAGTCGCGTAGTGGGCGGCCTCGTACTCGCTCGGGGTGAGGTAGTCGAGGCTACTGTGCAGCCGCCGGTTGTTGTACCAGTCGACCCAGCCGGCGGTGGCCCACTCGACGTCGGTGATGCTGCGGTAGGGCCCGGCGTGGAAGACCGTGGTGCGGATGCACTCGGTCTTGAACAGCCCGATCACGCACTCCATGAGCGCGTTGTCGTATGCGTCGCCGACGCTGCCGATCGACGGGCGGATGCCTTCGAGGTCGAGGTGCTCGGTGAACGTGATCGACGTGTACTGACTGCCCGCGTCCGCGTGACCGATCAGCTCGCCGGGCTGGAACGGGTGCCCTTCGCGCTCGCGCTGCCAGGTCGCCATCCGCAGCGGCGTCATCACCAGCTCGACGTCCTTGGACGTGGCGGCGTGCCAGGCCACGATCCGCTGCGCGAACACGTCGAGGATGAACGCGACGTAGACGAACCCGACCCAGGTCCGGACGTAGGTGAAGTCCATCACCCAGGTGCGGTTCGGCTCGGTCGCGGTGAAGTCCCGGTCGAGCAGGTCGCCGGCGCGCTTGCCGTCCTTGCCCGGGATGGTCGTGCGCACACCCTTGGCACGGCGGATGCCGTTGAGCCCCAGCGTTCTCATCGCCCGGTCGACCGAGCCCGGCGTCGCCGCCGGCAGCGAGCGGCGCACCAATCGCAGCATCTTGCGTCGCCCATAGAGACCTTCCGGGGCCAGCCGGCGGACCCCGGCCAGCTCGCCCACGACATCGACGGTCCAGGCCAGGTCACGCACCCGATCAGTGACCTGCGCGTCGGTGACGGTGCGCGCCGCGACCAGCTGGTCGGGCTGCCTCCATGCCCGGTAGGTCCGTGCGGCGATCTGACAGCCCTGCTCGGACAGGACCCGGCAGACCGACTCGACCGCAAGACCAGCGGCACGGCAGTCGTCGACGAACGCGACGATCAAGAGCTGCGGGGGTCGAGCTCCCCCGCGAAGAAAATCGACGCCCGGCGCAGGATCTCGTTGTCCTCCTCGAGCCGACGGACCTTGCCCTTCAGCTCCCGGATCTGCTCGAGCTCCTCGCTCGTCGCACCACGACGCTCGCCACGGTCGACCTGCGCCTGCAGAAACCAGCGCCGCACCGACTCCTGCCCGACGCCGTTACGTCGAGCGACCGCCTCGGCCGCGGCCGTCGGCGTCGGGTACTCGTGCACGTGCTCAAGCATCTGCTGGACGCAGCGTTCCTTCACCTTCGGATCGATCTTCTTCGGCATGAACCCGTCCTCCTGGACTCACAAGGAGGCGGCATCAAACCTGGGGCGCTTCAAAGTGCCGACACGTCCAGGTCGGGCTGGATCGGTCCGCACAGCTTCGCCGGGTCGAGCACGGGGGAGTTGATGCGGTCGACGGCGCGCTGGAAAAACCCGGCCAAGGCTGTGGGCCGATCTGGGGCTTCGAGCAGGCAGTCAAGGGCGAGCACTTCCACGAGCAGCGACTTCACCTCGGTGGGCTGAAGCCGCGCCCAATACTTCAGCAACCGCACAAGGGGCACGAATAGCGCCCACTGCTCACTGACTAGCGTGATGAGCACCTGCGGGTTGGTAGCGATCCACTGCTGCGTCTTGTGTTCGGGTACCCACAGGCCGCCGGCGGCGCGGGGCAGCGCTGGCATCGCGTCGACCGTGAAGTCGTAGTCGCGGAGCCGGTCGCGGAAGTGGCAGCGGACCGCGTGGTTGCGAGGTTCGGCTCGGAGTAGCTCCTTTCCGACGGTCCCGTTCTCTACGCCGAGCAGGCGCATGGCGTGGGTCGCGATGAACGCGAGGGCGTCGTCAACGCCGACGGGACTCCCGGGCTGCGCCCAGTCGGGGAAGTGTTTCGGGTCCAGCTTGATCACTGTGTCGACGTCATGGATGGGGTCGATGTGGGTGCGCCGCGCCAGTGAGCCGCTGCAGAAGACGTCCAGGACCTCGGTGATCGTGCAGTAGGCGTCGTCGAACAGATCGCGACGGCGGCGAGCTTCCTTCAGGTCCGCTGGATCGGTGTTGACGACCTGCTGGAACTCGTCGAACGCGTCGTCGAGCGTGCGCTTGCTCATGAGCAGCTCCAATGCTCTCGCCGGACACGGCGAGAGTCAGGGTCTCTTCTTGCACTGACAGAAAACCTGGCCATCGCTCTGACGCCCTCCTGCGCGGCGGCGCGCGCATTCACCCCGTTGGAACGCGGGTAGCGCAGGAGGGGAAGGAGGCCCGGTCGGCGAGTGTGGTTGCCGCCGGACGGCTGCCTGTAGGGTCCAGCACGCGTGCCCAACACGTGTGGCCCCGGTCGGTACCCGGTCCCCAATCGGACCTTCCGACCGGGGCTTCGTGTCGGCCCAGTTTAGGCCGAAAAGTGGGCCCTGCCTAGCACTCTCACCCCTTGAGTGCTAACTGCTGTCCGCGGCGCCTGCATCTTGAAGCCGGTCGCGGGCGCGGAGACGACGTTCGGTCTCGATCTGGCCCTGGAAGTGGAAGATCGCGTTGGCGAACTGGATCAGGAAGTCGGCCTGGCGTACTGGTGTTGCGGCGGATCGGTACAGCTCCCACAGTTCGAAGAGGTTGTCCAGCCGGCGCGAGCGCTCCTCGTCGGAGTCGAGGTCGGCGACGTCGTCGAGGAACTCCTGGTCGACCGACTCCGGATCGCTTGCTGCTTGTGGCTCGGGGCCGCCTACAGACGTCGTGCTGTTAGGCGGCTCTGCGACGAGCGGGAGCGCGGACACGTCTGGGGCGATCGGCCGCGCGAGGTTGGCTAACGCCTTGTCCAGCATCAGCTGCGGGATCGGGCCGTTCTGACGTTCCCAGTCGTCGAGCCAGAGGCGCATCGCGCGGAGGCGGCGCCGGCGACCTCATGAGCGCCGCTGGGTCATGTCCGCGGCCCGGATTGGGGGCCTTGGGCGGCATGCAGTTCCTGGTGGCGACCACGTTGGTCGTTGTGCGCTCCGTGACGATGCCTGGCCGTTCGATCTGGATTTCCAGGCGCATCGGTGAGCCGATGCGGATGTCGTCGATGGCGAGGATGGGGATCTCGCGGTGGTCCGCGCGGAGCGCGGCGGGAACGACCCCGGGGCCGCCGGGGCCGGTGTCGGGTACTCGCAGTGCGGTACGGCGGTCGAGCAGGTAGGTGCTGCTCTCGGTGGTGATCTGCCATCGTCCAGTACGCAGGCGGTGCACCATGTTGATGGCTGTGGGGGCGTTCCCGGTCATGGGTGCGGACCGTAGGGGTCCGGTGTGACAGAACGTGCCTGCCGGTCGATGGCTGGTGCTGCAAAGTGCCCGTGGGCGCTATACAACGCAGCATCGGGACGGCCGGTGGGGGCGGTCGCGATGCCGTGCCATGGATCGGCGAGCCATCTGAAGGCCCGGGGATGCCGCGCCGCCGGGTGGTGGTGGATGCCCAGGCGGATGGCGAGGCGCTGGCTGAGCAGGGTGGTCTGCTCGCCGTGCGCCGCTCGCCGCGCCGGTTCAGCGGCGAGCTCGGCAGTCAACTCGACATGCTCTGGGAAGGTGACCGCGTTCGGGATTTGATGCTGCGGCTCGGGTCGAAAGCCGAACGCGCTGAGGTGTGCTTCCCGGGCTCGCCAGCGCGGGGCCAGCGGCCCGTACGTGCCGTCGGGACCGCGCCAGTCACTGAGGAGCGCGCCGGCGAGCGCGAACGCATGTGCCAGGGACTGCGGGTGCTGCTGCCAGGTCAGGTCGAGGGTGCGTTGCGCCGCGACGAGCCAACGCGCGGGTGCTCGTTGTGGTCGCGGGCCCGCCAGCCACAGACCGTGGCTCGCGCAGTGGATGCGCGGCGGCACGGCCCATCGTGCCGGGTGGGCACCGGCGCGACGGCGTTGGCAGTCCGGACACACACGTGCACCCAGCGGGCTGTGCTGTGACTTCCAGTGCAGGTGCAGCCGCGATCCGGCGGGCGGTGTCTGGGACAGCGCGGGCAGGGCCCTGCGGAGTTGGGTTGGTGGGTGGCCACTGAGCACGGCAAGCGCCGCCCGCCGCTCCGGGTCGAGGGTGATGTCGTCCGCAGGGGACCAGTAGGTCCGACGCCGACTGGCCGGCTCGATAACGGCGAGGAGGGTGCGCAGCGTGAGGTGATGCGCATCGGCGAGGCGGTGGACGTAGGACAGCACGGTCTCGGCGGCTTGTGGCCGCACATGGCGGGGGAGCGGGCGCGCATCGCGCGCCGGTCGGTGGGGTGGCATGCGCTCAGCGGTCGGTGCCTGTGCCGACCAGCGGGAGCCGGGAGGCGGCGGTGGTGTCGCTGCTCGCTTCAGCGAGGCCATCGCAGTCGAGCGCGTCGAGGCTGGCCCGGGTGATCGTTTCGGTGCCGTCGTCGATGGCGGCGATGGCGGCTTCACTGATCAGGTCGCTGAGGCTGCCGATGCGCCCAGCGCTGCGGGCGTGCAGGTAGGGAGCGAGCCGGCGCAGCGTGCCGGGCTTGTGCTTGTAGAGGCGAAGCGCGTCTTCCAAGTCGCCGACGAGCGCGTCCCAGAGGGCCCGGTCGTCGGCGGTGCCGTAGCGGAACGGGGTGAGGGTGACCGATCGGAATCGGCCGAGGATCTGTTCGCCGCGGGTTCCGCGCAGCAGGCCGCTTCGGTCGAGCCGGATGCCGGCGATGACGACGGTGATGCCGGTGCGTTCGGTGAGGTATTTGATCTGGTCGGAGGCTTCGGCGCCGCGGGCGGTGCCGAAGTTGAGGTTGTGGATCTCGTCGAGCAGCCACAGTTGCGTGTTGAGCGTGCGCATGTTCGCGACGACGATGTTCATCAGGTCGACGCGGTTGCCGACCAGGTCGAGGTTGAAGAAGCGGGCGACCTCGCTGATGAACATGCGGGCGTTCGCGCCCGGCGGGACGAGGGTGTAGCCGACCGGGATGTCTTCGTCTGCGCGTGGTGTGCGCTTGCGGTAGGCGAGCTCGAAGGAGCGGCCGGCGGCGAGCAACGCTTCGGTCTTGCCGGTGCGTGCCTCGCCGCTGACGAGCAGTCCGCGGCCGCGCCGGTCCAGTGCGCGCAGCCGTCTGGTCTGGTGCACGACCTGGCGGAGCCCAGGCGTGGCGATGACGACGTTGCGCTGGTGGTAGGCCCGACGCTCTTCGTCATCGTCCCGGCGGGCCTTCCCGCGCGTCCGTCCCCAGACCCGAGGGTCGAGCAGTGTCGGTGGTGCAGGTGCTTCGAGCTCGTCGCGCCACTGCTCATAGGTCGTCGGCGCTGGACGCATCAGTTCGCTCCGTCGTGCGGGTCGAACACGCCGAGACTCCTGCGTGGTCCTGTTGCTTCCCGCTGCGGGTCGACGTCGTAGCCGTCGATGCCCGCCTCAGGGAGCGGCACTGAGTGCAACCGGCTGTTCTGCCGGAGCCGTTTGCGAGCGGCTGTGCGCCGGGCAACATTGCCCGGGCCGCGTGGAGGTCCGGCTTGGACCCGATCGAGGAGGTCGCGGGCGTGCTTGGCGATCTCCTCTTGGCGGACTGGGTCGTCGCCGTCGCGGGTGAGGCGGACAGCTTGGCTCCAGATGGCGTCGCTGAAGGGGCGGTCGGCCCAGGCGCGCAGTGTCCAGGGCACGGCAATCCACTGCTCGGATTGGTCGGCGATTCGGTGGTCGCGCAGCCAGATGTGGTTGATGTCGAGTGGGTCGTGGTGGATCTCCCACTGCTGGCGGCGACCGGGCAGGCCGGATGGTTGGTCGTAGTAGGGCCGCAGCGCGGCGCTGTCGTAGATGCGGTGGTCGAGCTGGATGCCGTAGTGGTTGACGGTGCGCCAGACAGCGGGCATCAGCTCGATGTAGTCGGTCGGGCCGAGCGGCACGGGCACGTAGCCGTCGCGGGCGAGCAGCGCGGCGGCCATCTCGTTCGGGCTTAGCTGAATCTTGCTGTTCAGGGGATGCCGGAGTTTGGCGTGCTTGCGGGTCTGCCAGACGCTGACGACGAACTCGTCGAGCAGCTCCTGCAGCTCGGCCAGAGTCCAGAGCCGCTTCGGTCGCTTGTGACCGCGCTGCTGGGCGTTGCGCCCGACGTAGCCCTTGATGTGCTGCAGGAACAGGCTGTCGAAGGATCCGAAGCTGCGTTCGACGAAGGGCTTGCTGGTCGGGCGCTGCACCTGGGCCGGCGCGAAGCTGATGCCGACGTGCTCGCAGATGCGCAGGTGGGAGTCGGCGAACGCGATCTTGGCGCGATCCCAGATCAGCGTGTCGATCATCACGACTGGTCGGGCTGCCGCGTCTTCGAGTCGTTGGTCGATGCTGATCAGCCGCTCGTAGGGCAGGGCGGAGTGCTGGAGCGCGAGGAACTCCGGCCAGCCTGGGCGCATCCGCTCCGGGACGAGGCCGCGGGCGAGCAGCAGGCCAGAGTCCACAGCGCTCGGGTCACCTGCATGCAACGTGGCGGCGAGGACACTGCGGCTCGCCGGATGCTTGAGCGTGAGCAGGTGTGGCCGGCCGACCACGCCGGGGGAGAGGATGGCTTCCACGTTGAGCACGGTCGCGTCGGCCTCGACTTCTCCGGGCGCGTAGGTGTCGCGTGGCTGGTAGGGCTGATCGGGGCGCAGTGCCGCGCTCTCGCGGGCCTTGGCACTGTCGAAAGTGTGCCGACCGCGGTCGGCCTCGTGCATCCGCCGATAGACGGTGGCCTTGCTGGGCATCGGGAAGTCCGGGCCGTGGCGTTCGCGGAGCAGCCGCTCGACGCGCACCCGAAGCCGGCCCCGCTCGCCGGTGGACTCACCGATCTCACGGTCCATGCACTCGGTGATGGCAGCCATGAGCTCGGCGTCGCCGCGCTGACGTTGCGGTTGGGGCGCGAGTCGCCGGTCGACTAGCGCCCAGAGGCCTTCTTGCTGGTAGTCGCGGCAGTAGCGGCGCAGCGTGCCCAAGGCGATCGGGCTGGTGCTGTTGGCCGTCTGCGCGACCTTGCGTTGCTGCCGGTCGAACAGTGACGTGCTCGCCGGGTCGAACTGCGGGTCGGCCGGCAGGCCAGTGCGGGCTTCCCCGTAGAGGACCTCGCGGACATGCCGCTCGAGCGCACGAGCCGCGGTGACGATGTCTGTGCGCAACCCGTCCAAGCGTGCGTCGGCCGGCACGCGGGGTCGCTGCGAGTCGAGCAGCTCGAACGTCGGATCGGCAAGCAGGTCGCCGGCGAGAGTGGTGAGGACCTCACCGTCGTTGCCGAGCAGCGTCACCGTCGTGGTTCCGCCCGGTCGCAGCTCCCGCAGGGTGCTGAGAGCGCGCACGGAGTATGTGCGCTCAGCAAGGCGCAGCACCGCACCGATGCGCAGCATCGGCCGCCCGCCCGTCATGTCTCGCCTCCGGCGCGCACAAGGCTGTCCGATCGCATGGGCCGGTCCAGGTCGAGGCGCAGCCGACCGGCCCACAGCTCGTGGTAGAGCGCGGGGAGAACTCTCAGGGGGTCGCCGAAGAGCTCAGCGCCGGCGCGCAGGCCGAGCGGTTCGGCGAAGACGACGGCAAGCTGCGTGGCCAGCTCAGCGTTGCGGCAACGCGGGTGTCGGTACGCGGCGATGAATCGCAGGTTGCTGCGGTAGGGCTCAACCAATGGCCCCAGCACGCGGTAGCCCCATCCGAGCTGCGCGCACATTCGTGCAGTGGCCGTGAACGTCGTGGCGGCTGCGGTGTCGATCTGCGCCGGGTGTCGGCAGTCGACGAGGAGCCTGCTGGCGTCGGCGCGTATCAGCAGCGCGTCGGGCACATGCATCCGGTCCGACCAGACCAGCTGCATCGGCTGGCTGACGAGGGCGACAGTGTGCGGGTCAAAGTCGGCCTGCTGGAACCGGTCCCGTTCGAGTCCGGACTCGTATGTCCAGTACCGCCGTTCGGTCGCCGACCAGTACTGGCCCGACCGGGCCAAGCCCCGCCCGAGCTTGAGCACATCACGCACCGGTTGCATCCCGGGCAGCGGCAGCGCGCCGAGGTCATCCGCGGCTAACCGGATCGGCTCGCCGTCCGCGGCCACGTAGCGCACCTGCGGCAGGTCGCGGCCCGACAGGTGAGCTGGACGTGCGGGCCGGCGTGGCGCAGCAGCGCGGAGGGTCCCCCCCGGCGCAAGCGTCCGCATCGACACCTCCGGGGGGAAGCAGCTGCACCTCCGGGAACTACGGAGAGTGACGAACTGCACGGGGCGTGCTGACCTCGCAACGGTACGGCTGGGAGGGGGATTCGGACAAATCGACCAGGAGGCGGACCTAGAGTGGGATGGACCTCGAGCATCGGCAGGTGACGTGTGAGCCGGACCACGGACCAGCCCGATCCGCTTGTGGCGCGCTATGTCGCGGAGATCGTCACCGCCATCGAGGCCGCGCGCGGCGGACGATCGCTTCGGCAGTTCGCCCAAATGTGTGGGGTGAGCGCCTCGACCTTGTCCGCGGTGATCCGTGGCCGGCGCTTCCCAGATCTGCAGACCGTCGTGCTGGTCGAGGCCGCTACCGGGATCGAGATCTGGCCGTTTGACCGCATTCGGGCCGCCGAGTTCGCGGCCTCGCGGATGCGGGTCGCAGAGTCACGCGTACGGCCCCGTGCGCAGTTAGGCCAACAGATCAGTTCCGCAGGCCGCACTCATAGGCCAGCCAGCCGGACTCCCGGGGCCAGTCGCTGCGATCGAGGGTGACCCTCAGCCGGCGAGCGTGCGCGGTGAGCCCACGGCGGATCGCCCTTTCGATGCCGACGACATCCGGCCGGTCGTCCAGGTAGTCGCCCTGGCCCCAAACCACCCTGATCTGAGTGAGCAGTACGACCTCGGGATAGACCCACGGCTCGACGTTCCCGGCCCGCCATGCCGGCCAGTCGGCTTGATCGCAGCGTGCTGCCCAGATCCGCGCGAGGTACGGAAGCTCCAGGCTTCGCCAGGAATAGGCGACACCGATCGCCCCCCGTAGCTGCTCGAGGAAGCCGCGGTGGCCGCGGCTGCGGGCGAACATCCGGTCGAGACGGGTCTGCGCTCCAGTCAGTTCCGTGCTGCGCACCGGGGTCTTCTCGCCGACCACCTGCTCGTGCTCGGTGCAGTAGAGGAAGGGCGCGTGTGCCCACCGGGCGAGTCGCGCGCCGTCGTCACGGAGGCAGGCGGTACACCGGTACGGAACGGTGATCAGGCCGCTCTCTCGGCGCATCGTCATGCGCGGTCGCGATTCGTCGCGCAGCCATAGCGGGGGTTGGGTGACCCAGTCGCGGTAGGTGAGGGCCGGCATCGCGGAACGCAACAAGCCGACCGGTAGGCCGGACAGCGCCGATAGCTTCTCCTCGAGAGGCCCATGCGCGATCACATCCCGTGCCCGCTCCGTCGACGCGGGCAGCGCCAGCGGCAAGGCGCGCACCGGGAGGTGGTGCGCGTCGGCGAGGCGGCCCAGCCAGCTCAGCACCGTCTCGCCCGGCACGGGGGGAACGCGGCGGGGGAGAGTCCGTGGCGACGGGTCCCAGTTCAGGACAGCCCCGCCTCGGCGGCGATCTGGTGGATCTCCGGGTAGCCGCGATAGCTCATCAGCGGCGACGGCGCGAGCCAGGCGAGCAGCTCACGGGTACATAGCGGCGCGTCCCGAGCCAAGTTGAGCCGGCGGCACATGATGTGCTGCAGGTCGGCGGCGAAGTGCAGCCAGTGATGACGCGCCTCGTGGTAGCCATCCGCGGTCGCGAGGTCATGGCGCAGAAGCGCCGTGGCAACCATGACGGCTTCGGGGAGCTGAAACGGCCGCACCGTCCAGCCGGTCGTCGGCCAGTCCTGGCTTGCCCGCCGTTGCTGCCAGGCCTGCTCGACCAGCGCCGGCCACCCCGGCGCGTCGCGACCCGGGTGCCGCCAGCCACTGAACATCCGCAGGGTGCGCTTCCACGCGGACTCAGCAGCCGCAGCCGGGAAGACCCGCCACAGCCCAGACAGCTCAGCCTGTGCGCGGCGAACAGCCCCCGAACGCAAGGTGATGCCGGCGGCGTCGGTGAGCAGTAGCTGGTGTGCCGCGCAGTACAACTGCGGGCCGAGCCAACGTCGCGATGGCGCGGCGCCGCCGCGTCTGCGCGAGCAGCGCAGGCAGTATCCCGGCCAGGCACTGTCGTCGAGACCGCTGTCGTAGGACGCCGCTTCTCTGCCGTCAGGCAGCAGCGCGCGGTCGGCCGCACCTGGCAACGCGGCGGCCAGACGTCGCGTGGTTGTGCCGGCCATACAGGCGAGGTGGGCGCGGCCCGGGCGAGTGAGCCACAGATCGGTCGGCACCCAGTGGCCGGTGGCGCTCGGCGGGCCAGTGCCGAGCATGCGGGCCACGTGGTCGTCCAGGAGGTGGTTGGCTTGAGCGAGGCGACGAACGTAGGAGCCGGCGCCCTCACCGCCCACCGGCCGCACTGTTCGGGGGAGTGGTCGCAGCGGTTGGTCCGGCATGGGCAACCCTGAGCGCTGACGGCGTTGTGTTGGCCCTTTCCCCAGGCTCCAGGATGCGAACCCCGAGCACGCCGGCGGACCGTTCAGGTGGCGCCAGCCGGACGGGAGACACGACCGGTGTTGCAGGCTCCTATCGCCGACCAGGCGGAATCGGTGACGCGTCCACCGCGGGTGTGATTCCGGGTGAGGGAAGCAGCCCGTGGTCGCGCCATTGCCGGACGATCTCGTCACGCTTCTGCTCGGCGTACCAGGTCAGGCCTGTGGTGATCACACCCGGAGGGAGCAGCAGAACCACGATCAGCAGGAGCCGCCCGCGCAGCCGCTGCCAGCGGCGCGACCAGTCGAAGTCGATGACCTCCAGGACCAGTTCAATGAACACGCTCCGCAGCATGGCGACCGGGTGTGACAGCGAGCGGTGGTCCCGTCAGGCCGCGGTGCCTCTCCGTCAAATCTCGACGCGGTCGATGGGGAGGTCGGGTGGTTCGCCGAGGAACTCGATCCAGGCCCTCTTGACGCAGGGGTAGTGGGTGGAGGCCTCGACGAGGTCCAGGAACTTGGCGATGGTGTCGCTGAAGCGTGCTCTGAGCCGTTCGTCGACGAGCTCGCCGGTGTCGTCGAACGCGGTACTAGCCTGGGCGAGCGAGAACATGTCGGGGTAGATGCGGGCACCGAGATGTTCGAGTGGGACTCGTAGTGACCACAGGCCGCGGTTGCCTCCCACCATCGACGGTGATGCGGAGAGCAGGAGGCCGTGTTGCTCGTTGAAGGGCTGGGGGCTGGCGCGGGAGACCCAGTCGATGACGTTCTTCAGCGCACCGGGCATCGACGCGTTGTACTCCGGCGACACGATGACGACGCCATCGGATGCGGTCAGTCGTTTGCGCAGGGCGTGCGCCCCGGGTGGCATGCCGTCGGCAGACTCGACATCACCGTTGTAGGACGGTGCGTCGAAGTCCCGCATTGATGCGAAGTCGACGCTCGCACCGTTGCGCTCGACTGCAGTGGCGACGAGCCGTGCTAGCCGAGTGTTGAGCGACCCGGCGCGCAGGGACGCGGAGAACACCAGGATCCTCAGCGGCTCGCGGTCGGGGACGGTCCCGGCATCGCTCCGACGCTTCTCTGCCGTGCTCTGCGCCGGTGATGCCGTGGCTGGCCCCATGTCTACGCGCTGGGCGTGACGACGGCCCGGCCGTCGAGCTGCCCGGACTCCAGCCGCCGGTAGGCGTCGAGAGCGTCGTCCATGCTGTAGCGCTCGATGTCAGGACGGATCTGCCCGGCGCGGTACATGGCCGCGACGTTGTAGAGGTCCTCGATCGTGCCCCAGTAGGTGTTGGTGATCGTCGCCTCGTAGGGCGTGGTGAAGAAACTCCACTCGGTGAGCCCGCCGGCGATCCCGACGACGGTGAGGCGCCCGCCTTGGGCCATGCACGCCTGGGCTGTCTTGATCGTTGGCGCGGCGCCCACGATGTCGAACGCAGCGTCGACGCCGCGCCCGCCGGTGAGTTCGCGGATCGCTTCCACCTGCCCGTCGCCGCCGGGGACAGTGACCGCACCGTTGGCTTCGGCGCGCTTCATGGCTTCCGGCTTCATGTCGGTGGCGATCACCGTGGCGCCGGTGAGCGCGGTGAGGATCTGCACGGCGATCTGACCAAGTCCCCCGAGCCCGATCACCAACGCGAAGCGACCGCCGCCGGCCAGGTTCGGCAGGGCGTTGCGGATGGCGTGATACGGCGTCAGGCCCGCATCCGCCAACGGCGCGGCCGCGACCGGGTCGGCGTCACCGAGCGATACAAGGTTCCGCGCCGGGACAGCCACGTACTCCGCCATCCCGCCGTCACGACCCAAGCCGAGTCCCAGATAGGGCATCGACCCCGCGTTCTCGCAGTACGTGTCCTGGCCTCGCGAACACATGCGGCAATGCCCGCAGCCGATCGGCCCGTACACGAGGTACGCCGCGCCGACGTCGATCCCGGAGACGCCAGGTCCGAGCGTGTCGACCCAGCCCGCGTTCTCGTGGCCAAGCGTGAATGGCGGAGGAATGGAGCCCGGCGAGCCCTTCGCGAAGTCCTTGTAGAGCGCGACATCGGAGTGGCACGCGCCTGCACCGGCGACCTTTAGCAGTACCTCGCCCGGGCCGGGCTCCGGCTGGTCGACGCTTTCCAGCGTGGGGAAGGTCTGCCACTCGCTGAAGACGACGGCCCGCATCGCGACCTCATTTCTCCCGCCCGCAAGGCAGCCTACGCGGCAGCGGCCAAGTCACGCGCGGGCCACCAGCGGAGCTACGAGCGAACGCAGAGCAACACGGTTCACTGCTCAGACTCCTACCGCCGTGATGGGAGTGCTCGGCTGGTTCGTGACGCCTTGCCAGTCCTCGGGCACCAGCACGATTGGTTGTCGCGCGCGGTGTGTCAGCTCGTAGGTGGTGGACCCGAGCAGCCGTGCTCGCAGTCCTGTGTGGCCGTCGGCACCGACGACGATGAGCGCGGCCTGCTCCCGCTCTGCGGCGGCGATCAGGCCGTCGGCGGCAGAGTCGTCCTCGACGAGAGCGCAGCGCAGATCGTGGCCGTCTTCGCGACCTGCCTCGGTCCACGGTCCGTGGAGCTTGGCGTGCAGGGCCGCCTCCCAGTTGGTGAATCCGATGGGAGGCAGGTCTCGGAGAAACTCGCGCGTGTAGGTGAGCACATGAACGGCCACCAGCTCAGCGCCGGACTCGGCTGCACGCGCGGCGGCCCACTTGAGGGCGCGAGCGGAACCGAGCGAGCCGTTCACGCCGACGAGGATGGTGGGCAACGCCTCCTGCGTCATGGCCTGCTCCTCTCGAACGACTGCTCGCTGACTCGATTCTAACACCCAACCGCATATGCGCTAGAGTGGAACAATGCATCGGCGGCCACCGAGGAGGGCGCCATAACGAAGCTCGACCGGCTGCGTGACACATACGGGCAGAGCCCATGGTTGGACAACCTGACCCGGGACTACCTGCGCGACGACACGCTGGAGTGGCTGGTTCACTGCGGCATCCGTGGCGTGACCGCCAATCCGAGCATCTTCGCCAAGGCGATCGAAGGATCCGACGCCTACGACGACGACTTCGCAGCCGCCATGGCCAGCGGCCAGGACGTCGACGCCGCCTACTGGGCCCTCGTCGCCAGCGACGTGACCGGTGCACTGCGGGTGCTTCGTCCGACGTTCGAGGCGAGTGGCGGCGTCGACGGGTTCGTCTCAGTCGAGATCGCTCCGGAACTGGCGCACGACACCGCAGGCAGCGTCCAGGCGGCGCGAGCACTGCGGCAGTGCATCACCGCCCCGAACCTGTACGTGAAGGTCCCCGCGACACCGGAGGGCATCCCGGCGATCCGCACGCTGGTCGGCGAAGGACAAAGCATCAACATCACGCTGCTGTTCTCGCTCGGCCGCTACGCGCAGGTCATCGAGGCCTACCTGAGCGGACTCGAGCACCTGGCAGGTCAAGGGACGGACCTCGCTGGCGTAAGCACCGTCGCGTCCTTCTTCGTCAGCCGGGTGGACACCGAGGTGGACCGTCGACTGGAGGCGGACGGCAGCGCCCACGCGCTCGCCTTGCGGGGAAGGGCTGCGATTGCGCAGGCGCGTGTCGCGTACGCGACGTTCCAGGCGGCGTTCGCCGGCGAGCGGTGGGACAGGCTTGCGGCGCGCGGCGCCCGCCCCCAGCGGCTGCTGTGGGCCTCGACGTCGACGAAGCACCCCGACTACCCCGACACGCGCTACGTCGACGCCCTGATCGGACCCGACACCGTGAACACACTCACCGAGGCGACGATCGCCGCGTTCGAAGACCACGGGACGCTGCAGCGAAGCATCGACCTCAACATCGACGAGGCATTCGGCGATCTGGTGGCGCTGAAGCGGGCCGGTATCGACCTGGACGACGTTGGCCGCGCACTCGAAGAGGCCGGTGTGGCCCGCTTCCTCGCCGACCTCGAACACCTGCGCACGGTCCTGACTGAGAAGGCCGCGCGCCTCGCGGCGGCCTGACCGCACAGCTCCCATCAGCCTCTGCCCCGACGGGATGGTGAACGGTGATGCAGAAGTTCTCGCTCGCAGCGCTCGCCCGTGAACTCCTCGAACGCGTGGACGAGGCCGGCGGCGGGCACACGGCGCAGACCGTCGTCGGCGGGCATGAGCGTGTCCTGCGTCAGACCGTGCTGGCCTTGCGCAGAGGCGCGACGCTCGCTGACCACGAGAACCCCGGCGAGGCGACCGTCCAGGTACTCAAGGGCCGGGTCGTGCTGACCAGCGGCGATGCGTCCTGGGAGGGCCGAACCGGCGACCTGATCGTCGTCCCGGACGCCCGACACAACCTGACTGCCCTGGAAGAGTCAGCGGTGCTGCTGACCGTGGCGAAACTGCCGTGACCGCCAGTGGGCCGCTAAGGGAGTGCGTTGAGCAGTCCGGGCGGCGCGTCCGGACCGAACGCGCTGACCAGCACTCCTCGGGCACCACAGAATGTGCAGCACAGCCCCAGGACGATCGCTTCGTCACCAGGGTCGCTCGGTCCTTCGAAGCGGAACTGCCGCTCGATGATGCTGTGGCCCAGCTCGTGGCGGCCCTGACAGGACGGGCACTCGGCCGCTCCACCGCGCAGGTTGAAGTCTTCGGTGTATCCCTCGCGGGCCAAGAGGTCGAGGGCCTCGGTCACGGTCGACGGCGAGGAACTCACGCGTCTCACCTCCCACCGCCACGCAGGCGCTGCACCGCGATGACGGACATCGGACATTGCACGCAGACGAGCAGGCTAGCGGGTCGGCAGATGCGACCGGAGGGCAGGACATGAGCGCGACGCAGACGCCATCACCAGCCGCGGAGCCCTCCAGCGGCCGGGGGCTCATCGTCTTCGCCGTCGTGCTCTCCGGTGTCGCGCTCGCGCTTGCTGCGGTCGGCGTCGGCAAGCTGTCCAGCGACGACGCGTTCCCCGCGGCAAGCACCGGTACGACGGGCACCAAGACCATCGACGTCGAGCTGGGAGAGCTGTTCATCCGCGGCAGCTCCACCGCGGCGGCCGCCGGCGAGCGGATCGTGTTCACCGTGCGCAACAGCGGCAAGGCACAGCACAACTTCGTGTCTAGCAGCGGGGCGGCGACACCCCTGCTCGACCCAGGGGGGAGCGCCCGACTCGAAGCCGGTCCGTTCGACAAGACCGTCGAGTTCATCTGCAGCGTCCCCGGTCACGCGCAAGCCGGCATGACGATGACCTTGGCCATCAGCGGCGCCACCGGGGCATCACCGGCGGCCGCGGACACCCCCGACGACACGGCGAAGATCGACTTCTCCGCCGCGCCGGCCGCCGGCTGGCAGGTCCGCGACCCGCGCCTCCCCGCAGCTCCGGCCGGGCGCGTGCACCGGGTCACGATGCGCGCGCTCGAGAAGGTCATGGAGGTCGCACCTGGGGTGAAGCAGGAGGTGTGGACGTTCGAAGGCATCTCTCCCGGGCCGGCTCTGCGCGGTCGAGTCGGCGACATCTTTGAGGTCACACTGCGCAACGAGGGCAAGGTCGCGCACTCGATCGACTTCCACGCCTCGAAGGTCGCGTGGAACGACGAGATGCGCAGCATCGGCCCCGGCGAGTCGCTGGTCTACCGCTACGAGGCGAAGCACAGCGGCGTGTTCATGTACCACTGCGGCACCGCCCCCGCGCTGCACCACATCGGCAACGGCATGTTCGGGGCCATCGTCATCGACCCGCCCAACCTTCCGCCGGTCGACCACGAGTACCTGCTGGTGCAGTCCGAGCTCTACACCGGTCCGCAGAGCAAGCCCGGTGACCTGGCGAAGATGCAGCAGTCACGCTGGGATGCGGTGGTGTTCAACGGCTACGTCAACCAATACCAGCACAAGCCGATCCGTGTGGAGCCCGGACAACGGGTGCGTACCTACGTCTTGGACGCGGGCCCGAACGAGCACAGCTCGTTCCACATCGTCGGCACCATCTTCGACACGCTGTTCAAGGAGGGCGCGTACCAGCTCCGGCCGGATGCGAGCCGCGGGGGCGCGCAGGCGCTGGACCTGCAGCCGGCGCAGGGTGGTTTCGTCGAGTTCACCCTTGATGAGGCGGGCCTCTATCCGTTCATCACGCACAAGTTCGCCAACGTCGGTATCGGGGCGCTCGGCGTCTTCCAAGCCGGCGAGGTTGCGCCGGGTGCGATGGGCGGGCACTGATCGCGTCCAGATCGCCGGCGCCGGTGGCTCCGTTCGCTGTCGCGCGGCGCAGCGTCGTGGTGGCCGCCGGGTACGCCATCGCGGCCCTGGCGTGGGCGCTCACCGGTGATGCGCTGCCGGGGGGTCGATGGTTGGCGCTCCACTTGTTCACGCTCGGCACGCTGACGAACGCGGTGAGCGCACTGAGCCTGCACTTCGGGCAAACCCTGCTGCATGCGCGTCCAGACCGCCAACGCGAGCTGCCACGGCTGGCGATGCGCAACGTCGCAGTCCTTGGCGTGCTGCTCGGCGTGGCCACCGGATGGACGCCTGCTGTCGCGGCCGGCTCAACGGTGCTCGCCGCCGATGTGTTCATCACGTGGTGGCTGCTCCGCCGCGCGCGGAAGCACTCCCTACCTGGCCGGTTCGGGTTCGTTGTGCGCACCTATGAACGCGCGTGCGGCGCCTTCCTGCATGGCGCGCTGCTGGGAGCACTGCTCGGCACGGGTGTGCTGCGTGGCCGCTGGTACAGCGCGGGGCGGATGGCCCACCTGCACGTGATGCTCCTCGGCTGGGCGGGGCTGCCGATCCTGGCCACCGTCGTGTTCTTCGTCCCCACTCTGGCGCGCGCACGCATCATGCCCGGTGCTGACGTGGCTTCCGCGCGTGCATTGCGGCTGGCGCCCACCGCGCTGACCGTCGCGACGCTCTCGCTGCTGCTCACCGGAGTCGGTGGCAACGCCGGCACCGGCTTGCGACTGCTCGCCGGCGCCGCGGTGCTCGTGTTCGCGGGTGCCGCTGCAGTGGTCGGCGTGTGGGCCTGGCGGGCTGGGACGGGGGCAGCACCACCCGGATCGGCGACGCTGATCCGCTACGCCTGCCTGGCGCTGCCCGCGGCCTGCTCCGCGCAGGCCACGCTCCTCATGCTGGACGAGACCGCGGCGATGGTCGCCGTCGGAGCGTTCTACCTCACCTCGGTGCTGGCCGCCTCGCTGCTCGGCAGCGCTCCGTACTTCCTCGTCATGTCCTCCCCAGCCGAGGCACCCGAACGACGCCGGGTACTGGAACGCGTCGCCCGCGGAGGAAGGCACCGGCTCATGCTTCTGGTCGCGGCGTCAACACTGCTCACGCTGACCCACGCTGTCCGCGACAGCGGGGGCTGGACCGCCGGCGCGCAGCGTCTCGCCTGGGCGGCGCTGTTGGTCACGGCAGCCTGGACGTTGGGCAGTGTGCATATCGGATGGCCGAAGCTCGCGAAGCGACCTAGGGTCATGTGATGGCGGCAGTTGGCGGTGCCGGGCGGTGCGTGTTCGCGCTGCTCACGCTGCTGCTTGCCCTAGGCGCGGCATCTGCCTCGCACACCCTGGCAACGTCGCCACCAGTCGAGCGGACGACCGCCGACAATGACGTGGTCCTGCTCAACGCCAGTGCGCCGGCAACGATTCGCCATGCGGTGCAGCGAAGCGGCATGCTGGGCGCCCTGCCCGATCGGGCGGTCGTGGCTGCGCCGCCCATCGGTGACACAGATGCACCCCGGTGGGGGAGCCCCGAGTTCGCGGCGGCGCGACAGTTCGACTCTTGGATCGCCGAACGCGCTCCGCCCGTCAGCTCCTGAGTTCCCGTGACACCGCGGCCGCCGGCTGGTGGCCGTCGGCCTTCCGCATGTCCTTCAGGAGATGACCATGACCGCCGCTTCCCACGCGCCCATCCGCGGGCGACCCGATCTCACCTCGCAGGATCTCCGCGAGCTGGCCCGGATGCTGCGCGAGCACCGCCAGGCCCGAGCGGACCAGCTGATCGCCCTTCAACTGAACGACCCAGCGGGGGGCGAGCTCGACGTGGAGTCGCGCCTGCGCGCGGAGACCGTCGCGCGTGCGGTGCTCGAGCTCGTCGACGGTGCCCTGACACGGATGGGGGAGGGCGGCTACGGCTGGTGCGTGCGCTGCCTGGAGCCGATCCCGATGGAGCGGCTGTTCGTCATGCCCTACGTCGCGTACTGCGTGCCCTGCCAGGTCAGCGCCTGAGCGCCCGTCGGCCGGCAGCACTGTCGCTGCCGGCCGGCGGGGCGCTCGGTCAGGCGAACTTGTCCGGGTGCTGGGCGATGATGCCGTCGGTGAGCATGTCGGCCATGTGCAGGATCTGCGTGTGGATCAGGTCGTAGTCGGCGATGTCGGCGGCGAAGTCGCCTTGGAGCCGGTGCACGGCCTCGCTGAGCGTGTGGTCGAGGTGTTCGCGCATCATCGTGCGGCCTTCGCTGGCTGGCCAGTTCTCCGGGTTGGCCTGCGCGAGGAAGTCGGCGATCAGATCGGCGTTGGCGTACCACGTGGTCTTGGTCGTGGTCACCTTCGCGGTGTCGCCGGCCTTCGCCGCGCCGACCAGGTCAGCGGCGACGAGGATGTGCTCCTTGAGCAGCCGGGTCAGCTCAGTACCGGCGGCGTCGCCGTAGATCGGCTTGATCGCATCGCCGATGTCGTCCTGGTTCTTGAGCAGCCGCTTCGCGACGAGGTCGGTGTCAGCTGCACCGTCAGCCGCGGCCAGGATGAACAGCCGGGTCCAGACGATGTGGTCCTCCCACAGCCGGTGCAGTCCGAGTCGCAGCTCGGTGGACTTGCTCGGCTTCGTGAGCGGCCCGAACTTGTCGGGGTGCTGGGCGATGATGCCGTCGGCGAGCATGTCAGCCATGTGCAGGATCTGCGTGTGGATCAGATCCCAGTCGGCGATGTCGGCGGCGAAGTCACCTTGGAGCCGGTGCACGGCCTCGTCGAGGGTGTGGTCGAGGTGTTCGCGCATCATCGCGCGGCCTTCGCTGGCCGGCCAGTGCTCCGGGTTGGCACCAGCGAGGAAGTCGGCGATCTTGTCGCCGTTGGCGTACCACGTCGCCTTGGTCGTGGTCACCTTCGCGGTGTCGCCAGCCTTCGCTGCGCCGACGAGTTCGGCGGCGACGAGGATGTGCTCCTTGAGCAGCCGGGTCAGCTCAGTACCGGCGGCGTCGCCGTAGATCGGCTTGATCGCATCGCCGATGTCGTCCTGGTTCTTGAGCAGCCGCTGCGCGGCGAGGTCGGTGTCAGCTGCGCCGTCAGCCGCGGCGAGGATGAACAGCCGTGTCCAGGCGATGTGGTCCTCCCACAGCCGGTGCAGCCCGATTCGCAGCTCGTCCTGCTTGGCGGAGGCTTCGCTTGCGGCGACGCTCGGGCCCGACGCGTGGGTGTCGGTGTGACTTTCCGGGTCGGTTGAGCACGCTGCGGCGAGCAGCGGTGCGGCCAGGACGCCGGCGGCGATCAGGGTGCGCATGCGGGTCAGTTTCATGGTGAGCTCCTCTGGCTCGGTTGTGGTTAGCCGGCGGCCGCGACAACGCGGCTCGTCAGCTCGGCGAGCGGAATGGTGGGGTCGGCCAACGCGGCGTGGCGGATCGGCTGCTGGTCGCGGATGAGCTGCTGGATGGTGTCGTTGACGTCCCAGGTGTTGGCGTTCATGCCTGCCACGACACGTCCGTCGCGGAGCCAGAACGCGAGGAACTCGCGTGATGCGGGATCTCCGCGGAAGACGACCTGGTCGCCGGGTGCAGAGTGGCCGGCGTACTCCATGCCGAGGTCGTACTGGTCGGAGAAGAAGTACGGAATCCGCTCATAGCTGACCGCGTGGCCGAGCATGTTCTTGGCCGCGGTGATGCCCTGGTGCAGCGCGTTGGCCCAGTGCTCGACGCGCAGTCGGGCGCCCAGGAGCGGATGGAACGCGTTGGCGACGTCACCAGCGGCGTAGATGTCCGGCGCGCTGGTGTGCAGGTGGTGGTCGACGAGGATGCCGTTGTCGACGGCGAGACCGGCCGCCTGTGCGAGCCCGGTCCGCGGGACCACGCCAATGCCGACGACGACGAGGTCGGCGTCGATGCGCTGCCCGTCGCTGGTTCGCACTCCCTCGACGCGGGTGGTGCCGTCGATGCTGCTGACCTCGCTGCCGAGGCGCAGGGTGACGCCGTTCTCAGCGTGCAGATCCCGGTAGACGGTGGCGACCTCGCGGCCGAGGACCCGCTCGAGCGGGAGCGGCGACGGGTCGATCATCGTGACGGGCAGACCGAGGGTGCGCAGCGAGGCGGTGACCTCGCTGCCGATCCAGCCGGCGCCGACGACCACGGCGGCGCGGGCGGACGATGCCGCCTCACGCAGCCGGTCGGCGTCGTGCAGCGTGCGCAGGTAGTGGACGCCGTCCAGACGTGCGCCGGGCAGATCGAGCCGGCGCGGTTCGGCGCCGGTGGCCAGCAGCAGGCTGTCGTAGTGCAGCTCTTCGAGGTCATCCAGGGTGACCTGCTGGGCGTGCGGGTCGACGCCGGTGACGCCGACGCCGGTGCGCAGCTCGACGCCTTCGGTCGCGTAGAAGTGGGCGTCGTGGACGTAGACCTTCTCCTGGTCCTTGGTGCCGGTGAGGTAGCCCTTGGACAGAGCCGGCCGCTCGTAGGGGCGGTCGGCTTCGGCGCCGATGAGTACGATGCGCCCGTCGAAGCCTTCCGCGCGCAGCGTCTCAGCGGCCTTCGCGCCGGCGAGGCTGGCCCCGGCGATGACGTGGGTGAGTGGCGCGGTCATGAGCGGGCCTCCTGGTCGGTGCGGGCGGTCATCGCAGGGCGCCGGTGAGGGCGAAGAACTCGCTGCGGGTGGCCTGGTCGTGGCGGAGCAGGCCGTGCAGTGCGCTGGTCAGGGTCCGCGAGCCGTGCGCGCGGACACCGCGCAGCGACATGCATTGGTGCTCGGCTTCGAGGACGACCGCGACACCTTTGGGACGTAGGTACTCGTCGAGGCAGTTGGCGACGTGTTGGGTGAGCCGCTCCTGAACCTGCAGGCCGCGGGCGAAGTGTTCGACGGTCCGGGCGAGCTTGCTCAGTCCCACGATCTGACCGGCCGGGAGGTAGCCGACGTGGGCGATGCCGGTGAACGGCAGCAGGTGGTGCTCGCAGAGGGAGTGGAAGGGGATGTCGCGGGCGAGGACGAGCTCGTCATAGCCCTCCTCGTTGGGGAACGTGGTGAGGGTGAACGGGCGCGGTGTGAGCATCTCGGCGTAGGCGGCGGCGACTCGGCGCGGCGTCTCCCGCAGATGCGCGGCTTCGGGGTCCTGGCCGAGGGCGGTCAGCAGCGCACGGACGGCGTCCTCGGCGTCGCGGAGGTCGATGGCTCTCGCTTCGCCAACGACCCGCAGCGGCGCGGGCGACGACGGCCACGCCACCCCTTCCAGGCTGTCCGAGTCGGTGCTGCTGCTGGAGTCGAGCAGGGTCATCGGTGGTCCTCCAGAGCGAGGGGCACCGCCGCGTCAGCGGGAGGGGGCGCGCTGACGCGGCGGAGACGGTGGGCGTGCAAGGACAGAAAGCGCTCCTGGCTGGGTCGGGTGAGTCCGCCGCTGTTCAGCCAGCCGGCGGTGGCTTTCTGTGCGCGTCCGATCAGTTCGTGCGCGTGGCTGAAGTCGGCCGGGCTGACGGTGAGCGGGCAGAGCGGGGGCATCACGTGCAGCTCGACGCGGCCGGCGAAGTCGACGACGTCGCGGATCAGTCGTTGCTGGATGAGCAGGCTGATCGCGTGCAGCGCCGAGGCGAGTGCGCTTGCGGGTGCGCTACTGAGCGAGCACGCGAAGCCGGCCGGGAGGACGAAGATCCGGTCGGCGCCCAGCTCGACCGCTTGGGAGATGGCCGCGTGATCGGCGAGGCCGCCGTCGACGAGCAGCAGCCCGTCGCGTTCGACGGCCGGGAGGATTCCGGGGATGGCCGCGCTAGCCAGGACCGCCGAGGGCAGGTCGCCGGAGGAGATCAGCACCTCTTCGCCGGAGAGGATGTTGGTGGCGACCACATGGACCGGCAGCTGGGCCTGGTCGAAGCGGGTGATCGGCAGCCTCGCGGCGAGGAGGCGGCGTAGCCCGTCGTCGGCGAACAGCGCGTCGCGCGCGCCTCGCAGCGCGTGCAGGTGTCGCAGCGGCTCGACGGGGAAGACGTCGCGTCGGCGTAGCTGCCGCCACGCCGTGCCCAACTCGTCGAGGCTCTCCCAGCTCAGGCCGTGCGCCGCCATGTAGGCCGCGTTCAGTGCGCCGGCGCTCGTCCCGATCAGCAGGTCCGGGATGTGGCCGTCGCTGTGCAGCGCGCGCAGCATCCCGACCTGGATCGCGCCGAGGCTGCCGCCGCCGGAGAGGACGAACGCCGTGGTCATCACACGCCGCCGGGTTAGCTGCGGGTCTGGACGGCCGCCGCGAGGCGGGCGAGGGTGAGCGCGGCGAGCATCAGCCCGAAGTCGCGCAATGCGATGTCGTAGTGCCCGGGGATGAGCAGCAGGTTGACGATGATCCCGCCGAGCCAGGCCGCAACGAGATAGCCGCCGAAGCGCGGCTTCACCAGCACCACGAGGCCGGCGAGGATCTCCACCACGCCGATGCCGTGCATCGCCTGGTGCGCGGTGCCGGGCAGGATGTCGTTGATCCGCGGCGCCAAGTAGACCTCCCAGTGCTCGTGGAGCACGTGGGCGAACTTGTCCAGGCCGAACAGCACGGGTGCGACGAAGAAGCCGATGCGCAGCAGCCAGAACGCCTGGAACGTCGCGTCGTTGCGCAGCCGGTCGGTCGGACGGGCGGACACTGCGGGTACGGAGTGGGTGATCGCGCTCATCGAGGGCTCCTTCTAAAGCCGAGTTGGATGAACGTTAGAACGCCAGACCTCTTGCGTCAACTCCCATTCGTTTTAGACTGTTCGTGACGGAGCAGGACGTCGACATCACGAGAGGACATGGCTGGTGAGTGAAGGTCGGGCCGCACAGATCGCCGGGGTTGCCTCGTTGGCCGACCCGGTTCGACGGGCGCTTTACGACGCCGTCGTGTCCAGCTCCGACGCGCTGTCGCGGGAGCAGGCGGCCGTCGCCGCCGACGTGCCCCGAGGGACCGCCGCGTTTCACCTGGACAAGCTGGTGGCCGAAGGCTTGCTCGATGTCGAGTACCGGCGGCTGACCGGCCGCACCGGGCCGGGCGCGGGGAGGCCCGCGAAGCTCTACCGACGCTCAGCCCGGGAGATCGCGTTCAGCGTTCCGCCGCGACGCTACGACCTAGCCGGTCGCCTGCTTGCCGAGGCCGTGGACGCGGCGAGCACCACCCGGGTCGACGTGCGGACGGCGTTGGCCAAGCAGGCTCGGGCGTTCGGCGTGCGACTCGCTCGACAGGTCCGTGCCGGCGTGGGCGCCCGCGCTTCCCGCGCGAAGGTGCTGCGGGCCGTGCATGAGGTGCTCGAGGAGCACGGCTTCGAGCCGCGTTTGGAATCGGCGCGCACCGTGCTGGGCAACTGCCCGTTCCATTCCCTCGCCGCTGAGCACACGTCGCTGGTCTGCGGGATGAACCTCGACCTGATGAGCGGCCTCGCGGACAGCGTGGACGCCGGGCTGTGTGCGCGGCTCGACCCGGCGGCGGGGCGCTGCTGCGTGGTTCTCGACGCGCAGCGCTCCCGCCCGTCCCGGAAGTCCGCCTAGACCAGGACGAGGTCGGCGCTGCGGGCAGCGACGAGTCGGCGCTCCACATCGGCCCAGTTCACGACGTTCCACACCGCTTCGAGGTAGTCGCTCTTCCTGTTCTCGTACTGCAGGTAGTACGCGTGCTCCCACGCGTCGATGGCCAGCAGCGGGATGGTGCCCTGCCCGTGGTTGCCCTGGTGGTCATAGACCTGCTGCACCACGAGGCGCGCTGCGGTCGGCTCCCAGGACGCGAGCGCCCAGCCGCTGCCTTGGACGGTCGCTGCCGCCTCGACCATCTGCCGGCGGAAAGCAGCGAAGCCGCCGAAAGTGCTACCGACCAGTTCGGCGGTCACGCCCGTCGGTTCGCCGCCGCCGTCGGGGGAGAGGTTGGTCCAGAAGATCGAGTGCAGCACGTGACCCGAGACATGGAACGCCAGGTTCTTCTCCAGCATCGAGATGCTCGCGAAGTCATCCCGGCCGCGCGCGTCGTGCAGCTTCTCCAGCGCGGTGTTCGCGCCCTTGACGTACGCGGCGTGGTGCTTGCCATGGTGCAGCTCCATGATCCGTGCGCTCAGGTGCGGCTCGAGCGCAGCATGGTCGTAGGCGAGATCGGGAAGCGCGTAAAGATCGGTCATGGGTGCCTCCGCATCCGGTCGATGGAAAAGCTGCTTCAGTTCTAAAGCAGAGCATATACGGCGTTAGAGTGGGGAGGCTGAGCTGTACCCCCCGGGGGATGTCGATCCGGAAGGAGCCCGTGATGGCCACCTCATCGAAGCCGTTCCACACCTATACCCGTGGTGGCGGGAAAAAGCTCGAGGCGCCCTACGAGAAGCCGGTTGTGGTGCCCAACGAGCAAGACCGCAGCGTCGCCCACCATGCGTGGGCTGACGCCCGGTTCGCCACCGACATCATGAGCGAGCACGCGCTGTTCTTCGCGCTGCTGATGCCCGTCGAGCTGGCCGCCACCCAGCGGCAGCAGGCGTTGGAGTTCCACGAGCGGTTCGGCGCGCTGACCGAGCGGATCGGCGCCGCCGGCCCACCAGAGCCGGGGGAAACCGCCGCGTTCTGCAAGAGCGTCGTGGAGGCGTTCAAGCCGTTCATCGAATACAAGGCGACCCTCGGCGTCGCACAGCGAGAGGGCACCCTTCGCAGCCTGGTCTGGCCGCTGTTCTTCGACCACACGCGCCACGAGGCGGAGCGCTGGTCGCGCCGGCTCACCCAGCTCGCCGGCGGCGACAGCGAGTTCGACCGCGATGAGGTGGTGCCGTTCTGGGCGGAGATCATGGACGAGCACTGCCGCTTCGTCGCCCACCTGCTCGACCCGGAGGAGTTCAAGCTCATCGAGACGGCGCTCGCCACCAGCGCGGTGTTCTCAGGACTCAACGGCAGTGTGGCCGGATCCGCCAAGGCGCTCGCCGCGCACCCTGGCGTTGTGGCGAAGGCGATCGTGCATAACCCCGAGCTCGACGAGGTGCTCAGTGCCGCGCGGGAGCTGCTCGACTTCAAGACCGCTGCGGCCCGCGACATCGAAGCGGGCCGCATCATGAGCATCATCGACCCGCGTCTCGCCGACCATGTTCGTCGCGAAGCACTCAAGTTCGTCGACGAGCTCAAGCGCAGCCAGTAGCGAGCTACGAGGGAGGCCAGGCCATGGCGGTCGGCGAGGTCATCGGACTTGCCGGCGCTGGCCTGGCCGGCCTCGCCTACGTCCCGCAGATCAGCCACATGGTGCGCGAACGGTGCGTCGCAGGGATCAGCCGTCCTGCGTTCCTCACCTGGCTGGTCGCATCCGCACTCGTCCTCGTCAGTGCGGTCATCGCCGGCAGCATGGTGTTCATCACGCTGGGCGCGGTGCAGACCGTGGCGACGGCGTTCATCCTCGGCTACGCCATCACACACGCCGACTGCTACTGCCCCAGCCACCCACCGGCGGGCTCCACCACATCCGCATAGGTTGGACGCGGCGGGAGGAGGCCCTAGATGACGTCGGACGCCCAACGCTGGCCTTCGCTGCCGATCGTGGACTGGGCGGACACCCGCGACACCTTGCAGCTCTACACGCAGGTGGTCGGCAAGGTGCGTCTCGCGAACAGCACACACCTCAACCACTGGTGGAACATCCCGCTCTACGTGTCCGCGCGAGGCCTGACAACGTCGCTGATGCCCCATCGAACCGGCCCGGCCTTCCAGATCGACTTCGACTTCGTCGATCACCGCCTCGACATCACGACCGTGGCCGGCACATCCCGTTCGCTCGAGCTGCTTCCACGCAGCGTCGCCGACTTTTACGCAAGAACAATGTTGTTGCTCGACGAGCTTGGTGTCGGGACACAGATCTGGCCAATGCCGGTCGAGATCCCCGGAGCGATCGCGTTCACCGACGACGTCGCGCATGCCCACTACGACGCTGACGCGGTGCATCGCTTCTGGCAGGCGCTCGTTGCGATGAACCGCGTGTTCACGGCCTTCCGCGGCCGATTCATCGGCAAGTCCAGCCCAGTGCACCTGTTCTGGGGATCACTGGACCTCGCGCTGACCCGCTTCTCCGGCCGCACCGCGCCACCACACCCCGGCGGCGCGGCGAACTGCGGCCCGCACGTGATGTGGGAGGCGTACTCCCATGAGGTGGGCAGCTGCGGGTACTGGCCCGGTCCGCCGGGTGAGGAGGGCGTGTTCTACGCCTACGCCTACCCGGAGCCACCCGGCTACCGCAGCACCGCCATCGGCGCGGCGGGTGCCCGTTGGGACGACGACCTCGCCGAGTTCGTCCTTCCCTACGAGCTCGTCCGTAGCGAGCCTGACCCGGACGCGCGGCTCCTCGAGTTCCTGCAGAGCACCTACGAGGCCGCCGCCACGACCGCCCATTGGGACCGCAAGACGCTGGAGCGACAGGACGGAGAACCTCACCATGCCTGACTCGTGCTCTCACCTCGACACCGTCAACGACGTCGTCCCGTCCAGCGACGGATGTGAGGACTGCCTGGCCATCGGCGGCCGGTGGGTACACCTGCGGCTGTGCATGCGCTGCGGGCACGTGGGCTGCTGCGATAACTCACCGAACCGGCACGCAACCGCCCACTGGCAGGCCAACCGCGACCACCCGCTCATCCGCAGCTACGAGCCGGGCGAGGACTGGTGGTGGTGCTACGCCGACGAACTGTTCTTCGATGTGGACGGTGCGCCGTCCTCCCCGTCGCACCCCTGACCTAAGGAGGCCTCGCATGACCCACAAGCAGATCCTCGATGAGCTCCGCCAGCCCGTGAAGGACCTGCGCGAGCGCATCCCAGCGGTCTTCGACGGCTATGGCGCGCTCAGCGGCGCAGCACTCGGCGACGGTGCGCTCGACGCGAAGACGAAGGAGCTGATCGCAATTGCCGTCGCGGTCAGCAAGCAGTGCGACGGCTGCATGGCCTCGCACGCGCGGGGAGCGGCCCGTCGCGGCGCCACCGCCGACGAAGTCGCCGAAGCCCTCGGCGTAGCCATCCTCATGAACGGCGGGCCGGGCACAGTGCATGCACCCCGCGCCTTCGAGGCCTTCCTGGAGTTCAGCAGCACGTGACCCGCGCAGAACCGGTGACCGCTTCGTTGGCAATGCTCCTCACCACCAGCGCGCCATGCGGGCCGTGGGTCGAGCAGGACCTCGGCCCGTATCACCGCGACGAGCAACCGCCGCGCCGCGACGTCGTCGAGGACCGTGACGGCGCGCCGCTGCAGCTCGGCATCCGTCTCGCTCACGACGGCGACGCGCCATTGGCGGGGGCGACTGTTGAGATCTGGCAGTGCGACGCCCTCGGCCGCTACTCCGGGTTCCCGCCGCCCGACGACTCCGCGGTCGTCTCTGCCGGAACCGCGCCCCGCGGCGAGTACCTGCCCGACCAGACTTTTCTCCGTGGCCGGCAGGTCTGCGATTCCACTGGCATGGTCGAGTTCCACACCATCTACCCCGGCTGGTATCCGGGGCGGACCGTGCACATCCACGTCATGGTCCACGTGGACGGCCATTCGCTGATCAGCCAGCTGTACTTCCCGGACGAGGTCAGCGATGCCGTCCTCTCCTCGACGCCCTACGCACTGCGGCACCGGCGGGACACGATCAACAGCACCGACGAGATCTTCGCGGCCGCGGCGAACCCGGCGCTGCTCGACGTCACCACGACGGGCGATGGTTATCGCGCCACCATCTGCCTCGCCCTGCCGAGCGGCGGAGCCGTCTCGTGAGCGGGCCAGTCACCGCCTCCGACGTCGACCCCCAGGCCGAGCCCGCCGGCCCGTCGCCGTCGGTGGTCGAGGTGAGCGAAAGCCGCGTCAGCCAGGTCGGCGGCTTCTCGGTGCGTCGCGCGCTGCCGCGCCGAGCCCGTCGAACCGTCGGCGCGTGGTGCTTCCTCGACCACATGGGCCCTGCGACCGTCGATGAGCGCGGCCTCGGCGTCGCCCCGCACCCGCACATCGGCTTGCAGACCGTCACCTGGCTGCTGGCCGGCGAAGCGCTGCACCGCGACTCCCTCGGCACCGAGCAGGTCATCGCTCCCGGTCAGCTCAACCTGATGACCGCCGGCCACGGCGTCGCACACTCCGAAGAGGGCATTGGCCACTATCGCGGCGCAATGCACGGCGCCCAGCTGTGGGTTGCCCAACCCGCGCACACGCGAACCGGGGCGGCAGCGTTCGAGCACCACGCCGAGCTGCCGCAAGTCCAGCTCGGAACGGCGGTCGCCACAGTCCTGGTCGGCGAGCTCGCCGGCGCAACGTCGCCCGCTCGGCGTGACACCGATCATGCGGGCGCAGACCTGGACCTTGCCAGGGGCGTGACGACGGTTCCGCTGCGACCCGACTACGAGCACGCTCTGGTAGTGCTGACCGGCGCACTCCTCGTCGACAGCACCGCGGTGAACCCCGGGCAGCTCGCCTACCTCGGCCGCGGGCGCGACCAGATCGCGCTGGCGACACAGGCGCCGACCCGCGCACTTCTCGTCGGGGGAGTGCCCCTCGAGGAGCCTGTACTCATGTGGTGGAACTTCGTGGCTCGAACACGCGAGGAAATCAACACGGCCCACCAGGACTGGGCTGCAGGGGCCGAACGCTTCGGCAAGGTCGACTCCCTGCTGCCCCGCATCGACGTCAGCCCGCCGCCCTGGAGACACCAATGACCGACCCCGTGGTGATGCCCGCAGGCTTCTTCGGCCATGGCAGCCCGATGAACACACTGGAACACAATCGGTACACGGACGCGTGGCGGGCCTTCGGTGCCTGCGCTCCCACGCCCAGGGCCGTGCTCGTGATCTCGGCGCACTGGTACACCAACGCCACCGCGGTCACGGCCATGCCAAGGCCACGGGTCATCCACGACTTCTACGGCTTCCCTGACGAGCTGTTCGACTTCGACTACCCGGCGCCGGGCCACCCCGAGGTCGCCGAGCTGGTCGTGGACACCGTCAAGCCGCGCTGGGTCGGCCTCGACGTCGACAGCTGGGGGCTCGACCACGGCACCTGGTCGGTCCTGGCTCACATGTTCCCCAATGCCGACGTGCCGGTCGTGCAGCTGTCCATCAACGCGTTGCAGCCCCTCGACTACCACCTCGACATCGGCGCGCGTCTCGCACCGCTGCGCGAGCAGGGAGTGCTGATCGTCGGCAGCGGCAACGTGGTGCACAATTTGCGCCGCATCGACTGGCACCAGCCCGCCGCCGGCTTCGACTGGAACTACCGCTTCGACGCGGCCGCCACAGAACTCATGCGAGAGCGGCCCGGTGACGTACTCGAGCTCCTCGAGCACGCCGATTTCCACCTGGCCGTGCCCACCCCCGACCACTTCATCCCGCTGCTCTACATCGCCGCCATCGCGGCCGCATCCGGCGAGACCTCCGACGTCCTCGTCGGCGGGGCGGCGTACGGCGCAATCTCGATGACCTGCCACACGCTCGGCGTGGACTGCCCCGAGCCGGCCGCCGAAGGTGCCTCAGCAGCATTGGCTGCTGATGGTGCTCCGCCGGAGCAGACGAACATCTGAGGCAACGATTCCGAGAGTGAGGACAGATGCCCGAAGTCACCGAGACGCACCTTCCCGGCGTCGGTGTGCGACACGAGTTCGCCACCGACGCCGGTGAACGCGTCGCCGTGCTGTCCCACCGCACCGGACGGCGAGAGATCGCCATCTACGACCGCGCTGACCCGGACTCGTGCACGACCGTCCTAAGGCTCGACCCGGAGGACACGCGCACGCTGGTCAGCCTGCTCGGCGGGGGCGCACTCAGCGAGGCCGCCGCCGGCGTACAGCGCCTGGCCGGCGTCGCGCTCGACTGGGTCCCCATCAAGGCCGGGACCCCATACGCGGGCTCGACCATCGGTGAGACACGGCTGCGCACCCGAACAGGCTCCTCGGTGGTCGCGGTGATCCGCGGCGAGGAGACCATCCCCGCCCCCGGACCGGAGCAGGCCTTGGCCGCAGAGGATGTGGTGGTCGCGATCGGCACTCCCGAGGGACTGCGCGAAGCGCGTCACCTGCTCGGCGCGTGATCATCGCGGCCGCATCAGGGGGCGGCGATGCCTCGCTCGCGTTCATCGAGATCGGCGCCGTCATCCTCGCGCTGTCCCTGCTGGCCCGGCTGGCCGCGCGGCTCGGCATCACCGCGATCCCGCTCTACCTCCTCGCCGGACTTGCAGTCGGCGAAGGCGGCATCGCGCCGCTCGATGTGAGCGGGGAGTTCATCCAGCTGGCCGGCGAGATCGGCGTTCTGCTCCTGCTGCTCACCCTCGGCCTCGAGTACAACGGAGACGAACTGCGCCGCGGACTGCGCGCGGGCATCGTCCCGGGTGCTGTCGATGCCCTGGCGAACTTCACCCCCGGCTTCATCGCCGGTCTCGCGCTCGGCTGGTCGGGGGCGACAGCGCTGCTGCTCGGCGGCGTTTGCTGGGTCAGCTCATCCGGCGTGGTCTCGAAGGCGCTCACCGACCTCGACCGCCTCGGCAACCGCGAGACCCCCGCCGTCCTCAATCTCCTCGTGATCGAGGACCTCGCGATGGCCGTCTACCTGCCGATCGTCGGCGCCATCATCGCCGGCAAGAGCGGGGCCGACACGGTCACGACCATCGCAGTCGCTCTCGCCGTCGTGACGCTGATCCTGACCGTCGCGCTGCGCTGGGGCCATCACCTCAGCCGCCTGCTCGCGCCGGCCACTGACGAAGCGCTCCTCCTGGCCGTGTTCGGCCTGACGCTGCTCGTCGGAGGACTCGCCGAAGAGGTGCAGGTCTCGGCCGCCATCGGCGCGTTCCTCATCGGATTGGCGCTGTCCGGCCCTGTGCAGGCCCGCACCTCAACCATCGTCGGGCCGCTTCGCGATCTGTTCGCGGCGACCTTCTTCCTGTTCTTCTCGTTCTCCGTCGACCCCGCCGACCTTCTCGATGTGCTCGCTCCCGCCGCAGCACTCGCCGCGGTCGGCGTAGCGGGCAAGGTTCTCGCCGGCTGGCTGGCCGCCCGCCCAACGGCAGCCGGGCCGGGCCGGCTCCGCGCCGGGACAGCGCTCATCGCACGCGGTGAGTTCTCCATCGTCATCGCCGCGCTCGGCGCCGGGACCGCCGACGGTGCCCAACTCGGCGCCGTGGCCGCTGCCTACGTACTCATGACGGCAGTCCTCGGCCCGCTGGTCACCAAGTTCTCCGACCAACTCGGCTCCGCCATCGGCATCGGCTCGGCGTTACGCCACGGTCACTGGTGAGTGCCACGGGTCGGCATCGATGGCGCCGAGGATGAGCTCCGCGAACATGCCTCGATCAGGGCGATCCGGGCTCACGCTGACCGGTGGTCCGCGTCAGGACGCGGCACCCAACGCTGCCATCGCCTCTTTGACCTCAGCCGAGGGTTCCGCGTCGACCTTGCCGCGCATGATGAGGATCTGCACGTAGGTCAGCAGCGATGAGCCCATGTCGGTGAGCATCCGTTGTTCGGTGTCGGTGAACGGCACCTCGACGGTGAAGGTCTCCTGGCCCCGGCTGGCGGCCGTGTCGGCGCTGGCCTTGACCGCGCTCGAGAGCTTCGACGAGAGCGCCAGCAGGTCGTCCAGCCCGACGAAAGCGGGCGCTTCCCCGGCCGCCACCATCTCCCGCAAGGACGTGCCAACGCTCTGGTGCCAACGGTGGTACTCGCGCCCAGCGTTGACCGACATCGGACCCGACCTGATCGCCATATTGGGCCCCCATGTGTCCTCGCCTGGGACGGCGATGCTGACATCCGCCGGAACGGCCGTCAATATCGGAGGCCTTACGTCCTATAATCCGTTCAAGCCGAGGAGGGGTCTTGGACCAGCTGGCGCAGATGCAGCAGGCGGCCGCGCAGGTCGTGGCCGGACTCACCGCTCCGGGCGCGCCCTTTGAGCTGGTCCAGGAGGAGATCCTCGGCACGCGAATGCTCACCTTCAAGAACCGGCGCCGGTCGCTGGGGAGCATCGTCACCGACTCGGTCGCGTACGGCGAACGGGACTACCTCGTGACCTCCGACGAGCGGATCAGTTTCGCCCACCACGCCTCGCAGGTCGCATCCTTCGCGGCGGCACTGCGCGATGAGCACGGTGTGCGGGCGGGGCAGCGAGTCGCGATCGCAGCAGAGAACTCGCCCGAGTGGGTGGTGGCGTTCTGGGCGACCGTGTCCCTCGGCGCGATCGCCGCCGGCTTCAACGCATGGTGGTCGCCACGCGAGCACGCGTTCGCGCTGGACTACGTCGAACCGACCGTGGTGATTGCGGATGCGAAGCGCGCAGCTCTGCTCGCAGGCGACAGCGTGCCGCTGCTCCGCGTTGAGACGGACTTGCGTGAGCTGGCCAGTCGCAGCCCGGATGCCGACCTGCCGGCCGTCAGCGTCGCCGAGGACGACCCGGCGACCATCCTGTTCACCAGCGGCTCGTCCGGAAGGCCGAAGGGCGTCGTCCATACCCATCGCAACCTGCTCGCGGTGGTGGACTACCACCGGTTCAACGACGCCCTCGCCAGCGCATTCGGCGACCCGACGCCACCCGAGGACAAGCGCTACCTGATGACAATGCCGCTGTTCCACATCGGCAGCCTGCACAACCTCGCCGTCCCTCGGCTGGCCACGGGCAGCACGGCCGTCATCCACCGCGGCGCGTTCGACGTCGACCAGGTGCTCCGCCTCATCGAGTCGGCACGCGTCACCCATTGGGGCGCGGTGCCCACGATGGCGAGTCGTCTGCTCGACCACGGTGACCTCAGCGGGTATGACCTGTCGTCGCTACGCGCCTTCGCACTCGCCTCGGCGCCATCGTCACCGGCGTTCAAAGACCGCCTTCGCAAGGCACTGCCTTTCGCCGAGCAGAACCTCGCGGACAGCTACGGGCTGACCGAGTCCTCGACTGCGGTCGCTGTCGCGTCACCTTTAGAGCTCGGCGTTGCCCCGGACAGCGTCGGCCGTCCGATCGTGACCGTGGAACTCGAGATCCGCGACGAGGCGGGTGCGCCGCTGCCCGACGGGCAGGAGGGCGAGGTATGTGTGCGCAGCCCATTCGTGATGCTCGAGTACTGGCGTGACCCCGCCGCGACAGCCGCCGCGATCTCGCCAGACCGCTGGCTGCGCACGGGTGACATCGGGGTCGTCGAGCAAGGTCGGCTGCGGCTGACGACGCGACGTTCCGATCTCATCATCCGAGGTGGCGAGAATGTGTACCCGGTGGAGGTCGAGGCGGTGATCGCCGAGCATCCGGGCGTTCGCGAAGTCGTCGTCGTCGGAGTTCCACACTCAGATCTGGGCGAAGAGGTCGGCGCGCTCGTCGTCGTTACCGAGGACGATGCGCCGACGGCAGACCAGCTGGCGGCCTACGTCAGGGATCAGCTCGCCTACTTCAAGGTGCCGACCCGCTGGCGGCTGACCACCGACCCGCTGCCACGCACCGCAACCGGCAAGGTGCCTCGGTCCGACGTCACCGTGGTCGCTCATGACAGCGTGAAGGCGTGAAGACTGCCGAGGTGCGGCGCCCACGCGGGCGACCGCGTGATCCCGAGATCGAGCCGCGGGTCTATTCGGCAGCGTTGACGGTGTACTCGGAGCGAGGCTGGTACGGCTTCTCCTTCGAGGCGATCTCCAAGCTCGCCGGTGTGGGCCAAGCCGCGCTGTACCGGCGCTGGTCGACCAAAGCTGATCTGCTGGCGCAGGCGATCCAGTCGCTCGAACGGCCGCTACCAGCCATCGATACGGGCAGCAGTCGCGAGGATCTGCTCGACGTCGGGCGCCACCTCATTCGCGTCTTTCGTGGTCCCAGCGGTGTGGTGGGGCTGCGCATGGTGCTCGACGCGCGGACGAATCCGGAACTCGCCGAACAGTTCACGGCGATGCAGAACGACGCCCGAGCGAAAGCGATCCGCGCGGTCGTGCGTCGTGCGATTCGACGCGGCGATGTACCCGCAACGGCGACACTGGAGCTGGTACTGCAGTTGCTCATTGGTGCCTGCCTGAGCCACATGCTGCTGACGCCACCAGTCCCTGAAGACCACGACAGCCTCACCAACGACGACGAGCTGTTTCTGCAACGTCTCGTTGACGGCCTCACTGGCGCGTAGGCCCCGAGCGGTCCCAGCCAGATGCGATCTCGTGCGCTTCGCTAACTGACGGTGAAGAACCCGCCGGACGGCTCCCAGCAGGTGCAGGACTGACGGAACACGTGGAAACGCAGCTGCTCGGAGAAGTCATGCTTGCCCGCCGCGAACCGGCCGGCTCCCCAGTTCGCGATCGGGAACGCGCCCAGTGAGCTCACGGCCGCGCCAATGGATTTCCTGGTCAGGTTAGGGCCGGTCGCTTTCGCTGCGCGCTCGAACGCGCGGATGCTGTCGCAGGCCTGCATAGTTGCGCCGAACTCGGCGGTGCCGCGCGCGGCGAGGGTGCGGCCGGAAAGCTTGTCGTGGATGCTGCGACAGCGCTTCACCTCGGCGTTCTCCGCGCCGAAGGGCACCTTGTTGCCATGCCCCCAGATATGCGTCACGCCGACGGTGCCTTCGAACGACGGCGGCATGTTCTGCACGGTGAAGTCGTTGTTGTTGTTCGCCCAGTCGTTGAGATGGTAGGCCGGGGTGTATCCGGAGTTGCTCGCCTGCTGGACGAACTGTGTGGCAGTGAGCACCCCGGCCAGCATGAACACCGTGTTGATGCCGTCCTGGCGGAACTCGTTGACAGCAACCGGCACCTGGGACGAGCTCGTCCCGGTGTCAGCGGAGAGAAGGGTGTTGCGTTTCACGGCATACCCGCGTGCTTTCAGCGCTGCGGCGAGAGCGGCACCAGCGTGCCCGCCGGGGTCGTTCTGGCCTTGGTTGAGGATGCCGATCGTGCGGCCTTTGAGCCGACCTGCCTTGTCCAGCGCGGCGACCATCAGGGACATCATCCGCGACGCCTTGGGGTACATGGTGAAGTAGCGGTCGCCGTAAAAGCCGTCGTTGGTGGAGCCGTAGCCGCTGAACAACGCGGTCTGGTTCTCCCGGACGACACAGGACACCGCAACCGGGTAGTTGAAGCCCCCGACGACGGCGAAGACCTGCTCGTCCTGGGTGAGCTGCAGGCAGCCTTGGCGTTGGCTGTCTTCGCTCAGCGGGTCGTAGACGGCGAAGACCGGGTCGATCTTGCGGCCATTGAGGCCGCCGCGGTCGTTGATGTCCTGGACGTAGGCGCGCCAGGCGGCTTCCTGCTGCTCGATGCTGACCCCGATGCCGACGCCGGCCCGGCCGAGGTTCGCGGTGTCGAGGATGGTGAAGCCGACCTTGACCGACGTCGCCGTGACGCCGCGGTCCGACGCGGTCAGCGGTGCCGGCCCGCGGGGGGCGTTGGTCGGGTCTGCCGCCGGCTGGGTCCCGCTCGGCACCGGTGCGCTACCCGGTCCGCTCGAAGCCGTCGAACCGGGGCTGCCGGGTGCCGGACTGCCAGGTGTGGACGGCTCCAGTGAGGTCCCCGGCAGGGGCGTGCCGTCCGGGGAAGGCCCCAGATCACCCAGTGACACGTCGTCGCCGGTGCGCGTCGTCGCGAGCCGCTCACCGAAGACGAACGGGATCGCCAGGCCGGCGATGAGCAGGCCGATGACGACGCCGAGGATCAGCACCACGCTGTTCGCCCGCGAGTGCACGGGCAGCCGCCGAGGATCCACTCCACGCTCCTGGCCTGTCGGGTTCAGGCTCGACGTCGCGACGATAACCACACGACCATTGTTTTGGAAGGGTTTGTCTCCGTAATATCAGCCCCGCCCGGTGCGACCGTGAGTCAACGGCAGGAGCGACGTGCAGATCGCTGAGCATGCCGAGCGGGAAACGCGCGCGGCGGCGGGGGAGGACCCGGTCGCGCTCGCGTCTCGTGTGCTCGATGAGGAGACACGCCGCCAAGCGCTGCAGCACGAGCGGGCGAGCTCCTCCGTCGCCGTGGCCGCCGCGTCGCTGCCCGGTGTCGGCGCGGACGCGATGCCCTTCCGCGACGTGCTTCGCGAGGGCGGCCCGCGGGTGCTCGTGGTCCTCACCGCGCTCGCGCTCGTCGACGAGTTCGACCGGGCCGCGTTCGCGGTGCTCGGCCCCGAGATCCAAGCCGACCTCGGCCTGTCGGACCTCATGCTCGGCTTGGTCGGCGCCATCGCCGGGTTGCTGCTCTTCGTCGCCGCGGTTCCGCTCGGCTATCTCGCTGATCGCTTCCGCCGCGCCTGGATCGTCGGGATCTGCACGCTGGTCTGGGCTGGGGCCGCCGTGGTCACCGGCATGGTCCGCAACGGTGTCGAGCTGGTGGCGGCGCGGATCGTCTCCGGCGTCGGCAAGGCGAACGAGACGCCGGTGCACAACTCGATGCTCGCCGACGCCTACCCGATCGAGGGACGCAACCGGGTCTTCGCGGTGCACCGCACGTCGCAGCCGCTGGGTCTGGCGATCGGCCCGGTGCTGGCCGGCGGCGTCGCAGCGGTCGTCGGCGGGCCATCCGCCTGGCGGTGGGCGTTCGTCGTCCTCGCGCTGCCAGCTGTGGTCCTCGGCCTGATCGCGTTGGCGCTGCCCGAGCCGAAGCGCGGACGCAACGAGCAGCTCGCGATGCTCGGGGTCGAGCTCGCCGAGGAACCTGACCAGCTCGCGATCCCCGTGTCCGCCGCGTTCGCGCGGCTCAAGAAGATCAAGACCTTCTACTACTTCCTCGCCGCGCTGGGCGCACTGGGCTTCTCGGTCGTGACCGCGCCGATCTACACCAACCTCGTCCTGGAGGATCACTTCGGTCTCGACGCTGGACAGCGCGGCGTCGTCGGAAGCCTCAGCGCGCTGGGCGGGCTCATCGGTGTCCTCATCGTGGGGCGACGCAGCGAAGCGCTGTTCCGACGCAGCCCCGAGCAGACACTGCTCGTCACCGGCGCCCTGGTGGCGGCCTACGGGATCATCAAGCCGATCGCGCTGCACATGCCGACGACCGCCCTGTACACCGTCGGGGAGTTCCTCGCGCAGGCTGCCTTGGTGGGCGCGTTCGTGCCGGTGTTCGCGGTCGCGGCCGCGGTCACGCCCTACCGGCTGCGCTCGATCGGGTTCGCCACCATCGGCATCTACCTGTCCCTCGTCGGTGGTGTCGGTGGCGCGCTCGTCCTTGGCGGGATCGCGGAAGCAGTCGGGCCACGCACCGCGCTGACCATCGCCCTGCCGCCTGCGGCGCTGATCGGCGGCGGCCTGCTCGCCTACGGCTGCCGGTTCGTCCGCCGCGACATGGCTGCCGCGGCCGCTGAAGTGGTCGAGGAACGCGACGAGCGGGCCCGCATCGCCGGCGGCGCGGAGATCCCTGCGCTGCAGGTACGCCACCTCGACTTCAGCTACGGCCCGCTGCAAGTGCTCTTCGACGTCAACCTCGACGTCAAGGAGGGCGAAGTGCTGGCGCTGTTGGGCACCAACGGCGCGGGCAAGTCGACCCTGCTGCGCGCCATCAGCGGACTCGGCTTGCCCGACCGTGGCGTCATCCGGATGCGCGGCCGCACCATCAGCTACACCGACCCCGGCGCTCGAGTGCGGATGGGGATCGTGCAGGTCCCTGGAGGGCGGGCCGTCTACCCGTCGATGACCGTCGGGGAGAACCTGGTCGCCGGCGCGTACACCTACGTCTGGGACGTCGCACGCGTCCAGGAACGTGTCGGTGAGGTGGTCGAACTGTTCCCGATCCTCGGCGAGCGGCTCGACCAGCCGGCGGGCACGCTGTCCGGCGGCGAGCAGCAGCAGCTGGCCCTGGCGTCCGCGCTGCTCCTCGACCCGGCGGTGCTGCTCATCGACGAGCTGTCCCTCGGCCTCGCCCCGGTCGTCGTCCAGGAGCTGCTGGAGGTCATCGATCGGCTCAAGCAGCAGGGGATGACCATCGTCATCGTCGAGCAGTCGCTCAACGTCGCGCTGGCGGTTGCCGACCGCGCGGTCTTCATGGAGAAGGGCCAGGTCCGCTTCGAAGGTCCCGCCCGCGAACTGCTCGAACGTGACGACCTGGTGCGGGCAGTGTTCCTCGGGCAGGCTGGCGAATGACAGTCCTCGGCTGGGACATCACCGGACAGACCCTGCTGATCGGCGCGACCTCGGGTCTCGCCTACGCGATCCTCGCCGCCGGACTGGTGCTGATCTACCGCGCGACGAAGGTCATCAACTTCGCGCACGGCGAGATCGGCGCGTTCTGCGCTGCCCTGCTCGCCATCCTCGTCCTGGACCACGACTGGAACTTCTTCCTCGCCCTGGCCACCGTCCTCCTCGCCGGCGCGGTCGTCGGGGCCATTGTCGAGCTGCTCATCGTGCGCCGACTGTCCCGGGCACCTCGCCTCGCGCTGCTGGTCGCCACGATCGGCATCGCCCAGCTGATGTTCGTCTGCCAGCTGCTGCTGCCCGGCGTGGACAACGTGGCGCCCTACCCGTCTCCGGTCGGGCGCAGCATCGACGTCGGCGGGCTCGTGCTGCGCAGCCCACACTTCATGGTCATCGCCTTCGTGCCGGCGACCATCGCCGGACTCGCCGTCTTCCTCAACCGCACCCCCTACGGGATCGCGATCCGGGCAGCCGCGGAGAACCCCGACCGGGCCGAGCTGTCCGGCATCAGCACGAAGCGCATGTCGACGCTGGTCTGGGTGCTCGCCGCCGTACTCGCGGTGCTCACGGCTGTGCTCGTCAACCCGCTGCGCGGCACGATCGTGGGGTTGCCCGCGGCGGCACTGGGCCCGTCGCTGCTGCTGCGCGCACTCGCCGCTGCGCTGGTCGGCCGGATGACGAGCCTGCCGCTCGCCTTGCTCGGGGGAGTGGGGATCGGGATCGGCGAAGCCGTCGTCTTCTCCAACTCCGGCACACCGGGGCTCGCCGATGCCTTGCTGTTCCTCCTCGTCCTGACGTTAGTACTGCTCCAGCGCACGGAGATGGGCAAGGCCGCACTGCCGACCGCGTCCGTCGCGCGTCCAGTCCCGAGCCAGCTCCGCTCGGTGTGGTGGGTGCGACGGATGGTCCCGCTCACCTGCCTCTTCGGCCTTGCCCTCGCTCTGGTCCTGCCGCTGCTGCTGTCCGCGCCGTCGCAGACGTTCGCGCTGTCGCGGATGCTGCTGTTCGCGATGGTGGGGCTCTCGGTGACGGTGCTGACCGGCTGGGCCGGGCAACTCTCCTTGGGTCAGTTCGCCTTCGCCGGTCTCGGCGCGTACGTGACCGCTGGGCTCACTGGACGCGGCGTGCCGTTCCTCACCGCCGTCGCCTATGCCGCAGTCGCCGGGGTCATTGCCGCCCTGCTCATCGGCTTCCCCGCGCTTCGGGTCCGCGGCCTGTTCCTCGCTGCCACCACGCTCGGGTTCGCGGTCGCCGCGCGATCGTGGCTGTTCGAAGCGGACGTCTTCCTCGGTCAGGAGACCGTCGCGTTCATGCCGCGCAGCTCCGTGTTCGGTGTGGACCTGACCTCGCAGCGCGCCTACTACTACCTCTGCCTCATTGCTCTCGTGATGTCCCTCTACCTGGTTGCCCGTCTGCGCTCGTCCGGAGTGGGCCGCACCATCATCGCGACCAAGGACAACGAGGCGGCCGCCTCCAGCTTCGCGGTCTCTCCGGCTGCCGCGAAGCTGTCGGCGTTCGCCGTCGCCGGCGGTCTCGCGGCACTCGCCGGCGGGCTACTCGCGGGGCTCTACGTGCAGTTCGACCCGGCGACGTTCGGCCCGGAGAAGTCGCTGCAGATCGTCGCGATGGTCGTCATCGGCGGACTCGGCTCGGTCGCCGGCGCTGTCCTCGGCGCGGTGTACGTGGTCGGGATGCCGGCCGCGCTCGGCGCCTCCGACACCGTCGCGCTGCTGACCAGCGGCATGGGTCTGCTGCTGCTGCTGCTCTACCTGCCCAGCGGGCTGGCCGGAGGCCTGATCTCCGCCCGCGACGCGCTACTTCGCTGGGCGGCCGCGCGGATGCCCGCGGCCGAGACGGACAGCGCACCCGCGGCGCTGCCCCGGGTGCGAGTCGCCCCCCGGCAGGCTGAAGCTCTGGATGATGACCTGCCGGTGCTGGTCGCCGAAGACGTGGTGGTGCGCTTCGGCGGACTCGACGTGCTCTCAAACGTCAGCCTGCACGCGGGGCGAGGCGAGATCGTCGGGCTGATCGGCACCAACGGCGCCGGCAAGTCCACGCTGATGAACGTGATCAGCGGCCTCGTCCGACCAGCCGCCGGTCGGGTGCGGATCTTCGGCCACGACGTCACCGACTGGGCACCGCACCAGCGCGCGCTGCTCGACATGGGACGGGTGTTCCAGGACGCACGGCTCTTCGACGCGCTGACCGTGACCGAGACCGTTCAGGTCGCCCTCGAGGCGCACGAGCGCAGCGAACTCGTCCCGAGCCTGCTCGGCCTGCCCCCCTCACTGCGCGCCGAGCGAACCAAACGCGCGCACGCCGCCGAGGCGATCGCCTTCCTCGGCCTCACCCGCTACGCCGACGCCTACGTCAGCGAGCTCTCAACGGGAACACGACGCATCGTCGAACTGTGCTGCCTGCTGGCGCAGGACGCGCAGCTGTTGCTGCTCGACGAACCGACCGCCGGGGTAGCGCAACGCGAAGCTGAAGCCTTCGCACCGTTGCTGATGCGCATCCGGCAGGAACTCGACGCCACCATCCTGCTTATCGAGCACGACATCCCACTGGTCATGTCGGTCAGCGACCGGGTCGCCTGCCTATTTGGCGGTCATGTCATCGCCGACGGGCTCCCGGACGAGGTGCGAGCAGCGCCTGAGGTCGTCGCCGCCTACTTGGGGACCGACCAGCGCGCCATCGCCCGCAGCGGCACCGTCGCCGCAGCACTCGGCGGCGCGCGGTGAGCGCCGTAGCGAGCCCGCGAAGGAGCCCGGTGGCCTCGGCGGCGCGAGTATTCGGCTGGAGCGAGGGCCAGATCTGGACCGTGGCGATCGGACTGACCCTCGCCTTCGCGTTGGCCGTATCCAGCATCCCAGCGGCCCTACGCGCGATCCCCGCGATCGCGAATCGCACCGCGGCGCCCGCACCGATGATCCCGGACCAGCCAGGACCTGCCGCGGCGAGTGATGCACCCGACCCCCAGCCGCCCGTGCCCGATCCGGACCACGGCTCCCCGCCGCCCGCGCCGGAGCTCGACGACGAGCCGCCATTTGGACGGCCGAGCGTCGCGATGCCGCCTTCGCTCGCCCCGGGTGCGGTGCGGAGCTTCTCCCGGCTCCCGGCAGACACCGGGCCTGGCGGTCTGACCGTTGCCGGGGCAGGGCGGGTATTCGGCTCGACCGACGCGCCCGGCGGCGACCGGGCAGCGTCCACGGTCCTGGCCTGGGATGCGTTCGGCAGCGTAAGCGAGAAGCTCACAGTTCCCGGTCAGCCTCCCGACCGTGCCCGCGGCATCACCGCCCTCGACACCGGCGGCGACGGCACGCTCGTCGCCGTGGACGCCGCGACGCAGCGCGTCCTGCGCCATAAGGGTGCGGCCAGCTGGACGCCGATCGCGACAGTCCCCGACGTCGCGCCGTGCCTGCTCGCGATCAGCCCGCCCTGCCAGCCGGGCGCGTTCGACACCACGCCGCTGCTGCGCGGCCTCGTCGTCGACCAGGCCGGCACGGCGTACGTCAGCGACGCCGGCCAGGGCATCATCTGGCGGGTCCGCAACGGCGCCCCGATCGAGGTCTGGTGGTCGGGGGCGGAAGCCGCGGGGGCGGACGGCCTGGCCGGGCTCGCGTTGGACGGCCACGGCCACCTGCTGGCCGTTGTGACCAGACGTGCGGCAGTGCCCGACGACGGGATGGGTGCGTTGCTGCGGATCGCCCGCGACGCAACTGGCGCGGCGGGCGCGAGCTCGACAGTGGTGACGTTCCCGGCCGGGGAGGAACCCGTCGACGTCGAGGTCGCCGCCAGCGGGAGCGTCTACCTTGCGCTGCGCGGCGCCCAGGCGGTCGTGGGGCTCGACCATGCCGGCGTCGAACGGCTGCGCATCACCGATGGCCTTTTGCGCCGGCCGACGGCCCTGGCACTGGGCCCGCAGCGGCTCTACGTGACGTCGAGCACACCCGTGGGCGTGCTCCAGGTCGGTACCACCGATCGGCCGCTGCGGTGATGGAACGCGTGCAGTCGGCGCCGGACCCATTCGCCCCAGCGCAGCTCGGTCCGGTCACGCTGCGCAACCGCATCATCAAGGCCGCGACCTACGAGGGCCTGAGTCGCCGCGGACAGGTGACACGGGAGCTGATCGATTTCCACCGGGCACCCGCAGCCGGGGGCGTCGGCATGACCACCGTCGCGTACTGCGCGGTCAGCAAGGACGGGCGCACCGACCGCAACCAGATCATCTGGGCCGATGAAGCTCTCGGCGGGCTGCGCATGCTCACCGACGCGGTGCATCAGGAAGGCGCGGCCATCTCGGCGCAGATCGGCCATGGCGGCCCGGTGGCCGAGGCCAGGTCGAACGGGTCGCCCGCACTCGCCCCGTCCTGGCGGTTCAATACGACGGCGCTGAACCGGTCCCGCGCAGCCACCCGCGAGGATCTCGACCGCATCGTCGCCGCTCATGGGGCAGCCGCGCACCGCGCGATGTCGGTGGGTTTCGACGCGGTCGAGATCCACCTCGGCCACAACTATCTGGCCAGCGCGTTCCTCAGCCCGCGGCTGAACCGGCGCCGCGACGACTACGGCGGCAGCCTGGTCAACCGCGCGCGGCTGGCCCGTGACATCACGCGCGTTGTCCACGACGCAGTCGGCGGGCGTATCGCCGTTCTTGCCAAGCTGAACATGGACGACGGTGTCCGGGGCGGGTTCGGCATGGAGGAATGCATCCAGGTTGCCCAATGGTTCGAACGTGACGGCACCGTTGACGCGTTGGAGCTCACCGCCGGCAGCTCATTGCTGAACCCGATGTACTTGTTCCGCGGCGACGCCCCGTTGCGCGATTTCGCCGCGGTGATGCCGCAGCCGATCCGCCTGGGAGTGCACCTGTTCGGGCGGCGGATCCTGCGCAGCTATCCCTACGAGGACGCCTACCTGCTCGACATGGCACGGCAGGTCCGTGCGGCGGTGCGGCTTCCCTTGATCCTCCTCGGCGGAATCACCTCGAGAGATGTCGTCGAGAAGGCGATCGGCGACGGCTTCCAGTTCGTTGCGATGGCCCGCGCGCTGCTGCGCCAACCGGACCTGGTCGCGCGCATGCAGGACCACCCGTCGACCAAGTCGAACTGCATCCACTGCAACCGCTGCATGCCGACCAACTACACCGGCTCGCGCTGCGTTCTCGACTCGCCGGACAGCCCGCGCAGCGCCGATTGGGCGAGTGGCGGCAGCATCGTTGTGCAGCCTGGAGAGCAACGTGCGTAACCGTCTTACCCTCACTGTCGGCGTCGCCGTGGCTGTCGCCGCAGTTGCCCTTCCGGGGAGTGCGGCCGGCCAGCAAGCCCCGTGGACGCCACGGCCCGCGACGTACGGGGTGGTCTCCGTCAACGACCTGCCGATCACCATGAGCGACGGCGTCGTGCTCTCGGCGAACATCTTCTTCCCGGCACGCCCGGACGGAACGCGCGCACCCGGCCGGTTCCCGACGCTGCTCGTCCAAACGCCCTACAACAAGGACACACAGGACCCACACAGCGACTACCTCGTCCAGCGGGGCTACGTCGACGTCATCGTCGACGTCCGCGGCGCAGGCAGCTCCGGCGGCACATTCGACAGCTGGGGGACACGCCAGCAGCTGGACAGCAAGGAACTCGTCGCGTGGGCCGCCGCGCAGCCGTGGTCGACCGGGTCGGTGGGCCTGCACGGGGAGTCCTGGTACGGCATCAACCAGCTGCTGACCGCGGCGCAGCAGCCGCCCGCGCTCAAAGCGATCTTCCCTGTCGTGCCGACGGGCGACAACTACCGCAGCGTGCTCCCCGGCGGCTACCTGACGAGCCTGTTCGTCTTCGACCTCCTCGTCCCGTTGGAAGCCTCCACACCACCCGGCTACACCACCAGCGACCCGGGGCGGGCCGTCGAGACCCTCGGCACCCGGCCGGCGAGCATCAACAACGCGAACACCTACAACGTCACGACCCTCATGGGTGGGTCCGGTGCGTTCGACGGCCCGTACTACCGGGCCAGTTCACCCTTGTGGCTCGTCGACCGGATCAAGACCCCGACCTTCCTGGTCGGCGGCTGGTTCGACGCGCTCAGCCAGCGCGACGCACCGCTGCTGCTCCAAGAGCTGCGCAAGCGGCGCGTGCCCGCGAAGCTACTGATGGGGCCCTGGTACCACACGACCCCTGGCCAGGGCCTGCCCGCTGACGGGGTGCCGAGCCTGGACGAGTTGCAGGTGCGCTGGTTCGACCGCCACGTACGGGGCGTCCGTGACGCCGGCTTGGACCGGATGCCGCCGGTGACCTACCACCGCCTCGGTGAAGGGCGCTTCCACACGGCGAGCACGTGGCCGGTCCCCGGGATCCGCTACCAACGGCTGTTCCTGAGCGAGGCGGGTGCCCTCAGTGCTGCCGGTGGCAGCGGCGCCCCCGACCTCCTCCCATGGCAGCCGGCCTCCGGTGTGTGCACCCGCTCGACCTACATCGGCACCTTCGGACTCGCCCCGTCCACGCCGTGCGACTCGGACAACTCACTCAACGACCGGACCGGACTCACCTACGACCTGCCGGTCACCAAGGCGTTGGACCTCACCGGGCCGATGAGCGCGCACCTCTACGTCTCCACCAGCTCCACCGACGCGTTCCTCACCCTGCACGTCGAGGACGTCGACCCGGCAACCGGACAGGCGCAGGAGATCACCTCCGGCTGGGACACGCTGTCCTTCCGCCGGCTGGACCCGCGACACACCACCAGGCTCGGCAGTGCGGGGCTGCTGCCCTTCCACCCGTACACGAAATCGTCGGTCGAGAAGATCACGCCCGACACGGTGTACGACTGGTGGATCGAGATCCGACCCGCTGCCGCCCGGATCCCCGCCGGTCACGTGCTGCGACTCTCGCTGCAGCCCGCCGACGCGGTCCGGTTCCTGCCGACCGCGCCGGCGCTTGCTGCGTCCGTCGGCTCGGTCCTCAGCGTCTACCACGACGCCGCGCACCCGTCGATGCTGGTCATCCCCACGACGCGCTGACGGACCAGCCGCCGCAGCGGTCTAGCTCGCAGGCTCCCAGACGGCGGGCCAATCGTCGGGCCTCAGGATGGCCTCAGTGCCGCCGTCGCAGACGAGGAACGACCCGCAGAAAAACCGACCCGTGTCGCCGAGCAGGAACGCGGTCAGTGCAGCGATCTCTTCGACGCTGCCACCACGGCCGAGCGGGAGCGGGAAGGCGTCGATGAACCGACCCAGCACCGGATCACGGCGGGTCTCCTCGACGAACGGCGTCTCGACGAGCCCGGGCGCGATCGTGTTCAGCCGCACCCCAGACCCCGCCCAGTCCGCAGTCGGGGCCATGCGCCGCACCCACCGCGCTAGGGCGGCCTTCGTCGCCGGGTAGGCGTTGACGGAATCTGCGATGTCGGCGAGCTCGCGGGCCTTGACCTCGTCACCCTGCAGGCACGCCTCGACCAACTCCGAGCTCCATCCCGGCTGGCACGTCGCGCTGTTGGAGCTCACCGCAACCGCGCTTGAGGAGCCGGCGGCCGCGAGCATTGGGCGCAACGCTTCGAACAGTTCGACCGAACCGAAGTAGTTCAACGAGACCAGCAGACTGGCCGGCCGCCCGGTCGCGCCACCGACCCCCGCGAAGAGCGCCGCGCCGTCCAGCCGCCCGCCCGACAGCGCCGCGATGTGCGAGGTCGCATCCCGCCGGCCGTCAGCAGTAGAGAGGTCGGCGACCACTTCCGCATCGCGCAGGTCGATGCCGATCACGTCATGCCCAGCGGCACGCAGCAGGTGAGTCGTCGCCGCACCCATGCCCGACGCGGACCCGGAGATGACGTAGGCGCCCATACGAGTGGAAGATATCGGGAGGAGTTCCCTCCGTAAAGACGAAGCAAGTCTGTTGAAGCAGCCGCGAGCCTTCGCAGATGGGGGTGATGGCGACCATGAACTTCGCCCGGCGATGCCTGCCGTTGGCGCTGCTTGCCCTCGGTGCGCTCGTTGTCGACAGTGGACGTGCGGCGCCCGCTCCCAGACCGCCGACCATCGGACCGCTGATCTCCGGCCGGTCCAGCTACGCCGCCGGCACCTACGTCTGGACCGACTACGCCTACGACGATCGGGGAGCGGACACCAACGACCAGCCCGGTGGCGACGTCACGTACCCGGGGGACATGACCCCGAACAACGTCGCCGACCTGATCCAGCTCCAGCTCACGCCCCTGAGCGGCAACCGGATGCGGATCACGGTGGTGCTCGAGACCCTCACCACAACCAGCCAGCCGCTCGTCGGGGTTGCCTTCGACAGCGACGCAAACGCGGCTACCGGTGCAGCCACGCTGCCGGGGTCGTGGACGGCAGCCGGTCTCGGTGTCGACCAGCTCGTGCTGCTCGGCCGGGCAAGTACCGCCCTGCGCTCCTGGTCCGCAGGCGCCTGGCAATCGGCGGGGTCGAGCAAGAGCAGCACCGACCTGACAGCGAACACGGTGAGCGCCGTCGTCCCATACCGGCTCCGCGGTGACCGGCTGCGGGCCGTCGCGGCCGTCGGCTACGACGACGGGGACGGCGGATCCTGGGCCACTGGCGCCAGCCCGGTGCATGACCTCGCCTTCGTCGTCGCCGAGAAGCCCGTCACGCCTTACCTGCAGGGGGTGACGGACGCCGTCACAGGCTTCGCCAGCAGCGGCGAGAAGCAGTGGCAGGAGTTCCGCCAGTCGGCGATCCTCGCCGGCACGGCCGACGCTGCACCGGCGGTCGCAACGATCGACATGACCAAGCTGCAGCGCCAGGTGAGCGAGTTCGCGAAGGCCAACACTCGCGGCTTTCACACGTTCCTGTACCGGTCGCGGCTCAGCCTGGGGGAGGGGATCGCGGGTGCCGGCAACGCCGCCTGGTACAACGGCCCGTACCAGCCCTACCTCGTCTGGGTGCCCGGGCCGATGCGGCCAGGCCGCCCGTTGGTCCTCTACCTACACGGGTCGAGCCAGACGCATCTGAGCGCGGTGAACACCGGCCCTTACGACGCCGACTCCGGCGACTCCCACATCTACAGCTTCGACGCCGTGGTGGCATGGCCGCTCGGCCGCGGCCCGCAGACCTGGTACGAAGGACCGGCGCTGCAGGACCCGCTCGACGTGGCCGACGATGTGATCGCCCGCCTCGCGCTCGACCCTGAACGCGTGATGCTCGCCGGACTGTCGATGGGCGGCTACGGCACGTTCAAGCTCGGCTCGCTGATGCCGGACCGCTGGTCACTCGCCTACGTCGACGTCGCCGCCGACGACACCGGCCTGCCGGAGAACTTCACCGCGCTACCGGTCCGATTCCAGAACGGCGCGGCCGACCCGCTGATCGCGATCGGCGAGCTCTTCGACTACCAGGACTTGCCACCGCGTCGGACGCGCGCGCTCTTCGACGCGGCGGGCAGCGTCGACTACCGCAGCTGGTTCGTCGCCGGGGAGACACACGCGCCCGCGACCGCGCTCGCGGAGTGCGTCTATCGGCTCGGGATCTCGAAGCCGCGGGTGAAGAACCCGCCGCGCGTGCGGTACACCGTCGACACCACGAAGTTCGTCGTCGACAAGGCCACCGGCCAGCAGCTGCGTTTCGACCGCGCCTACTGGGTCTCCGGGATCAAGACTCGCGGCCCCAAGGGCTCGGTGGACCTGACGACGCAGGCACTCGGCCGGATCCCGGTCCCGGGTGAGACCACGGAGACCTTCCATGAGAACAGCTCGACCGGCAGGGACTTCTGCGGGCCGAGCGCGGTCAGCACCGGTGACCTGTGGTCCGAGCAAGGGCGGATCGTCGCGTTGGTGTCGCGCCCAGCTGTCCGCCGACTTACCGGCACCCTGGGCAGCGTCACCGCACTGACCATTGCCGCGGACCGCGCCGGACTCGGCGGACGCGGGACCGGGGTGCTCGCCCTGACCAGCGACAGCCCCGCGACGCTCACCCTGACGGGACTGCGGCCCGGCGCACGCGTCTCGGTCGGCCGAACCATCACTCAGGCCCGAGGGGACGGCAAAGCCACCGTGCACCTCGGCGCAGGCCTCAACGAGGTGAAGGTCACCTAGCGTGGGCGAGTTCCCGAAGATCATCTCAGTGGACGACCACGTCGTGGAACCGCCCAACGTCTGGCAAGACCGCCTGCCCAAGAAGTACGTCGAAGTCGGCCCGCGGGTCGTGCGCGCACCCGTCGGCGCCATGACCTTCAAGGGCGGCAAGATGACCATCGGCGTGGGGGAGCAGGGCAGTGGTCCCGACGTCGACTGGTGGCACTACGAGAACCTCCGCCGGCCGCTCATGCGCCTCGACGCCGCAGCTGGTTACCCACGCGACGACGTCGACCTGCGAGCAGTGACCTACGACGACATGCGCAAGGGCGCGTGGAGTGTCCCGGAACGCCTCGAGGACATGGACACGAACTGGATCGAGTCCTCCCTCTGCTTCCCGACCTTCCCGCGCTTCTGCGGCCAGACCTTCACCGAGGCGAAGGACAAGGAGCTCGCGTTGCTCTGCGTCCAGGCGTACAACGACTGGACCGTGGAGGAGTGGTGCGGCCCGAGCGAGGGCCGGCTGATCCCGCTCATCATCGTGCCGCTGTGGGACGCGAACCTCGCGGGCGAGGAGGTCCGCCGCAACGCCGTTCGTGGCGTTCACGCGGTCTGCTTCAGCGAGATCCCGCCGTTCCTCGGGTTGCCATCGATCCACGACAGTGACAACTACTGGGACCCGTTCTTCGCCGCGTGCGCAGAGACGGACACCACCATCAACATGCACATCGGCTCGTCATCGAAGATGCCGTCCACCTCGAAGGACGCCCCGGCCGCGGTCGGCTCGACGCTGACCTTCGCGAACTCCTGCTACTCGCTCGTCGATTGGCTGATGTCCGGCGTCTTCGGTCGCGTCCCCAACCTGAAGATCGCCTACAGCGAGGGGTCGATCGGCTGGATCCCGTACGTCCTGCACCGCGCCGACGTGGTGTGGGAGGAGAACCGCGGCTGGGGCGGCGTCGCCGACAAGGTGAAGGAGCCACCCAGCGAGCTGTACTACCGGCACGTCTATGGCTGCTTCTTCGACGACCCGCACGGGCTGCTCAACCTAGCCGCCGTCGGTGAGAACAACGTCACCTACGAAAGCGACTACCCGCACTCGGACTCCACCTGGCCGAACACGCGAGCCGTGGCCGAGGAGCAGATGAAGCACCTCGAGCCGGGGCAGATCGAGAAGATCGTCCGTGGCAACGCGATCCGGATGTTGCACCTCACACCGGCGGGGCGCTGGGCAGGGCAATAGAACCGAGCGAATCGCTACGCGTTCACGCCGACGATCGCAGGGCTGCCCGAACGGGCCCGAGCCACAGCTGCAGGTGCCGGCGGGCATCTTCCGCGGGCATGCCAGCGACGTCCGCCCACACGTACACGTCGCTGACGGGCAGCCCCGTGACCGCCGTGCGCACGTGCTCGATGGCCTCGTCGACGGTCAGGACCGCGAGCCCGGGGAGCTTCCCTCGTGCCTGGAAGCCCTCACGCAGCCGGTCGACGGTGATCTCCTTGGGCGGTGGCTGCTCGGTTCCAGCGACCGCCGCGTGGCGGTAGGTGTTGAGTTGGTGCGCGTAGTGCGGCAGCAGACGCTCTCGCACCTGGTCCGGGTCGTCGGCGACAACGATCTCGACCAGTCCACCCATCCGCGCGCAGCCGCCGGGATGCCCGCCCTCGGCAAGACCCCCGACGTAGGGCTGCAGCAGCGAACGGTCGAGCGAGAGCAACCCAACGCCCAGGCGACCCGCGCGGTGGGCACCCCGGGGTCCTTGGTATCCCAGCCAGAGCGGAGGCTCGGCCTGCACCGGCGGGGGAGAGACCTCCCCTTCGCGCCAGAGCCGCGCCACCTCGCTGGCGGCTGAGTCGGTCAGCTCGTACCTGTTTGCGGGGTCGACGTCGAACGCGGCGAACTCGCGTGCGCTGTAGCCCGCACCTAGCGCCAGCTCAAGCCGACCATTGCTCACCAAGTCGACGACGGCTGCTTCCTCCGCGATGTGCCGTGGATGACGCAGTGGCGCCAGCAAGACTGCTGTGCCGATGCGCACGGCGGACGTGCGGGCTGCCGCGGCCGCCGCGAACGTGAGTGGCTGGGACAGGTATCCATCGGCGAACAAGTGATGTTCGGAGAACCAGATGGCATCGGCGCCGAGCCACTCCACCTCTTCGATCAGCTCAAGTGCGCTCGAATAGACAGCCGGCCACGACTGCTCCCACTGTCGCGGGTTGCGCAGGTCGAAGTAGACGCCGACGCGCACGAGTCAGCCGCCGTCACTCGCCCAGAACTGCTGCCAGGTCTCCCAGCGTTGCGGCAAGGTTCCCCGACCGTCGTGGCGCGCCGGCCAGTCGGCCGAGGGCAGCGTCATTGGATTGACTGCGGCCTCGGTGCCGTAGAAGAGCTCGTGCACTCGTCGAACGAAGTACCAGCGATCGGCCCGCCGCTCGTACGTGTCGCTGTAGGCGATGGCCTGGTGAATCCAACGCTCACCCACCTGGATCTCGGCCTTGCAGTACACGACGCCGGTCGCGTGTGCGCCGTCGAGCAACGTGACCGAGTGCGTGCCGACGTTGAGGATCGAGACGCCGATCTCCCGCAGCATCTCGTCGAAGGAAGTGCGCAGCGCCTCGTGGCCTCGCATATCACGGCCAACCCGGACGTCGTCGACGAATAGCTCTACGAGCGAGTCGAGATCTCTGGCGTCCACGGCGATCGCATAGCGGGCGGCGAGCTGACGAATCGCCTCGAAGGACGCCAGGCGCTCTAGGTCGGTCACCCCGCCAACCTAAACAGAGGTACTCCCTCCGTAAAGCGTTCCTTCGACCTGCGCCCGGGTTGTGAGCGGGCGAGGGGAGTCGGTCGCCCGACCGGTCTGAACAAATCGGCGCCGACGTCCAGGTCATGTCCAGATCACCTGAGACTTGCCCAGATTCGCTGAGAAACGACACCGGGCCGGGGCATGAGGGGAGATCCCTCATCTTGTACATGACATAATGTCTCTTATCGGCGTAAGGCGGTCTGGGGTCCCGCGCTCAGCGCTTGGTCTCGTACCGGGTCAGGACCACGCCCTCGGGAAAGGTCCGGGTCTCCACGAGATTCAGGTCCACCCAGCTGCCCAGTGCCGTGAAGAACGGCGTGCCGCCGCCCACCAGGACCGGCGCGGTGGCCAGCACGTACTCGTCGATCAGCCCGGCCCGCATGGCCGCCGCGGCGAGTGTGGCGCCGCCGATGTCCATGTCGGCGCCGTCCTCGGCCTTGAGCCGGGCGATCTCGGTGACCGCGTCGCCGGTGACCAGGCGGGAGTTCCAGTCCACCGCCTGGGTCGTCGAGGAGAACACCACCTTGGGCATGGCCAGCCAGCGGCGGGCGAACTCGATCTCCGCCGGGGTGACGCCGGGTTGCTGGGCGGCGGTCGGCCAGTGGGAGCTCATGGTCTGCCACAGCTTGCGCCCGTACAGGGCCAGCTCGGTCGCCCCCACCCGGTCCGACCAGTACTGGAACAGCTCGTCGCTCGGCTCGCTCCAGCCGATGTCGTCGCCAGGCGCGGCGATGTAGCCGTCCAGGCTCACGTTCATGCCGAAGATCAGCTTCCGCACGGCGCTACCCCCGTTCATCGACTGCTGTTCCTATCAGTTGAGAATGAGGGATAACCCCTCATGCCCGGGGGTCCTCACGGCCCGATAGTCAGATCAGACGGCGCCGCTCAGGGCGCTGACCGACCGGAAGAGGCCCGAGATGAACGCCACCACCGCCCGCCGCATCGCCCTCCGCAGCGCGACCGTCGCCGGCGGTCTGGTCGCCGGGGGATTCCTGCTCAGCGCCCCGGCCGGCGCTGCCGCCCGTATCGACAAACTGCCTTCGCACATCAGCGTGGACGTCGCCGGCGGCTCCGCGCACACGCCGCCGACGGTCACGCTCAAGCGTGGGATGACGCGCAACATCGAGATGGCGGTCCAGCTCGACGGTCTCGACGTGACCGCCGACGTCGACCCCGCCGCGGCTTCCGGCTGGTTCGTCCGCAGGCCGTTCGTGGCGGTCGTCGAGAAGTCGGGTGACACGGTCACGGTGACCGGCAGCTCATTCCGCGTGAACTCGAGCAACTAGGTACGCCGGACGGCCCAGCCGGACTCGTCCACCGACGCCGCGAACATCCCTTCCCGGAAGCGCTCCAGCAGGTCGGCCAGTCGCCCCCGGTCCCCGGGCGACAGGTCGGCCAGCGCCACGTCCAGGTCGTTGAGCGCGACCGCGCGCACCTGGTCGAGCACCTTCTCCCCCGCGGCCGTCACCGACAGCCGGACGACCCGACGGTCGTCCGCGTCGACGGTGCGACTGACCAGGTCGAGCTCCTCCAGCGGCCGGATCTGCCGGCTCGCGGTCGACTGGTCCACCCCGAGCGACCGCGCCAGGTCCGTCACCGCGACACTCCCCCGCCGGTGCACCAGCCGGAGCGCCTGGAAGCTGGCCGGCGGCAGCGGTACGCCGGTCGCGCGCAAGGTGCGTTGACGATGGCGGCCGCTGTTCGCGGCCGCCGCGAGCAGCTCGACGAACTCATGGATCCGCAGCAGATCCTTGTCCAACCGGGTCAGCCGGACTGGGTCTCGGCGAGCAGGCCGTTGAGCCGCTCCGTCGTGGCGATCCACTCCTCGACCAGCTCGAAGACGACCTCCTGGGTCGGGCGGATCTTGTCCATCCGGCCGACGATCTGACCGACCGGGAACCCGGCGAGCTCCCGCGCCTTGCTCCGGGCGATGCGCCGGCTGGCCTCCGTGTGCAGCATCCCCTGGAGCGGCATCGGCAGGGTCGGCGGGGCGCCCTCCTGCTCCCAGGCCTCGGTCCACGCGCTGCGCAGCTGCCGGGCCGGCTTGCCGGTCATCGACCGGCTGCGCACGGTGTCTCGGCTCGTCGCGGCGAGCATGTTCTCCAGCGACATCGCCGGCGTGTCCGCCTCGGCGACCGTGAGCCAGATCGAGCCCGTCCACACACCGGCTGCGCCGAGCGCCAGCGCCGCCGTCATCTGCCGGCCGGTGCCGATGCCACCGGCCGCGAGCACCGGGACGTCCGGACCCACGGCGTCCACGACCTCGGGCACCAGCACCATCGTCGAGATCTCGCCGCAGTGCCCGCCCGCCTCCGTGCCCTGCGCCACGATGATGTCGACGCCCTGCTCGACCTGCTTCTGCGCGTGGCGGGCCGCGCCGACGAGCGCACCGACCAGTACGCCGTGCTCGTGCGCGGTGTCGACGACCTCCTTCGGCGGCGGGCCGAGTGCGTTCACGAGCAGCTTGGTCGGGTGCCTGAGCGCGACCTCGACCGCACCGGTCGACTGGTCGTCGACGCCGAGGCCGGCGGCGATCGTGCGGTGCTGATCGGCCTCCGCGGGCAACGGGGGCACGTCGTGCTCGCGCAGGAGGCTCTCGACGAAGTCCTTGTGACCCTGCGGGATCATCGCGTCGAGCTCTTCGGCACTGGGCTGCTTGCCGCCGACGCCGACGTAGTTCTGCGGCATCACGAGGTCGACCCCGTACGGCTTGCCCTCGATGTGGTCGTCGATCCACGCCAGCTCGATCTCGAGCTCCTCCGGCGTGAACGCCAGCGCGCCGAGCACGCCGAACCCGCCAGCGCGACTGACGGCAGCGACGACGTCCCGGCAGTGCGAGAACGCGAAGATCGGGAACTCGATGTCCAGCCGGTCGCAGATCGGTGTGCGCACGACAGCCTCCTAGGTCGGTGCACCGAGGCTAGCGAGATGCATGTATCCATGCAAGCAATTGTCCGGATGCGGAGGGGAGCGCCCCCGCCTGGCGAACTCCTCCCGCTGTCATGGGCTCCCGCTGCCGGCTGACGGCCGCGCTCCACGCCTTCGCGCTCACGGGCGCGGGGGCGGTCAGCGCGCGCGCCACTCCCCCGCCGGGAGAGACGAGCCGGCACGCCTACCGGGCCGCCGAGGGCGCGCGGGCGTACCGGCTGCACGTGCCGCGCACCCGCGACCCGCGCCGGGCACGGCCGCTGCTGGTCTACCTGCACGGCTGCACGCAGACCGCCGATGACGCTGCCCTCGGCAGCAGGTTCGACCAGGTGGCCGCGCAACGCGGCTTCCTCGTCGTCTACCCCGAGCAGGACCCGGCCGCGAACGGCAGCCGGTGCTGGAACTGGTTCCTCCCCGAGCACCAGCACCGCGACGGCGGCGAGCCGGCGATCCTCGCCGGCATCACGCGCGAGGTGATGCGCCGTCATCGGGTAGACCCGCGCCGCGTGTACGTCGCCGGTGCGTCGGCCGGGGCGGACATGGCGACCAACCTCGGCGCGTCCTACCCCGACCTGTACGCCGCCCTCGGCGTGATCTCCGGGTGCGCGTACCTGACCTGCGCCGACGTCAACGGCGCGCAGGCGTACGCCGAGATGGGTCCGCGCGCGCGACCGATGCCGGTGATGATCGTGCAGGGCAGCGCCGACGTCGCGAACAACGCCGCGATGGGCCAGGGCGCGCTGCGTCAGTGGCTCGGCACGGGTGATCTCGCCGACAACGGCGTCGCCGACCGCTCGGTCGACGTGCAGCCGTCGCACGAGCTGGTGTACGGGCCGCGCGGCACGCCGAACCCGCCGGGAGACCACTGCGTCGACCCGGACCGGCGCGGACTGCCCTGCCTCGGCGGCGCGCTCGGCCTCGAGCGCTACCCGTACACCGTGCAGCGCTACGACGCCGCGAACGGCCGCACGCTGGTTGAGTACTGGCTCATCCACGGGCTCAACCACGCCTACCCGAGCGGCGACCCGAAGGGCACGTTCACCGACCCGCTGGGGCCGGACGTGACGAACGGGCTGATGGACTTCCTGCTGGTCCAGTCCCGCTAACGCGTGCCCTTGAGGCGGGCGAAGCGCACCGTGTCGCTGACGAAGACCGGCCGGCGAACGACTTTCCCGAGCGCCTTCGACGCGTCGATCATGTAGCCGTTGCCGACGTACACACCGACGTGGACGGCAGGCGTGCCGTAGAAGACCAGGTCGCCGACGCGCAGGTCCTTGAGCTCCACCGGCGTCGTGTAGCGCTCGATCGCCGCGGGTGTGCGCGGCAGTAGCGGGCGGTGTCCCGACGACGCCCAGGCCCAGCGGACCAGACCGGCGGCGTCGTACTTCGGGCCGTGCCCGCCCTTGGCCCACGGACGTCCGACCACGCGGCCGGCGGCGGCGACGAAGCGCTGGGTGGAACGGCTCGTCGATCCCGCGGGCCGCGTGCCGATCGCGGGGACGACGCCCATGCGGCGTACCGACGTCAGGGACTTGATGGTCTTGGTCACCGTTTCGCGCGGCGGCGGGGGCGGCTTCGGGATGCCGGCGCGCGGGACGCGGCCGTAGCGAACGACGTCGGAGGACCAGACCGGCCGCTCGAGCACCTTCTTGTTGGCACTCGACGCGTCGATCACCTTGCCGTCGCCCACGTAGATGCTGACGTGGGTGACCGGGTCGCCGAAGAAGATGAGGTCGCCGGGACGCCGCTGCGACTCGCGGATCGGCCAGGCCCAGGCCTGCTGGTCCCGGGAGACGCGCGGGATGTCCTTGACTCCGGCGTCGCGCCAGAGCACCGAGGTCAGCCCGGAGCAGTCCCACTTGTCCGGGCCGTTGCCCCCCCAGAGGTAGGCGTCGCCCAGCTGCTGGCGGGCCGCCGCGATGACCCGCGCGGCCATGTGGTCCTGCGGGGTCTCGCCCTTGCCCGAGCTCGCGACCAGGCCCGTGGCGGCCAGCGCGAGCACGACGGTGCCCACGGCGGCGAGCCGCGTCCACCGGCCGAGCGCAGGCTGCATCGGATACTCCTGGGGTAAGTGTGCCTAGTGTTACTCATCGGGGGATGCCCCGCCGACCTTGACACGCCGGTCGGGGAAACGCAGCAAAGGTCAGCAAAACCCCGCGAAGCCGCCACACGGGGCCGGTTAGGGTGCCCTGGGAGCACGAGACGAGGAGGCGCCGGTGCGCTGGCGGTGGGAGCGCAGCCGCCCGGTCGTGCTCCCCGGCCCGGACTCCCCGACCGACTCCCCGCAGACCGTCGGGCTACGACGCAGCCTGGGCGCCCTGCGCCACCGGGACTTCGCGATCTTCATCACCGGGGCCCTGCTGTCCAACATCGGCTCCTGGCTGCAGATCGCGGCCGTCGCCTACCTGGTCGAGCTGCGCACCGGGTCGCCGGCCGCCGTCGGGCGGGTCACCTTCTTCTCCTTCGTGCCCGTGATCTTCCTGAGCCCGATCGGTGGTGCGCTCGCCGACCGGTTCCCGCGCCGGCGGGTGCTGCTGGTCACGCAGTCGGTCTCTGCCCTGCTGGCCGCCTGGCTTTGGTGGGACGTGCGGCACCCGCCGGCCGGTCTCACCTCGCTGACGATCATCGTCTTCCTCGGCGGCGTGGCGCTCGCGATCACCGGGCCGTCCTGGCACGCGTTGTTCGCCGACCTCGTGCCCCGCGCCGACCTGGCCGGCGCGGTCGGGCTCAACTCGGCCCAGTACAACCTCGCGCGCGCCGTGGGCCCGCTGCTCGCCGGGGTGCTGCTGGCCAGCGGGCATGCCGACCGGGCTTTCGGGCTCAACGCGCTGTCCTACCTCGCGGTGCTGGGTGCGCTGCTCTGCGTCCGCGTGTCGACCAGCTCGGCGACACCGGTGTCCGGTCCGGCGATCGCGGCGATCCGCCACGGTGTCGAGTACACGCGCCGGCACTCCGGACTCGCGCTTGCCGTGCTCTCGGTCGGCGTGCTCTCCGGGCTCGCCGGCCCGTTCATCGCGTTCCTCGCGGTCTACGCACACGAGGTCTACGTCGTCGGCCCCACGGCGTACGGCGTGCTGGTCGCGCTCAGTGGGCTCGGCGCCGTCGCGGGAGCGGTGATCGTGTCGGTGCTGTCCGGCTCGATGTCGCGCGCCCGGATCACCACCGGCTGCCTCGTGGTGGTCGGCAGCTCGACGCTGCTCTTCGCGCTCCTCGACAGCCCGTGGTTCGGCTTCCCGCTGGCCGCGGTCGTCGGTGGGGCGTTCATCGGCGGCGCCGCCACGCTGAACTCGACGGTGCAGCTGCTGGTCTCCGACGAGATGCGCGGCCGGGTGCTCAGCCTCTACTTCATCGCGTGGGGCGGCGCCTACCCGGTCGGCAGCCTGGTGCAGGGCGCGATCGCCGACGTCGTCGGCATCCGGATCGTGACGGCAGCCAGTGGCGCCGTGCTGCTCGGGTTCGGGCTCGGGCTCGCGCGCAGCGGGAGGTTGGCGTCGTTCGACGGGCACACGCATCGCACGCCGTACCGGATGGCGCGGGCTCGCAGACTGGCCGGACGCCCGGTGAGAGACTGAGCGCAGCGCACCCGACCGAGGAGTCCGCGTGGCCCGCTTCGTCCAGCCCACTCCCCCGCTGCCCGACCTGTACGCCGGCGACCACGTGCTGCGCGCGTACCTCGACCGGCTGCTCGGCGAGGTCGGGCACAAGAACGCGAAGGCGACCCTCGAGGCGCTCGCGGCCGACGTCGCCGGCCCGCTGCACGCCGCGGCGCTCGACGGAGAGCACCACCCGCCGGTGCTGCGGCAGTTCGACGGCTGGGGCCGGCGCATCGACGTCATCGAGTTCGCTCCCGGCTGGGACGTCCTCAAGCGCGCGGCCGCCCAGTACGGCCTGGTGTCGCTGCCCTACGAGGACGAGGCCCGTGCGACGTACGGCGCCGGCGCGCGCGTCCTGCAGATGGCGCTGCTGCACCTCTACGTGCCGTGGTCGTCGACGTACGGCTGCCCGGTCGCCATGAGCGACGGCGCCGTGACGGTGCTGCAGGCCGACGGCGTCGACCCGGCGCTGCGCGACCAGTTCCTGCCGCGCCTGCTGTCGCGCGACGGCGACGAGGTGTGGACGTCGGGCCAGTGGATGACGGAGAGCCAGGGCGGCAGTGACGTCGGCCGCGCGACCACGACCGCGAAGCAGGACGCGGACGGCAGGTGGCGGCTCACCGGCGAGAAGTGGTTCTGCTCCTCCGCGGCCTCGGAGTTCTCCATCGCGCTGGCCCGCCCGGAAGGCGCGCCCGACGGCTCGCGCGGCCTCGCGTGCTTCGTCGTGCCGCGCTACGCCGGCCTGGTGCCCGACGCGGGCGATGCGGCGCCGCATCACGTCGCGCCGGGGCTCACGCTGCACCGGCTCAAGGACAAGCTCGGCACCCGCGGCATGGCCTCAGCCGAGGTCGGCCTCGACGGCGCCCTCGTCTGGCCGGTCGGCGACCCCGCGGAGCCGGGGCTGCGCCGGATGCTCGCGCTGGTGCAGATCACGCGGCTGCACAACGCCGCGAGCTCGGCGGCGGGCATGCGCCGAGGTCTGGTGCTCGCCCGCGCGTACGCCGGCGTCCGCGAGGCCTTCGGCGCCAAGCTCGACCAGCAGCCCCTGCACCGGGAGACGCTCTCGTGGCTGGCGCTCGATGCGGAGGGCGCGTTCGCGCTGACCGCGATGTGCTTCGACCTGCTCGGCCGCGTCGAGGTGGACGGCGACGCCGACGCGGCGCGGCAGCTGCGCCTCGCGGCCTCCCTGGCGAAGGCCAGCACCGCCAAGGCCGCCGTCGCCAGCGCGAGCGAGTACATCGAGTGCTTCGGCGGCCCCGGCTACATCGAGGACACCGAAGTCCCCCGGATGCTGCGCGACTCGCAGGTGCTGCCGATCTGGGAGGGCACGACCAACGTCCTGTCACTCGACGTCGTGCGCGCGCTGTCGCGCGACGACGTCCTTCCGGCGTACTCCGCGCGCGTCGACCAGGCGCTGTCCGATGGAAGTGCGGCGCTCGGCGAGCTGGCCGGCCCGGTGGGCGCGGTCCGCGACGAGATCTACCGGTCGGCGGCGGCGGCGGTGCAGGACCCGATCGGTGCGCAGGCCGGCGCGCGCGGGCTCCTGCTCGGCATGGCGCACTTGCTCACGCTCGCCGCCCTGCTCGAGCACGCGGCGTACCGGGTCGGCGACGACCGTGCCGCGCTGGTCGCGCAGCTCTGGGCCCGTCGCAAGCTGCTCGGTGACACTGCCACCGGCGAGGGCCACGCCCACTTCGACTCCCTGGTCGACGGCGCCTAGCCGGCCCGGATGGTCTGACGGAGCGCTTCCGCGCCCCAGCCGACGCCGCCCATGGCCATGAGGGCGGAGCCGGTGCCGGTGACCGGGTTGGCCGCGCCAGTGGCGAGCGCGGAGGTGAAGCCGACGACGTCCGCGATGTCCGCCGCGAGGCCGGCGCCGAGCCACGGCCGCGGGTCCTGGCGCCGGTAGACGGCATCGACGAGGCCCGCGCCGATGACCAGGTCCCGGGCGCCGACCATGAGCGAGAGCCAGCGCACCTTCGCCGCGGTGACCGAGTCGACGCCGACCGCGGTGGGCAGCAGCGACGGCCGGGCCATGATCGTCGAACCGATCGCCACACGCAGAATCCCGAAGGCGAGCAATCCAGCGCGCCCGCCCGGCCGAACTGTCATAGGTGGCTCCATTTCGTCCGGTCTTGAGCCTAACTCTGGCCGTGAAGTTCGGTTCTCGCCGCCGGTCGCAGGGAATCTTTACCCGGCATGGCTCGTTGAGCCGTACGTATCCCCTTGACCACCGGGAGGCCCAGATGGGCGAGCGCGTCCTGCGCGGCAGCCGTCTCGGCGCCGTGAGCTACGAGTCCGATCGCAACACCGAGCTGGCGCCGCGGAAGTCTGCACATTACGACTGTCCCAACGGACATCACTTCGCCGTGCCCTTGGCCGAGGAAGCGGAAGCACCGGCCAAGTGGGACTGCCGCACCTGCGGCAAGCCCGCGCTGCTGACCGGCGCGGCCGAGCCGGAGCCGAAGAAGGTCAAGCCGCCGCGCACGCACATGGACATGCTGCGCGAGCGCCGCTCCACCTCCGACCTGGAAGAGGTGCTCAAGGAGCAGCTGGCCGCGCGTAAGGCCGCCCAGAAGAAGCGGTCCGCGTAGCGCCAAGATCGACTTGCACCGTGCCTTAACCTGTAGCCACCAAGGCCACGCTTCCAACCCCCCCGGGAAGCGTGGCCTTGGCTTATGCCGGGTCCGAAAATTCGCTGCGCGAATTTTCGGCCCGGGGTAAAACCTCGCCTTCGATCACGTCGCCGGTTCGTGCGGGGCGCCTGCGCTCCTTCGCGGCGTCAGCGGCGAGGTTGACGAGGACGAAGCGCTTGCCGAAGGTGGCCAGCAGGATCCGGCGTACTCCGGCGCGGGTGGGGGGCAGCAGCAGGACCAGGCCGATGGCGTCGGTGAGGAAACCCGGGGTCAGCAGGAACGCCCCGCCGAGCAGGACCAGGAAGCCGTCGGCGACCTCGCGGTGCGGCAGTCGCCGCTCGTTCACGGCAGCCTGGAAGGCACGCCACGCGCGGGCGCCCTCGCGCTTCATCAGCCAGGCGCCGAGCATCGAGTCGAGGATCAGCAGCGCGATCGTGGGGAGGATGCCGATCGCTTGGCCGACCTGGATCAGGACGTAGAGCTCCACGATCGGCACGACGATGAACAGCAGGACGAGCAGTGGCATCAGCGAGTGCCTCCACGGACCGACTCGGGGTGCGCGCCGCGCGGCCTGGCGCGGCCGGACCGCACGCCCCACCACGTCACTCGCCACAACGCCTCGGCGACGATCGCGTTGCTCATCTTGCTCTCCCCCGTCACGCGCTCGACGAACGTGATCGGCACCTCGACCACATGGAAGCCGAGCCGCCACGCCTGCCACACGAGGTCGACCTGGAAGCAGTAGCCCTGCGAGGCCACCTCGTCCAACGGCAGCGCGTCGAGGACGGTTCCGCGGTACGCGCGGTAGCCGCCGGTGGCGTCGCGCAGGGGCACCCCGAGCATGATCCGCGTATAGCGGTTGCCGCCCTTCGAGAGCAGCGCGCGCGTCCACGGCCAGTTGCGTACCTCGCCCCCGGGGATCCATCGCGACCCGAGCACGACGTCCGCAGTGCGCAGCGCGGCCAGCAGGCGCGGCAGCTCCTCGGGTTGGTGCGAGCCGTCGGCGTCCATCTCGACGAGCACGTCGTACCCGCGCTCGCGGCCCCACCGGAAGCCGGCGATGTACGCCGCGCCCAGCCCGGCCTTCTCCGTCCGGTGCAGGACGTGTACGGCGGGGTCGGCGTCGGCCATCGCGTCGGCGATCGCGCCGGTGCCGTCGGGGCTGCCGTCGTCGATGATCAGGACGTGCGCTTCCGGTACGGCCGCGCGCGCGCGGCCGACGGTGATGCCGACGTTGAGCGCCTCGTTGTACGTGGGAACGCAGATGAGCACCCGGCCCAGGTCGGTCAGGGTCAAAACGCGTCCTCTCGGGACAGGAGACGCCGGCGCCGGACGCCGAGGCCGAGACCCACCGCGCCGATCAGGCACAGCAGCACCTCGGGCAGGGCACCGGCTCGGGTGGCCAGCGTCCGCCCGGTGCGCAACGGCACTCGCTCGACGAGCAGGTCCCTGGTGAAGATGCGGGACTGGTCGAGCGTACGTCCTCGTGGGTCGATGACCGCGCTGATGCCGCTGGTCGCCGCGACCACCACAGTTCGGCCGTGCTCGACGGCGCGGATCCGGGAGACGGCCAGCTGCTGCCGGGTCTCGGCAGAACGGCCGAAGGTGGCGTTGTTGGTCTGCACGACCAGGAGCTCTCCCCCGCCGCGCACCGTGTCACGCACCAGGCCGTCGTAGGCGACCTCGAAGCAGATGACGTCCGCGATCGTGTAGCCGTTGAGCTGCAGCGTGCCCGGCCGCTTGCCGGCGACGAAGTCGCGCGGGATCTGCGCGAGCCGGCCGACCATGGGCTCCAGCAGGCTGCGCAGCGGCACGTACTCGCCGTACGGGACCAGGTGCTGCTTCACGTACACCTGTACCGGTCCGGTCTCCGGGTCCCAGACCAGCCCGGAGTTGTACGCACCGCCGTTGGGCGCGTCGAGGACGGCGCCGACCAGGATCTGCTGGCCGATCCGCTGGGAGGCCTCGTTGAGCAGTCGGGCCGCCTCGGGGTCGTTGCGCGGGTCGGCGTCGCTGGAGTTCTCAGGCCAGATGACCAGGTCGGGCTCCTCGACGATCCCGGCCTCGACCTTGGTGGCCAGCTCGAAGGTGGCGTCGACGTGGTACGCCGTGACCTCGCGCGCCTGCGCGAAGGCGTCCAGGCCCAGCCGCGGGACGTTGCCCTGGACGACGGCGACGACGGCGGTCCGCGGCCCGATGCGGACCGGCGTCAGCAGCCATCCGGAGCCGGCCAGGAACAGCGCGACGCAGAGCGTGACCCCGGCGCGGCGGAACGCCGGCCGGCCGAAGAGCTCGCGTTCGCCGTCCAGCTGGACGACTGCGAGCGCGACGAGTGACGCCACGGCGGCGACGACGAACGTCATGAGTGGGGCACCGCCCGCCATGGCCCAGCGCAGCACAGGGCCGGCGTCCTGGCTGTAGCCGAGCCGGCCCCAGGTGAAGCCGCCGAACGGGATCCGGCCGCGCAGCGCCTCGTCGACGACCCACAGCGCGGCGGCCCACACCGGCCAGCCTTTCAGCGGCAGGACCAGCGTGAGGGCGGCGCCGAGGGCAGCCAGGAAGGCCGCCTCGATCAGGCACAGGACGATCCACGCGTCCGGGCCGGCGAAGGTGACCCAGTGCAGCTGCGGCAGGAAGGCGGCCAGCCCGAAGCAGAAGCCGGCCGTCGCCCCGCTCAGCGGCCGGCGGTCCCGGACGGCGAGGACGAGCAGCGCGGGACCGAGGAAGGCCAGCGGCCGCCAGGCCACCGGGGGGAAGGACAGCGCGAGCAGCAGGCCCCCGGCGACGGAGAGGGCGAGCTCGCGGCGCGGCAGCCCCAGGCCGGCCAGCCGGGACAGGACCCGGTGGACAGCCGGGAGCCGGGCAGGGCCGTCGGAGGGCGCCTCAGCCGGAGCGAGCGGGACCGGGGGCGCGGGCGCGTCAGGCACAGTCGCGGCAGACGCCCTTGCGCTTGTCCGCGAGCTGGCTGCGGTGCTTCACGAGGAAGCACCGGGTGCAGGTGAACTCGTTCTCCTGCTGCGGGAGCGCCTTGACCACCAGCGTGTCGGTGCCGGCCTGGTCCTCGCGACCCTGGTCGAGGTCGAGTACGTCGTCCTCGTCCTCCTCCAGCGGTCGTTCTGCGGCCTTCTTGGCGAGTAGCTCCTCGAGGCTGGACTCGACCGTGGTCTCGTCGTCGTCCTCGCGCGCTGCCACGGCAGGATCACCCCCGTCCTCGCTCGGCTGCGCGGGGACGCTATCACCGGCAAAAAAAGAGAAGCCCAGGCACCCTTCGGACCGGGTCGGGCTCGCGGGCGGCGAGCTGTCGAACACCGTTGTCTACTGGGTGCCTGGACTTCTCCGGACGGTGATCCACCCCCCCGACGACCGGTGGCTCCTGAGCCCGGGGTCCGGCTCTTCCGGTCGATCTGCCAGGTGGACGGGGCGAAGATTGGCCTGTCCGTCACGTGGTGTCAACACGCCGTTGACCTGCACGTTTGCAGCATCCGCGCAGGTCAGCACCGTGATCGGTGATCACGGAATTCGCGGTGAATTTTTGCTAGCGGAGACGACGACCGTACCGGCGGCGCGGACGGCGAGCAGGGGCGGGTCGAGGACGGTCGCGGCGGACGGCGATCGGTCCGGCTCCGCCCGGCAGACGACGTGGGCCAGCAGCTCCAGGTCGCGGCTGCGCGTACCGACCCGGGTGACCGTCGCGGTCACCTCGACGACGTCGCCGGCCCGCACCGGCGCGAGGAACTCCACGCGCTCGTACGCGGCGAACAGGCCTTCGTCGCCGTCGGTGCGGATGCAGACCTCGGTGGCCACGTCACCGAACAGGCCGAGCACGTACGCGCCGTCGACCAGGTGCCCGCCGTAGTGGGCGTGCGAGTACGGCACATACCGGCGGTGGGTGACCGTGAGCCCGACCTCGGCGCTCATGAGGCTAGGCAGTGGACGAGATAGCTGGCCACGTCGCGAGGGGTCGTGCCCTTGCCGAAGATCCGGTCGACGCCGAGTGCCGCAGTCATGGCCGGGTCGAAGCGCGGGCCCCCCACGACGAGGAGCGGGCGGTCCGGTCCGAAGGCGTCGGAGAGCTCGCGGGTGTTGTGCAGGTGCGCGTCCTTCTGGGTGACCACCTGGCTGACCAGGACGGCGTCCGCGCGCTCCTCGGCGGCCCGGCGTACCAGGTCGGGCACGGCCACCTGGGCGCCCATGTTCACGACCTTGAGCTCGCGGTAGTACTCCAGGCCCTTGTCCCCGGCGAAGCCCTTCACGTTGAGGATCGCGTCGATGCCGACGGTGTGCGCGTCGGTCCCGATGCAGGCGCCCAGGACGACCAGCTTGCGGCGCAGGCGGCTGCGGATCGCGAGGTTGACCTCCTTCGCCGTGAGCAGCGGGTACTCGCGCTCGGTCACGACCACCTCGCCCAGGTCGACGAGATGGCTGGTCCGCCCGTATACGACGAAGAACGTGAAGTCCGGGCCGATCGGCTTCGTGTGGACCACCGTCGCCGGGTCCAGCCCCATCTTCGCCGCGAGCTGCAGAGCGGCACCCTCGGCTCTTGCGTCGGCGGGGATCGGCAACGTGAACGACACCTGGATCATGCCGTCCCCGGTCGTATCCCCGTATGGCCGGATCACGGTGTTCTCGCGCGGACTGACCCCGGAAGCATCGGTCACTGGTCGGTCTCCAAGATCGCTGTGGCCGGGTTGAAGTAGTCGTCGCCTTGTCTGGCGACGCCGTCGAGGCCGCGGCCGCCGTCGGCCGGCCGCTTCGTGATGCCGAACGTCCCGTCGGCAATGGCATTGAGCAAGCCGTCGTCGCAGATCCGTTCGAGCAGCGTGACGCTCTCGTCGAGCACCTGCTGCGCTCGGCGCTGGACCAACCCGCCCGGCTGCGGCCGGAAGTCCTCCGCGAGGCCGCCGGCGGCGGAGCGCACGTACGCGACGTTCTCGAGGGCGAGGTCGCGGTCGGAGAGGAACGGCGTGTGGATGCCCTCGGTCATCATGCCGACGAGGATGATCCCCTGGCCGGTGAGGACGCCGACCAGGTTGAAGAACGCGTCGAGCAGGTAGCCGGCGAAGACGTTGCCGGTCATGTGCTTCGTCGGGGGCATGTACTTGAGCGGTGCGTCGGGGAAGAGCTCGCGGACCAGCTGCGCGTGGGCGAGCTCGAGCCGCAGCTGCTCCGGAACGGCCGGGTTGATCTCGAAGGCGTGGCCGAGCCCGAGCTGCCAGGGCGCCAGGCCGGCCTCCAGCCCGAGGCGCTCGTTGAGCAGCTGGCTGACGATGACCGTGTGGGCCGCGTCCAGCGCATCGGCGGTGGTCAAGTAGTTGTCCTCGCCGGTGTTGATGACGATGCCGGCGCGCGCGTGCACCATCCGCGAGAACCGCTGGTCCACGAAGGTCCGCTGCGGGTTGATGTCGCGGAAGATGATCCCGTACATGCAGTCGTTGAGCATCATGTCCAGGCGCTCGAGGCCGGCCAGCGCGGCGATCTCGGGCATGCACAGGCCGCTGGCGTAGTTCGTGAGCCGGACGTAGCGGCCGAGCTCCTCCCCCACGTCGTCGAGCGCCGCCCGCATGAGCCGGAAGTTCTCCTGGGTGGCGTACGTGCCGGCGTAGCCCTCGTGGGTCGCACCCTCCGGGACGTAGTCGAGCAGCGACTGGCCGGTCGAGCGGATGACGGCGACGACATCGGCGCCCGCGCGCGCGGCGGCCTGCGCCTGCGGGATGTCCTCGTCGATGTCGCCGGTCGCGACGATCAGGTAGATCCACGGGCTGGCCGGGTCGCCCAGGCGCTTGATCCGGCGGTCGCGGTCGCGCCGGTTGGCGTCGATGCGGCGGATGCCCTCGCCCACGCTCTTCTTCGCCGCCGTCCGAGCGCGCTGCGCGTCCCGGCCGGTCGGCACCCGGAAGTGCACGGCGCCGGCCTCGGCCTTGTGGGCCAGCTCGGCCAGGTCGTGGTGTCCGCCGGTGAGCAGCGCGTCCCACACCGGCAGGGCGACACCCGGCTCGAGGCCGACGTCCCGGCGTACCGCCTCGGCCAGGTGGTTGACCCACGGCATGCCGTCGGCGTCCGCACCCTGGAGTCCGGCGAGGCGCAGCACCGCTCGTTCCACGCTGACCGTGGTGTGGGTGCGCGCGAGCTGCTCGACCGGCTTCGCGGCCCGCTTCGCGAGCGAGCGGGCGCGCCGTACCAGGGCCGGGTCGAGGCCCAGCTTGCCGGTCACGCGACCACCTGCCCGCGCACCACGAGCTGCACCAGCTCGTGTGTGGCGTCAAGGTCGTCCCGGCCGTCCTGAGCCCACACCGCGAAGGTCGCGGGGGTGCCGAGCCCGAGTGGGAGCGTCGCGCAACCGAACGCGGTCGTGACGTCGAGCCGCGACTCCGGCGTGTTGTGCAGTACGGCGGCCCGCACCATTGCCCACGGGTCGACCGGGCACACCGGGGTGTCCGACCCGAACAGCATCGGGACCCCGGCCGCGTGGAAGGCCGCGAACGGGTTGAGGCCGCGTGCCCGCTCGGGCCCGAGCCGCTGCGCGTACATGCCGTCGGCTCCTCCCCACGTGCTGTCGAACTGCGGCTGGACGGAGGCCTCGAGCCCGAGCTCCGCCATCCGTTCGATGCTGCGGTGGTCGGCCATCTCGCAGTGCTCGATCCGGCTGCCGGATCCGCGGACGGCCTCGACGCCGCGCTCTACCGCCGCCTTCTCGAACCCCTCGAGCACGGTGCCGATCGCGTTGTCCCCGATGGCATGGAACCCGGCGCCCAGGCCGGCGTCGAGGCAGGCCAGCACGTGGTCGCGGATGACACTGCCGTCGTGCTTGAGGAACCCGCTCGTCTTCGCGTCCGCGTACGGCCGGGACAGCGCGGCGGTCCGCGAGCCGAAGGAACCGTCGCAGAACAGGTCGCCGCCGGCTCGGCGCAGGCCGAGTCGCCTCGGCGTGTCCACGTCCATCAGGTCGCCCCAGGAGGCGACGACGTCGATCGGCCAGGTGGCGTCGAGCAGGGCCTCGAGGTCGGCCAGCCCGCTGATCTGCGGGCCGGCGCACTCGTGCACCTCCGCGATTCCCTGGGTGGCGAAGTGCGCGATCGCCGCCTGTTGCGCGGCCGCAGCGCCGGCGGCGGTCAGCGTCGAGTAGGCGACGGCACGCACCCGGTGGTGGTCGTCGACCGTGACCCATCCGTCGTCGCTGGTGACATCAGCGGCCTGGAGGAGGGCGCTCGAGGCGACCGCGCCGTGCTCGTCCACCCGGGAGAGATAGACGACGCCGCCGAAGGAAGCGCGGTCGAGCTCGGCCTTCGTCGGCGGCCGCATCTCGGGCCACCGGCTCTCGTCCCAACCGGTGCCGAGGATCGGCCCACCACGCCGGGTGCGCGCATGCCTCGCGAGCCGGTCGAGCGCATCGGCGAGCGAGGTCGCGCCGTGCAGGTCGAGGCCGGTGAGGGCGAGCCCGGTCTGGGTGACGTGCACGTGCGCGTCACGAAAGGCCGGCAGGATCACGCCGTCGACGTCGACGACCCGGTCGACGTACGCACTCGCGCCGGACGGGTCGCCGTACCAGTCGACCCGGCCATGTGTCTCGACCAGGGCGCTGTTGCGACCTCGCCACAGAGTTGTCGTCACGGCTGCAGTCGTCGCTCGAAGAGGCCGCGTACGCCGGAGTCGGTGCGCAGCAGATCCAGAGCCAGCTCCGCGTGTCCCGGGACGAAGCCGTTGCCGATCAGCAGGGTGACATCCGCGGCGACACCCTCCGCGGTCAGTGCGGCAGCGCTGAACGACGTGGCCATCGAGAAGAACAGCACCGTGCCGCCGTCCCGCGTCGCGAGGATCGCGCCGCCTTCGCAGCCGGCGACGTCGACGCAGACGACAGTGAGGTCGACCGGGTCGCCGACTGCCTCGGCGAGCGCGATCGGGTCGCGCGCGTCGGCGACGACGACCTCGTCGGCCAGTCCGGCCTTCTCGAGCAGCTCGCGCTCCTCGTGGTTCGGGACGACGCCCACCAGCCGCGCCGCCCCGCAGCGGCGGGCGGCGGCCAGCGCCAGCGAACCGGACTTGCCGGCGCCGCCGACGACCGCCACGTGCGGCGCGTCGTACCGGCGGCAGACCCGCGCGACGAGAGCCGGCGCGCCGCAGACGTCCAGCGTCGCGAGCGCGAGCTCGGTGGGCAGGTCCTCGGGCAGGACGGCGGCGATGGACCGGCCGAAGAGGATGGCCGACCCCGCGGCCGGCACCTGCTCGCTCTCGCCGTCCCAGTCGGCCAGGCCGTCGGTGATCTCCAACGGCGTGAGGGTGAGGGACACGAGGCTGGCGACGCGCTGGCCGACCGCGAGCCCGAGGGCCGACTCGGCGCCGACCTCCGCGACGGTGCCGATGAGCATCCCCCCTGAGCCGGTGACCGGGTTCTGCATCTTGCCGCGCTCACCCACGATGGCGAGGACGGCTGCGCGGACCGCGGCGCCGTCGCCGTGCGCCTCCCGCAGCTGGCGGTAGGAGGCCGCGTCGAGGTTGAGGCGCTCGACGGCGATGCGGACCTCGTCGACGGCCAACGGGCCGGTCGGGTCGAGCCGCTCGGCGGCCTGCGGGAGCACGCCGGCGGGGGCGAGTACCCGGTGCAGGCCGAGAGGCGACGCCACAACGCCTCCTAGATCGAAGAATCTCCGCCGGAACGCAAGAAATGCCGTAGGATCTACGTCAGTACTCCACCAGCGTAACAGGATCACCGGCCACGGGAGGCAACGATGACGGTGCTCGTCGAGCGTCCCGCGGGCGACCAGCCGGTCGCCTACGCCGGCCGCCGCGAGATCGCGGAGCCGGACTGGACCCGCCTCCCGGCGTACCGGGACGTGACCGGCGCGGAGTGGGAGTCGGCGCAGTGGCAGCGGGCGCACTGCGTGAAGAACCTGACGCAGCTCAAGGCGGTCTTCGGCGACATGCTCTCGGATGCGCTGCTGGCCGACATCGAGCGCGACCAGGCGGAGCGGGCGACCATGTCGATGCTGGTCCCGCCGCAGATGCTCAACACGATGAACGAGCGGGACCTGGCCGGCGACCCGATCCGCCGCTACATGATCCCGGCGTTCTCGGACCGGGACGCCCGGTGGCCGTCGCACCCGCGCGCCGAGCGCGACTCGTTGCACGAGCACGAGATGTGGGCGGTCGAGGGTCTGACGCACCGCTACCCGACGAAGGTGCTCGCCGAGCTCCTGCCGACCTGCCCGCAGTACTGCGGCCACTGCACGCGCATGGACCTGGTCGGCAACTCCACGCCTCTCGTCGCCAAGCTGAAGTTCGACGGCAAGCCGGTCGACCGGCACGCGGCGATGCTCGACTACCTACGGCGTACGCCAGGAGTGCGCGACGTCGTGGTCTCCGGCGGCGACGTAGCCAACCTGCCGTGGAAGCAGCTCGAGTCCTTCGTCGCGCAGCTGCTGGAGATCGAGTCGATCCGCGACATCCGGCTCGCGACGAAGGCACTCGTCGGGCTGCCGCAGCACTGGCTGCAGGACGAGGTCGTCGCCGGCATGGGACGGCTCGCGTCCGGTGCGTCGGCCCGCGGCGTCGACCTCGCCATCCACACACACGCCAACCACGCGCAGTCCGTGACCCCGTTGGTCGCCAAGGCGGCGCGCACGATGCTCGACGTCGGTGTGCGTGACGTGCGCAACCAGGGCGTCCTCCTGCGCGGCGTCAACGCCACGGCGCAGGACCTGCTCGACCTCTGCTTCGCGCTGCTCGACGAGGCGAAGGTCATGCCGTACTACTTCTACCTCTGCGACATGATCCCGAACGCCGAGCACTGGCGGATCTCCGTCGCGGAGGCTCAGGAGCTCCAGCACGCGATCATGGGCTACCTGCCCGGCTTCGCGACGCCGCGCATCGTGTGCGACGTCCCCTACGTCGGCAAGCGCTGGGTGCACCAGGTCGCCGAGTACGACCGTGAGCGCGGCATCACGTACTGGACGAAGAACTACCGCACCGGCATCGAGCACGCCGACACCGACGCGCTGTCCCGCCGCTACGAGTACTACGACCCGATCGACACCCTCCCCGAGTCCGGCCAGACCTGGTGGGCCACGCACTCCTAGCCCGTGCGTACCCCCGGCCCCCCTCCCCCTTTTCCTCCACAGTGGAGAGATCTGGCCGTATAGCGACCAGGAATCTCCACAGATCGTCCGGTGCTTCCCTAGGGGCCACCGGTACGCCGCACAGTTCGGCCATGGGCGGCGACTGGAACGAGCTACTCCATCAACAGCACCGTGCGTTTCGGCTCGACCAGGCCGCGGAATGTGGACGACTGCGCAGGCACGTTCGCGTACGTGTTGATCGCGGACAATGGACTCAGCTTTATCCGCGCGTGTTCGCAGCGACCGCTGAGCCGGGCTGGCTCACTTGGGCATCCGGTGCACTGCTGTACGCCGAGGTGCCCGTTGGCGCCGCGGCCGACACAGCGGCTGCGGCGCACGGCCTCATCGGGGTACCTCGGCTTCAGCCGGCGATCATCATCCCGGCATCCGCGCGGATCGTCGTCCCACATCTCACCGTGATCCGAAGCCGCCAGTTCCAATCGTTGCGCTTCGTCGAGGTGCAGGGACTGCGAGCGCTCTCGATCGAGGACGTCGTCATCACGCGATGGGGCACGTTACGCACGCGGGATGCGCGCCTTGGTTGGTTGACCACCGTCCTCCGCGATGGCCGCACCACATGCGATCGGCTGCGGTCGCGTCTTCGGTACTACCCGCGGGTACCGGGCCGAGCCGAGATGCGCGCAGCGCTAGACGACTATGCGGGCGGCGCCCATACCCAGGCCGAGCAGGACTTCGTGATTCATGTTCGGGCCGGCGGTTTCCCCGAGCCGGAGCTCCAGCTGCGGGTGCGCCTCCATGGCGAGGCGCGCATCCTGGACGGTGGCTGGCCCCGGTACTCGACGTACTACGAGATCGACGGATGGCTCGGGCACACGGAACTGCTTGAGCGCGAGCGTGACAATCGTGTCGGCAACGCGCTGAACAGCGAGCAGACGCTGCTGCGCTTCACGAACCGGCAGGCTCGCGACAGGCGATACGTCCTACTCACGACTGCGACGGCGCTCGCCGCGCGCGGGTGTCCGGAGGCTGAGAGCTGGCTCAGGCGGTTCGCCTGAACCGTGGAGGATTTTGGTCGGTATACGGCCAGGAGCCTCCACTGTGGAGAAAGCGGGGGGTTAGAGGGCTGGGGGGCGGTGCTCGTACGCCGTGGACAGGACGACGGTCGTGCGGGTCGAGACGTTGGCCGCGGTGCGGATGTCCTGGAGCAGCTCTTCCAGGGCTAGTGGCGAGGCGACCCGCACCTTGAGGATGTAGCTCTCCTCGCCCGCCACCGAGTGGCACGCCTCGATCGCGCCGAGGTGCTTGAGCCGGTCCGGCGTGTCGTCCGGCGCGCTCGGGTCGATCGGGCGGACCGACACGAAGGCGGTGAGCGGGAGCCCGAGGTCCTCAGCGGCGACGTCGACGCGGTAGCCGCGGATCGTGCCGCGCTTCTCCAGTCGCTTCACGCGGCTGTGCACGGCCGACACGGACAGTCCCGTGGCCTTCGCCAGGTCGGTGAAGCTCATCCGCCCGTCGGCGGCCAGCAGCCGCAGGATCTCGCGGTCCATGTCCTCCATGGCAACTGACCCTAGCCTTGGCCCGTGGGACGGCCCCAATGTGACAGACCTCGGCTGATCACCACCCGCTGGATCTGGTTGGTGCCCTCGACGATCTGGAGCACCTTCGCCTCACGCATGTAGCGCTCGACCGGGTACTCGGTGACGTAGCCGTAGCCGCCGAAGACCTGCACGGCGTCCGTCGTCACGCGCATGGCGGCGTCGGTCGTGAACAGCTTGCTCATCGCCGCCTGCTGGCCGTACGGCGACCCGGCGTCCCGGCGTGCGGCCGCCGACAGGTACAGCGCGCGGCCGGCTTCGACAGCCGTGGCCATGTCCGCGAGCAGGAAGGCCACGCCCTGGAAGCCGAGGATCGGCTGGCCGAACTGCTCCCGGTCGCGGGCGTACCCGATCGCCGCGTCGAGTGCGGCTTGGCTCAGCCCGACGGCGCAGGCCGAGATGCCCAGCCGCCCGCCCTCGAGCGCGGCCAGCGCGATCCGGAAGCCCTGGCCCTCCTCCCCGATCAGCCGCTCCGCCGGCACGCGCGCACCGCTCAAGGCGATCTGCGCCGTCGGCGAGGACTTCATGCCCATCTTCGACTCGGGCATCGCCGCGGCGAGCCCGGGCGTGTCCGCCGGCGCGAGCAGCGTGGAGATGCCCTTCGCGCCGTCGTCGGACGTGCGGACCATCAGGTTGTAGAAGTCGGCGACGCCACCATGCGTCACCCATGCCTTCACGCCGTCGACGACGTACTCGTCGCCCTCGCGACGCGCGCGGGTCGACAGAGCCGCCGCGTCAGAGCCGGATGCCGGCTCCGACAGGCAGTACGCACCGAGCAGGTCGCCGCCGAGCATCTCGGGCAGCCAGCGCGCCTTCTGCTCCTCGGTGCCGAAGCGCGCGAGAGGGAAGCAGGCCAGCGTGTGCACTGACACGCCGAGTCCGACCGCCAGCCACGCCGCGGCCAGCTCCTCGAGCACCTGCAGGTACACCGTGTAGGGCTGCGCCGCGCCGCCGTACTCCTCGGGGTAGGCCAGGCCGAGCAGGCCGGCGGCGCCGAGGGTGCGGAAGGTCTCTCGCGGGAACTCCGCCCGCTCCTCCATGTCGGCAGCGCGCGGCGCGACCTCCTTCGCGGCCAGGTCGCGGACCAGGTCGAAGAGGGCGGCCGCCTCCTCGGTCGTCGCGACGCGCTCGACGCTCATCCGGCCAGCACCGTCAGCGAGCGGTCGACGGCGTTGAGCAGCTCGGCGCCGTCTTCGGTGCACACGGCGATGTCCTCGATGCGCGCGCCGTAGCGCCCGGGCAGGTAGATGCCAGGCTCGATCGAGAAGGCCATGCCCGGCTCGAGCGGCTCCTGGTTGCCGCTGACGATGTAGGGGTCCTCGTGCTCCTCCAGCCCGATGCCGTGCCCGGTGCGGTGGATGAAGTACTCGCCGTAGCCCGCATCGGCGATCAGGTCGCGCGCGACGGCGTCGAGCTGCTCGGCCGTGATGCCCGGCCGGATCGCCGCGCACGCGGCCGCCTGCGCCTCCTGCAGTACGGCGTAGAGCTCGGCGAACCCGTCCGGCGCGTGGCCGACGACGTAGGTGCGTGTGATGTCCGAGCAGTACCCCTCGGGCGTCGTGCCGCCGATGTCGACGACCACGGCGTCGCCGGCCTCGACGACGCGCGGGCCGGTGTCATGGTGCGGGCTCGCACCGTTGGGGCCGGATCCCACGATGACGAAGTTCACGCGGTCGTTGCCGGCCGAGAGAATCGCGTCGGCGATGTCGCGCCCGATCTCGTCCTCCGTGCGGCCGATCCAGGTCCAGGCCTGCAGCTCACGCTGCACGTCGTCGATCAGCGCTCCCGCGGCGCGCAGAGCGGCCACCTCGGCCGGGCTTTTGCGGATGCGCAGCCCGCGCAGCACCGGCCCAGCTGCCGAGAGCCGCGCGCCGGGCAGTGCGTCGGCCAGCCGAAGGGCCTGGGCCGCCCACATCCGGTCCGCCACGGCGACCGAGCCCGGGTTCCGGCCGAGCGCGCCGCGCACCAGGTCGGCGACCAGCGCGTAGGGGTCGTCGGTCTCGGCCCAGCCGACCACGTCGATGCCCAGCTCCCCCGCGGGCGAGGCGACCGCACGCGGGTGCTCCAGCCCGGGTACGACCAGCGCCGCCGGTCCGCTGGCGGGCAGGACCAGGCAGGTGAGGCGTTCGAGCGGCAGCGCGTCGTAGCCGGTGAGGTAGCGCAGGTCCGCGCCGGGCGTGACCAGCAGCGCGTCGACGCCGGCGGCTTCGGCCGCTGCGGCGGCCAGCGACAGCCGGCCGGCCGGGTAGAGGGAGTCGCTCACAGCCCGAGACGCTACGCGATGATGGCCGCGTGGCCGACCGACTGATGCTGCTGGACACGCCGTCGCTGTACTTCCGGGCCTTCTTCGGCGTGCCCGACACCGTGCGTTCGCCGGACGGTCACCCGGTCAACGCGGTCCGCGGGCTGCTCGACATGATCGGCACGCTGGTCAGCCGCCACCACCCGGACCACCTGGTCGCCGCGATGGACGCGGACTGGCGCCCGCAGTTCCGCGTGGACCTCGTGCCCTCGTACAAGCTGCACCGCGTCGCGACCGACGACGGTGAGGAAGAAGTCCCCGACCTGCTCAGCCCGCAGGTCCCCGTCATCGAAGAGGTGCTCCGCGCGTTCGGCATCCCGGTCTTCGGCGTCCCGGGCTATGAGGCGGACGACGTGATCGGCACGCTGACCGCACGCCACGTCGGGCCGGTCGACGTCGTGACCGGCGACCGCGACCTGTTCCAGCTGATCCGCGACCCCGACGTGCGCGTGCTCTACACGCAGAAGGGCATCGCCAACCTGGTCATCGTCGACGAGGCGGGCATCACCGAGCGCTACGGCATCCCGGGCCGGGCGTACGCCGACTTCGCCCTGTTGCGCGGCGACCCGTCCGACGGCCTGCCCGGCGTCCGCGGCGTCGGTGAGAAGACCGCGGCGTCGCTCGTGTCGAAGTACGGCGACCTGGCCGGCATCCTCGCCGCGACGGACATCCCGGCCACCCTGCGCGCGAAGATCGACGGGGCACGCGACTACCTCGCCGCGGCCGTGCCGGTGGTCACGGTCGCACACGACGCGCCCGTGCCGGACCACACCGCCACCCTCCCGCGCTCCCCCGCCGACCCGGACGCGCTCCTCGCGCTCGCGGAGCGCTGGGGCATCGTCGGTGCGGTGACCCGGCTGGTCGACGTCCTGGCCAACCGGCGGGGCTAGCCGGCCTCAGCGCACCAGTCGCACCCGCTGCGGCGGGACCGGCGGCAGGCAGCCGGCCGCCTTGCCGACGAAGGCCAGCCCGGCTCGGTCGCCGGGACCGAAGTTGGCCTGCCCGAAGCTCTCGGCGGTCTCGTAGAACATGAGCTGGTAGGGGTCGAGCACGTGCCCGAGCCCTACCACGTGCCCGAGCTCGTGCAGGATCACCGCGCCCCACGACGTGCGGTTGCGGAAGCCACCGGGGATCTCGGTGTCCGCGGCGAGGACCACCTGGCCGGTGACGATCTGCTGCGTCTGTCCCCGCTGGCCGACCATGATCGGCACGGTGATGCCCACCGTGTCCCGGTCGTGCTCGATGCCCGCGCGGGAGAACGACGCCCACGCGACCAGGATCGGCGCCCACCGCCCCGGGTAGACGGCCGGCTGGTACGGCATCCGGTCGCGGTCCGGGTACTCGGTGGTGTCGCCGTCGTAGACGAACGTGAGACCGGAGGCGGCCGACATGCGTTCGAACGCCTCCATCACGTCGGCCCGTCCCGTGGGCGGCGCCTCGCGGAAGTTCGCGGTCCAGTGGATCGGCGCGCACGCGTTCCAGCGCACCGGCCGCCCGTCGTCGATGGTCGCGAAGAACGAGTAGCCGACGTTGCCGCTCGGCGAGACCTGCTGCAGCTCGCGCGCGTCGAGCAGCAGCGGGCGGCCGTTCTGCCGGTTGAGCAGCAGCTGTGCGCCGCCGAAGACGGCCAGGCAGGCCACCAGTAGCACGACGAGGCCGATCAGCAACGGGCTACGGCGGGACGGTGGCGGCGGAGGCGGCGGCGGTGACAGCCACGGGGGCGGGACGGCCGGCCAGTTGGGTGGGCGGGCCTGTCCACTGGGGATCACGATGGCCCAGTCGTCGCGAGGCGGCTGCGGCGGCCCCGCCCCCCACGACGTCATCGTCCTACTTTCGCCTTCGGCGTCCGGCTCCCTGCCGGCCGGCCGCCCGCGCGCGTCTACAGTCTGCCCGGTGAGTGTGCGCCCGTTCTGCGTCCGGCACCGCCCGGCGGAGATCGCGGACGCCACGAGCGAGCCGGTCGACGTCCTCGTCGTGGGCGCCGGGGCGACCGGCGCGGGCGTGGCGCTGGACGCGGCCTCACGCGGGATGTCCGTCGTCCTGCTCGACCGCGGGGACCTGGCCAGCGGCACGTCGAGCAAGTCCTCCAAGCTCATCCACGGCGGCCTGCGCTACCTGGAGAACTACGAGCTCGGCCTCGTGCGCGAGTCCGTGCTCGAGCGCGAGCTGTTGCAGCGGCTCGCACCGCACCTGGTGCGGCCTATGGACTTCGTCTACCCGATCTTCCCGGACACCGCACGCCTGCGGCTGGTCGGGCTCGGCCTCACGACGTACGACGTCTTCGCCGGGTTCCGCAACGTCCGCCGGCACGAGCGGCTCGACGCCGACGAGGCGATCGCTCTCGCCCCGGCGCTGGCCGAGAGCGGCCTGCTCCGCGCGTACGTCTACGGCGACTGCGCGACCGACGACGCCCGCCTCGTGCTGGCCAACACCCTCGCCGCGCGGCGCTTCGGCGCGCTCGTCCTGACGTACACCGAGGCGACCGGCCTCGTCCTGGACGACGACCGGGTCGCGGGTGCGTCGGTGCGGGACGCGCTCACCGGCGCGGAGTACGAGATCCGCGCGCACCACGTGGTCAACGCGACCGGCGTGTGGGTGGACACGCTCATGGGCGCCGAGGATGCGGAGCACGTGCCGGTCGTCACACCGAGCAAGGGTGTGCACCTCGTCGTACCGGCCGACCGCGTGCCGCTCCTCGACGCAAGCATCGTCATGCCGTCCGGGCAGGGCGACGGACGGACGATGTTCGCGATCCCGTGGGGTCGCCAGACCGTGCTCGGCACCACCGACAACGAGTACGACGGCTCGCTCGACGACGTGCACCTGGAACAGGAGGAGGTCGACTACGTCCTCGCCGCGGCGAACCTGCTGTTCCGTCTGGCCCTGGACGAG
>CAZYXZ010000002.1:0-40566 GCA_964651395.1 uncultured Frankiaceae bacterium
TCGTGCCTCAGGCCGTGCGTTTACTACTCTCTGCCGCCGTCAGCCCCGCGTTGACAGGGCTTTCCCGTCCTAGATCTCCCCGTCCTCCCCCCCCCCCCCCGGGCGGGCGGGGGGGGCCGGGGTGGGGGGGGGGGGGGGCGGGGGGGCGCCCCGCCCCCACGACCGGGTCGTCGACGGTCACGAGGTCCCCGCGCGCCTGCATGTGGGGGTCGGCGGCGATGTCCGCGGCGCTGTACGCCGTCGCCACGGGCACGTCGTGGGCCAGGCAGGCACGCTCGACGTCCTCCGCGGACAGGCCTGCGCACCAGCCGGCCACCACACCGTTGATGACGTCGCCGTTCCTCGCCCGTTGCTCCAGCGTGCGGAACCGCTCGTCGTCGACCAGCTCGGGCCGCTCCATCGCCCGGCACAGCCGCGCGAAGTTCGCGTCCGAGCCGGCCACGATGCAGACGTACCGGCCGTCGGCCGTTGCGTAGTTGTCGAGCGGCGCGCTGTTGGCCAGCCGGTTGCCCTCGCGACCGCGGACGACCCCCAGCCGGTCGTGGCCGGCGATCGTCCACTCGAGGATCCGCAGGATGGAGCCGTACAGAGGAGCGTCGACTACGCCGCCGACCCCCGTGCCACGGCCGGCCGCGTCGCGCGCGTACAGGAGCGCGAGGGCGGCTTCGGCGGCGAAGACGCCGGTCAGGTAGTCGGAGACCGTGACGCCCGGCCGCACCGGGGGACGGTCGGGGTAGCCGGTGAGATGGAGCAGCCCGCCGTACGCGATGCCCATGCGGTCCAGCCCCGGTCGCTGGGAGTACGGGCCGTCCTGGCCGAAGACGCTGATCCGCACGTAGACCAGGCTCGGGTCGAAGCGGTCGGGGCCGAGGTCCCAGCCCTCCATGGTGCCGGGGCGGAAGTTCTCGACGAGGACGTCGCAGTGCGCGGCCAGCCGGCGGAGCAGGTCCTGGCCGGCCGGTTGCCGCAGGTCGCAGGTCACCGAACGCCGGCCGCGCCCCTCGACCGCCCAGAAGAGGGAGTAGCTGCCCTCGTCGGTGTCGGCGAACGGCCCGATGGTGCGCATGAAGTCGCCGCTGCCGGGCTGCTCGACCTTGACCACGTCGGCACCGAGCTCGCCGAGGAGTCCGGCGCAGAACGGGGCACTGATCCGCGTGCCGACATCGAGGACGCGCAGTCCTTCGAGCGGTCCGGTCACGTGCCGTCGGGTACGTCGCCGCGGTCGCGGTCGGCGAAGACTTCCTTCATCGACGACTTCGTCTTGCGCTCCTCGAGCGCGTTGAGTGCGGTCGCGGTGTTGTGCGTGAAGTGATGCACCATGAAGTGGTGCCGCCAGGAGTGGCCCTTGCCCATGAACTCCGCGGCCTGGTTGATCGAACCTTTCACCATCTGCGCGGTGATCGGCGGCACGAGCGCGACCTTGTCGGCGAGCTCGCCGGTCGCCTGCTCCAGATCGCCGCGGGGGACGACGCGATTCACGAGGCCGAGGCGCCAGGCCTCCTGCGCGTCGATCTTGTCGCCGGTGAAGAGGAACTCCTTCGCCTTGCGGAAGCCGAGCTCCCACGGCTCCACCAGCAGCTCGACGCCCGCGCCGGTCATGCGCAGGACGGGATTGGAGAAGTAGGCGTCGTCGGCGGCGACGATGAGGTCGCACATGGCGGCGAGCATGAGCCCCGCGGCGACGCACGCGCCTTGGACGGCGGCGATCGTCGGCTTGCGGAAGTTGTAGAGCGCGAGGCAGCGGTCGACGTACATCTGCTGCTCGTGGCGCATCTTGCCCTCGGGCGTCTCGCGCATCTTGCGCCACTCGTCCGGCTCGACGTCGCCGACGATCGCCTTGAGGTCGTGCCCGGCGCTCCAGTGGTCACCGGCCGCGGCGAGGACGACGACGCGAACGGAGTCGTCCGCGTCGGCGGTGCGCAGCGCGTCGTCGAGAGCGTCGATGAGCGCGGTGTTCTGCGCGTTGCGGACCTCGGGCCGGTTCAGGGTCAGCCACGCGACGGCACCACGCTGGTCGTAGAGCAGCTCGTCGCTCATGGCAGCAGGTTACCGGTGCCTAGTGGTCTGTCTCAGGAATGACTGTCCCCTGCTGTCCGGCTGGAGCCGACATCAGGCAACTCATTCCTGAGACAGACCACTGGCCGCCACGATGGCGTTCAGCTCCGCGAGGAGCTTGCGCATCGACCGGCCGGGCACGGTGACCGGCGAGAGGTCCTCCAATGCGCGGACGGCGATGGTGCGGCCGCTCTCGAGGAGCAGGTAGCCGCCGTAGGCGTTCTCGGGGTGCCGCTCAGGGGGGTAGTAGAAGCAGCGCACTGCGCTGGTCGGGATGCGGTGAGTACGGAAGGTGTTCCGCACGACGACCTCGTGCGCACTCGCGTCGAGCCGGGCCCGAACCGCCAGGACACTGACGACGGCCGTCGTCCAGCCGGCCAGCGAGAACTGCCACGGCTTGCCCGGCCACCCGAGCGCGACGCCGACCGCAGTCCCGATGACGCCGATGCCGCAGAAGACCGCGGGGCGGACGCGGATCGAGTCCCTGCGGTGCCGGACGAAGGCGGTCATCGGCTAGGTCGACTGCGGTTCACGGGGTAGGCCGAGCACCCGCTCTCCGACGATGTTGCGCTGGATCTCGTTCGTGCCCGCCCAGATCGAGGCGCCCTGGTAGTAGAGGTAGGACCGCTGCCAGCTGCCGTCGCCCGGGTTGCCCTCGGCGCCCTGCCACAGCGGGCTCGCGGCGCCGAGCACGGCCATCGCGACGTCGTGCATGCGCTGGCTCATCTCGCTCCAGTACAGCTTCAGCGCGCTGCCTTCGGGCCCCGGGTCGCCCCCCTCGGCCAGTCGCGAGAGCGAGCGCCAGTTGTGCAGCTGGAACAGACGCACCTCGACGTAGCACTCGGCCAGCCGCTGCCGCAGCCGCGGGTTGTCGAACGCGCCCTGCCGCTCGGCCAGGTGCAGCAGCTCGTCGAGCAGCTGCGTGTGGATCACGAGCTGGCGAGGTGACGTCCCTCTCTCGTGCGACAAGGTGGAGCTGGTGACGCGCCAGCCGTCGTTGACGGCGCCGACCACCTGGTCGTCCGGCACGACGACCGCGTCGAGGTAGACCTCGTTGAACTCCGCTTCGCCGGTGAGCTGCCGTAGCGGTCGCACCTCCACGCCGGGCGCGTGCATGTCGACCACGAGGAAGCTGATGCCCTTGTGCTTCGCCGCCGTCGGGTCGGTGCGCGCGAGGCAGAGCCCCCAGTCGGCGTACTGGGCGTACGACGTCCAGACCTTCTGCCCCGTGACCGCCCAGCCGCCGTCGACGCGCTCCGCGCGCGTGGTCAGTGACGCGAGGTCGGAGCCGGCGCCCGGCTCGCTGAACAGCTGGCACCAGATCTCCTCGGCCGCGAGGATTCCCGGCAGCCAGCGCTGCTTCTGCGCCTCGGTGCCATGGGCGAGAAGGGTCGGTCCGGCCAGGTTGACGCCGATCCGCCCGACCAGCTCGGGAGCGCCGACCCGAGCCAGCTCCTCCTGGACGATGAAGTGCTCGATCGGGCCGACGCCGCGGCCGCCGTACTCCTCGGGCCACGCGACGCCGACCCACCGGCCGCCGGCCAGCGCCGACTGCCACGAGCGCAGGAAGGCGACCTCCTCGTCGAGGTCGGCGTGCCGCGGGGCGCGACCGGCCGCGAGGTCCCACGTCGCGTGCGCGGTCAGCCACGCCCGCAGCTCGGCGCGGAACTCCTGCTGCGCCGGCGTCGGGGCGAGATCCACTGCCCCATTGTGACCGTGACACGGGTGTCAGGGTTAATCTGCGCCTCGTGCATTTCGACCTGTCCGCCGACCAGAGCGCGCTGCGCGACGCGGCACGCGACCTGCTCGACGCGGCCGCGTCGCCGGAGCGCGTGCGCGCGGCGCTCGGCACGCCGTACGACGAGCGGCTCTGGCAGCAGATGGCCGAGCAGGGCTGGCCGGGCGTCCTCGAGATGGGCTGGGTCGAGGCGGCGGTCCTCGCCGAGGAGGTCGGCCGGCACGTCGCGCCGGCCCCGTGGCTCTCGTCCGTCCTGGCCGGCGTCGAGAGCGGCATCGGCTGCGTGAGCTTCGGCACCGGGCCGGTCATCGACGCCCCCGTCGCCGACCTCGCCCTGGTCGTCACGGAGGAGAGCGTCACGTCGTACGACATCTCGGGCCGCCGGCCGGCTGCCGAACCCGCTATGGACCAGACGCGCTCGCTCGGCTGGCTCGACGTCGACGGGCTGGCCGGCACGCAGGTCGGCGACGCGGCCGCCGCCACCGCACTGCTCGACCGCGGAGCGACGCTGTACGCCGCCGAGCTGCTGGGTCTGTCCGACCGGATGCTCGAGGTGAGCGTCGCCTACGCGAAGGTGCGCGAGCAGTTCGGGCGGCCGATCGGCTCGTTCCAGGCCGTGAAGCACCGCTGCGCCGACATGCTGGTCGACGTCGAGGGGATGCGGTCCGCCGTGTACTACGCCGCGTGGGCGATCGACGCGGACGCGCCGGACGCCTCTCTCGCCGCGTCGACGGCCAAGGCCTGGGCGTCCGACGCCTCGCGTCGCGTGATGGCCTCGGCGCTGCAGGTGCACGGCGGCATCGGCTTCACCTGGGAGCACGACCTGCACCTCTACCTGAAGCGCGCACAGCTCGACCAGGTCACCTTCGGCGACGCCGCCTTCCACCGCGAGCGCATCGCGAGGCTCCTCCGCGACCGGCTCACCGCCGGCACCCCGGTCTGGTAGCTCAGAACATCTCGCGCAGTGCGGCGCGATCGGGCTTGCCGACGGTCAGCACCGGCAGCTCGGTGATGCGGAGCACACGCTCGGGCGTCTTGAAGCGCGCGAGACCCACCGCTGCGCAGTGCGCCGCGACCTCCTCGACGTCGATGTCGCGGTCGGCGATCACGGCCAGTCCGACGCGCTCCCCGTAGACGTCGTCGGGAACGCCGACTACGACGCACTGATGCACACCGGGCAGGCCCGCGCACGCCGCCTCGACGTCGGCGGGGCTGATGTTCTCGCCGCCCCGGATGATGATGTCGCTGAGCCGCCCCGTGAGGGTCAGCCAGCCCTGGTCGTCGAGCGACCCGGCATCCCCGGTCCGGAACCAGTCGTCCGGGTCGTGAGCGGCGCCGCCGAGGTAGCCCGCGAACAGCTCGCTGCCGCGGACGACGATCTCGCCGTCGTCGACGCGCACCTCGACGTCGCCGACGGGCCGGCCATCCGTCGCCCAACCGCGTTCGACCGGGTCGCCGGCGTGCGCGGTGGTCACCGTCGGCGCCTCGGTCGAGCCATACGTCCGCTTCACGACGGCACCGAACTCGCGGGCCGCGCGCTCCGCGAACTCGCGGGTCACCCCGGCACCACCGCTCGAGATCAGGCGCACCGACGCGACGCGGTCCTTCGAGAAGCCCGGGTCGGCCATGAGCTGCACGAAGAACGTCGTCGGGCCGATCATGAACGAGACCCGCTCCCGCTCGATCAGCTCGAGCGCGTGCGCCGGCGACCACCGGTCCATGAGCACCGTCGTCATGCCGGCAGCCCCGGGCAGCAGCACGCCGTTCAGCAGGCCGGAGACATGAGCCAGCGGCGCCGGCAGCAGTACGACGTCGGCTGAGGTCAGGCCATGGACGCGCACCATGAGCTCCGCCTTGTACGCCAGCGCTTCGGCGGTGTGCCTCACGATCTTGGGGACACCGGAGGAGCCGGACGTCGCCAGCAGCACGGCATCCGGACCGGGGCCGCCATCTCGCTCGGGGACTTCCCCGTGTGCGTCCGGAAGAGGCTGCGGGGACCGGTCCTTGATCGGCGACCCCAGCAGACCGGTGAAGCTGCTGCTACGGATGCCGCGCACGGTGAGCGCGCCGCGCAGGTGGGGCATCCCCTCGCCGACGAGCACCGCCCGCGCCGAGAGCCGGCGTACCAGCGCCTCGGCCTCCATGAGGGACAGCCGATGGTGCAGCGGCGCGGCGGTCGCGTCGAGCTGCCAGCACGCGTGGTAGCAGGCGATCGCCTCCCACCAGTTCGGCAGCCACCAGGCCACGACGTCGCCCGGGCCCACGCCGGCCGCGGCGAGGCCGGCGGCCAGCCGCACGGCCTGGTCCTTCATGTCCCCTGAGGCGCGTCGAATGCCGTCGTCCACGACGTTGGGGGCCGCCAGGGTGGCTAGTGCAGAACGCGCCATGCCGGTCCGTCCGGGACCCGGCCGCCGCCGAGCTTCTGGCCGACGTAGTTGCGCTGGACCTCGACCGTGCCGGCGCCGATGCAGAGGCCGCGGATGTCGCGGTAGACGCGCTCGACCGGGTACTCGCGGCTGTAGCCGTAGCCGCCCAGCAGCTGGATGGCCTCGTCGCAGACGAACTTGGCGACGAGGTTCGCCTTCGCCTTGGCCATGGCCGTCTCCATCGCCGGCGGCGTGCCGTGTGCCGGCGCGAGGCCGACGGCGCGGTAGAGCAGCAGCCGCGCGGCGTCGATCTCGATCGCCATGTCCGCGAGCTTCCACTGCAGCCCCTGCAGGTCGGCCAGCCGGCGTCCGGCGTACGCGCGCTCGCGCGTGTAGCGGACGGCGTACTCGAGGGCGCCCTGCGCGGCGCCGATGCACATCGCCGCGTTGCCGCAGCGCTCGTGGTTGAGGTGGGCGAGCAGCGTGCGGAACGCGTCGCCGTTCTCCGGGTCGCCGCCGAGCAGCACGTCGTCCGCCGAGATCTCCACGTCGTCGAAGGCGAGCTCGGCCTCGGCCATGCCGCGCAGGCCCATCTTCTTGTGCACGCTCATGACGCTGACGCCGGGGGAGGAGAGGTCGACCAGGACGGCGCCGATGCCCTTGCCCTCGTGCCCGCCCGGGAACCGTGCCCAGACCAGACAGGCCGCCGCGTGGTGTCCCCCGGTCACGTAGTTCTTGTACGCCGTCAGCCGGTAGCCGCCGTCGGTAGCCACCAGGCTGGCCCGCATCAGCGGAACGGCGGAGCCGGCCTCGGGCTCGGTGATGCCGATGCAGAACAGCTGCTCGCCGGACGCCGCACCCGGCAGCCACCGGTCGCGCATGGCCGGGTTGCCCAGGTGCTCGATGGCGCGCGGTGGGCCGTTGAACGTCAGCTGGCAGATGATCGCGCTGGAGACGTCGGCGCGCGCCAGCTCCTCGAGGACGATGGCCGACTCGACGTCGCCCAGGCCGGCGCCGCCGTACTCCTCGCCGACCGTGATGCCGAAGAGGCCGGCCTGCCGGAGGGCCGCCCAGGAGTCGTGCGGGAACTCCTCCGTCTCGTCCCAGTGCGCGGCGCGCGGCGCCAGCTCGCGGTCGGCCACCTCGCGGGCGAGGCTGCGGAGTGCGGACTGGTCGGCGGTCTCGGCCAGCAGGCTGGTGCCCGGCTCCACGGCCCGCCCTCCCCTCTGACGCCGACGTCAGTTTTCGGGGAGTCTAGGGGGTGAAGCGAGCGACGCCGCAGGCCGATGGGATAGGGGAAGGGGGGTTCGTGCAGCAGCTGCCCGGCCGGTTCCGGCATGCCGTCCTCGCGTCCATCCCGACGACGGCGGCCCTGTTCGTGCTGCTCGTCGTCGCCCCCGAGGTGCGGTCCACGACGTGGATCAACGACATGATCGAGATGGCCGTGCCCGGTGGCCTGGCCGGTGCCTGCCTGTTCGCGGCCCGCCGGCACGAGGGCCGGGCGCGCCGCGGCCTCTACCTGCTCGCCGCGTCGATGGCCTCGTGGGCGCTCGGCCAGGCGATCTGGAACTACTACGAGCTCGGCCTGAACAAGGAAGTCCCGACTCCGGGCGTCGCGGACGTCTTCTACCTCGCGCAGGTGCCGCTCGCCGTCGCCGCCATCCTCGTGCTGCCGACCAGCCGGATGGCGCTGCGACCGAAGCTGCGCACGGTCCTCGACGGGCTGATCGTCGCGGCCGCCGTCCTGGTGTGCAGCTGGGTCATCGTGCTCGAGCGCATCTACCAGAACCGCGACACCGACGTCGCGAGCATGATCGTCAACCTCGCCTACCCGATCGGCGACGTCGCGATGATCGTGATGGTCCTGCTGGTGCTGTCGCGCGCGGGGAAGGCGTGGCGACCGCACCTGCTGATGATCGGGATCGGCATGGTCGCGATCGCGGTGGCGGACAGCACCTACGCCTACCTCGACGCGACCGACCGGTACGGCGTCAACAACGTCATCGACATCGGCTGGGTCGTGGGCTTCCAGCTGATCGGCTTGGCCGCGCTGCTGGACACACCGGACGACGTCGCCGTCGAGGACGTGGGGATTGCGCGCACGGAGGTGTACCTGCCCTTCGCCGCACTCCTCGCCGCGGTCGTCGTGACCACCGTGCAGATGGTGCGCGAGGGCAAGGTCGGCACGTTCATCTTCACGGTCGGGTCGCTCACCCTGCTGCTCGTGCTGGCCCGGCAGATGAGCACGCTCAGCGACAACCGGCAGCTCACCGAGCGGTTGCTGCAGACGCAGCGCGAGCTCCAGGAGGTCGTCGACGGGCTGCGCACGCGCGAGGAGGACCTGACCCACCGGGCGTTCCACGACCCACTCACGAAGCTGCCCAACCGTGCGCTGTTCCGTGACCGGCTCGAGCACGCGCTCGCCCTGCGCCGCAGCGAGTCGCACCCGCCCGCCGTGCTCTTCCTCGACCTCGACGACTTCAAGCGGGTCAACGACCACGGGGGGCACGCGGTCGGCGACGAGCTGCTGATCGCGGTCGCCGAGCGCTTGCGTGCGTGCGTGCGACCGAGCGACACGCTGGCGCGCTTCGGCGGCGACGAGTTCGCGGTGCTGCTGGAGGAGACCGACGGACTGGACCCGACGAGCATCGCGCAGCGGGTCGTCGACGCACTCCAGGCGCCGTTCAACCTGGCCAGCGGCCAGCTCACCGTGCGCGCGAGCATCGGCATCGCGGTGAGCCACCCCGGGGCGCAGACCTGGGAGGAGCTGCTGCAGGGCGCGGACGTCGCGATGTACTCCGCGAAGAGCCACGGCAAGGGTCGCTGGGAGCTCTACGAGCCCGAGATGCACGCAGCCGCCGCCGAGCGGCAGAAGATGCTCGCGGACCTCGGTGTCGCGACCCGCATGGGAGAGGTCGCGGTGCAGTACCAGCCGGTCTGCGAGCTCTCGAGCGGCGACGTCGTCGCGGTCGAGGCGCTGTTGCGCTGGGCGCACCCGGTGCACGGCCTGCTGCGACCGGATGCCTTCCTCGAGATGGCCGAGCGCAGCGGGATCATCCACGACCTCGGTCGTGCGCTGTTCGACCAGTCGACACGGCAGCTGCGGGAGTGGCAGAAGCGCTGGCCGGCGAACGCGCCGCTGTCCCTCGTCGTGAACGTCTCCGGCGAGCAGCTGTCCCGGCCGAGCTTCGTGGCCGACGTCGGGGCGGTGATCGAGCGCGCCGGCATCCGGCCGGCGAGTCTCGTCATCGAGGTCACCGAGCAGAGCCTGGCGGGCGAGAAGGAGCAGGCCGAGAAGCAGGTGCTCGAGGAGCTGCGCGCGATCGGCGTACGGATCTCGCTGGCCAACTTCGGCATCGGCCTGTCCTCGCTGGGTCACCTGTCCGGGTTCCCGATCGACATGCTCAAGCTGCCCGCGCAGTTCGTCCGTGACATCGACAGCGGCGACGGGGACGCGGCCGGACTGGCCCGCGCGATCCTCAGGCTGGGGCAGAGCCTCGCGCTGGACACCGTCGCCGAGAGCGTCGAGCGCGAGAGCCAGGCGGAGCAGCTGCTCCAGCTCGGCTGTGGCTACGCGCAGGGCTACCTGTTCTCCGAACCGCTGTCCGCGGCGGAGATGACCTACCTGCTGTCGACGGCCGAAGCCGGCATCGACTGGCGCCGGGGCGCACCCCCGCGCAAGGCCACCGCCCCCCTGCACTAGGCGTCAACAGACGACGACGGCGCGGGGTTGGGGCCCCGCTTTGCGGAGGAGGCGTGGGTTGGGGTGCCCGCGCCGGGAAATAGACTCTGACGCGTGCGTCATATTCCGGCACCCGGCGAGGCGCCCCTGCCCGCCGCGAACGTCGCCGCCCTGCTGCGCGAGAACGCCGTCAAGCACGCCGATCGCCGGGCCGTCCTCTTCGAGGACCTGGTCTGGACCTACGCCGAGTTCGTCGACGAGTGCCGGCGTGCGGCCGCGCTCCTGCGCTCCCACCGCCCGGCCGACGGTCCATTCCATGTGGGCGTGCTGCTCGACAACACCCCCGCCTACCTCGTGCTGCTCGGCGGTGCGGCGCTGGCCGGTGCCGCGGTCGTCGGGCTGAACCCCACGCGCCAGGGCGGCGAACTCGCCCGCGACATCGCGCACACCGACCTCTGCCTCGTCGTGACCGAGCCGCGGTACGCCGGACAGCTCGGCGCCGCGCTGGGCGAGAGCCCGCTGCCGGCGTACACCACGCGCCGGTGGGTCGACCGGCACGACGGCGGCCACGCGACGCTCGGCGCAGACCTGGACGCGGCGCTGGCGGCGGCGTCGCCGGAGGATCCGGGACCCGAGCACGACCCGCCGCTCGAGACGGTCTGGTGCCTGGTCTTCACGTCGGGCACCTCGTCGGCGCCCAAGGCGGTGATCTGCACGCAGCGCCGGATGCTCGTGACCGGCGAGCGGATGCGCCAGGTGCTCGAGGTCGAGGCCGAGGACGTCGGCTACCTGTCGATGCCGCTGTTCCACTCGAACTCGCTGATGGTCGGCATGATGCCGGCGCTCGTCGCGGGCGCTGCGGTGTCGCTGTCACGGCGGTTCACGGCGTCGGGCTTCCTCCGCGACCTGCGCCGCTACGGCGTCACGTACTGGAACTACACGGGCAAGCCGTTGTCCTACGTGCTGGCCACGCCCGCGCTGCCCGACGACGCCGAGAACCCGCTGCGCCGCGCGTACGGCAACGAGGGCGCGGACCGCGTGGTGGCGGCGTTCGCCGAGCGGTTCGGGGCGCACGTCATCGACGCCTTCGGACCGACCGAGGGCGGCATCGGGATCATCCGCGGCGACACCGACCCGCCCGGCTCGCTCGGCCATGCGGGTGAGAACGTGCAGGTCGTCGACGACGACGGGGTCGCGAAGCCGCGCGCGGTCTTCGGCCCCTCCGGCGAGCTGCTCAATGCCGCCGAGTGCGTCGGCGAGATCGTGAACCTGGCGGGGCCGGGGCCGTTCGAGGGCTACTACAAGAACGAGGAGGCCTTTCTCCGCGCAACCCGCCGTGGCTGGTACTGGACCGGCGACCTCGGCTACGTCGACGACGCCGGCTTCGTCTACTTCGCCGGCCGTACGGCGGAGTGGCTGCGCGTCGACGGCGAGAACTTCCCGGCCGGCCCGATCGAGAACGCGGTCGCTCGGCACCCGATGTTGCTCGCGGCCGCGGTGTTCGGCGTACCGGACCCGCAGGCCGGCGACGCGGTCATGGCCTGCGTCGTGCCGAAGGAGCACTCCAGCTTCGACGCGCGGTCGCTGGGGTTGTGGCTCGATGCGCAGCCCGACCTCGGGCCCAAGTGGCGGCCGCGGTGGCTCCGGGTCAGTGCGGCGCTGCCGATGACGCCGTCGCACAAGGTGCTGCACCGCCAGCTCCAGCACGAGAAGTTCCGTGCCGACCGAGTGGCCGGCGACGCGGTGTGGTGGCGGCCGCGCGGGGCGTCGTCGTTCGTGCCGTTCACCGAGGCGGCCGAGGCCGCCCTGCGTGAGGAGTTCGTGGCCAACGGCCGCGAGCGGTTCTGGGACTTGTAGATGGATCTCTCGTTCACTGCCGACCAGCAGGCCTTCGCGGCGAGCGCGCGCGAATGGCTCGCCGCGCACGTCACCGCGGCGCCGGAGTTCGCGTCGCTCGAGGACGAGGTGGCGTGGGGTCGCCAGTGGCAGGCGACCCTCGCGCGTGATCGGTGGGTCGGGCTGTCCTGGCCCGCCGAGTTCGGCGGGCGCGGCGCGTCGGCGGTCGAGGTGGCGCTGTTCAACCTCGAGTACGCGCGGTCGCGCGCCCCGCAGCCGGTGAACCGGGTGGGGCTGAACCTGGCCGGCCCGACGCTCCTCGCCCACGGGACTGACGCGCAGCGCGCTCGCTGGTTGCCCCCGCTGCTCAACGCCGAGGAGATCTGGTGCCAGCTGTTCAGCGAGCCGGACGCCGGCTCCGATCTCGCGTCCCTGAGCACCCGCGCGGAGGAGGCCGACGGCGGCTGGCGGCTGACCGGATCGAAGGTCTGGACGTCGTACGCGCAGTTCGCCCGATGGGGGATCTGCCTGGCACGCACCGACCCGGACGCTCCGAAGCACCGCGGCATCTCCTACCTCGTCGTGGACATGACCGCGCCCGGCGTGACGATCCGGCCGCTCGTGCAGGTGACCGGCGAGGCGGAGTTCAACGAGGTGTTCCTCGACGACGTCCTCGTGCCCGCGGACGCGCTCGTCGGGGCTGTGAACGACGGATGGCGAGTCGCGAACACCACCCTTGCTCATGAAAGGGGCACGAACTTCCCGTTCAAGGAGCAGGTCGTCCACGAGGTCTACCTCGCCCGGCTGCTCGACGAGGCGCTCGCCTCGGGCGCTCTCGATGACGCCCTCGTCGCGGAGGACCTCGCGCAGGTCTACGTCGAGCTGCGGCTGCTCGCGCTAGCCAACCTGCGGACTCTCTCGGCGCTGGCCGCCGGCGGAGAGCCGGGTGCGGAGTCGTCCTGGGTGAAGCTGCTCTGGACGACCATGACGCAGCATCTGTCGGAGGTGGCACTGGCCGTGTCGCCGCAGGACCCCGCATGGCAGCGGCAGTTCCTGTGGTCGAAGGCGGCGAGCATCGCAGGAGGTACCAGCGAGGTGCAGAAGACCATCATCGCCGAGCGGATACTCGGGCTACCCAGAGGTTAGGGAGACGACGACGTGAGCGAGCTCTACGACATCCCGCTCGAGACGCTGGCCGGCGAGCCGGCGACGCTGGGCGACCACAAGGGGAAGGCGCTGCTGCTCGTCAACGTCGCGTCGAAGTGCGGCCTGACGCCGCAGTACACCGGCCTCGAGGAGCTCCACGAGCGCTACGCCGACCGCGGCTTCTCGGTGCTCGGCTTCCCGTGCAACCAGTTCCGCGGCCAGGAGCCGGGCACGGCCGAGGAGATCGCCGAGTTCTGCTCCGCGACGTACGGCATCACGTTCCCGCTCTTCGCGAAGATCGACGTGAAGGGGGACGACCAGCACCCGCTCTACGCCACGCTGACCGCGCAAGCCGGCGAGGACGAGCACGGCAGCGACGTCATCTGGAACTTCGAGAAGTTCCTCGTCTCCGCGGACGGCGAGCAGGTCACCCGCTTCCGCCCCAGCGTCCTCCCCGACGCCGCCGAACTCGTAGCCGCCGTGGAGTCTGCTCTTCCCGGCTAGCCGCGCGGGGTGAGGTCCAGATCTGCTGGGGGGTTCTCGGGGAGCTTCCAGCGCAGGTAGGGCTTGTCGAACTGGTCGTGGTAGGCGTGCGACGCCTCGACCATGTCGCGGAAGGCGGTTTCGAACGCCGCGAAGTCCTTGGCCTCGATCGCCTTCATGACCGGCGTGTAGCGCTCGGCGAGGAACTCGGTCATCGCGTCGTCGTACTTGGGCCGGACCACGGTCGCGATCTCGAAGATGGTGTGGCTCTCCTTGCCGAAGTAGCGGGCCAGCGGCCAGTTGCCGGCCTGCGCGGCGTAGTAGAGCCGGTGCATGCGCGGGCCGATCTCGGCCATGAGCCGGGCCATGCCGGGCTGGGTCATGCCGAGCTCGTCGAGGGAGATCTCGGCCTTCCCGTTGTTGACTCGGATCTCGCTCACAGGGTCCCTCCCGGGGGTGGTGTCGTCCCGGCCAGAGCATGCGCCGCCCGGAGGGCGAGCGCGACCAGGGTCAGTGTGGGGTTGTAGCCGGCGGAGGTCACGAAGACGGACGAGTCCGCGACCACGACGTTCGGTACGCCGTGCAGGCGGCCCCATTCGTCGACGACCGACGTCGCGGGGTCGCGGCCCATGCGCATGGTGCCCATCACGTGCTTGCTGTCACTGATCGGCGACACCGGCGAGCCGAACGGCCAGTCGACCGCCGGCGTGGTCGTCGCGACGGTCCACTCGGCACCGGCGTGGCTGAGTACCTCGGCCAGCCGCGGCGCGTGGTGGGCCGACGCGACCAGCTCGTGCTTGTGGGGGTGGTACGTCGTCCGCGCGACCGGCAGGCCGCGCACGTCGCGGACCGACGGGTCGAGGTCGATCCGGTTGGCGGGCTGCGGCAGGTCCTCGCCCTGCATGCAGAACCCCCACATGCGTGCCCGCAGCGCCGAGTCGCGCATCAGGTCCTTGTGCTGCGCCCCCCAGGGGTAGGTCTTGGCCTCCGCGATGGGCGTCGACGGGCCGGCGTGCTCGCAGGTGCCGCCGCGGATCCACGGGAGGTCGGCCTCGGCGGCCGCCGCCCGCGCGAGGTCGTCCATGACGATCGGGTCGTCGTGCAGCGTCGTGACGCTCGGCCCGCGGTCGGGATGCACGCGCTGCGGCATCGCGCCGAAGACCAGCGTCTGGAAGTGGAACATCAGGTTGCGTCCGACCAGGTCGTTGCCCAGGCCGGACAGCAGCGCGAGCCGCGGCGTCTCCATCGCCCCGGCGGCCAGGACGACGTGCTTCGCCGACACGTGCCCGGCCGACCCGTCCGGCTCGACGGTGTCGACGCCGGTCGCCACGCTGCCATTCACCGTCACTCGCGATGCGAAGGTCTCCGGGCGCAGCTGGCAGCGGCCGGTCAGCAGCGCGCGCTGGAGCGACGCGACCGGGTCGCCCTTGGCGTGGATCGGGCAGCCGTAGAACGCGCAGAAGCCGCAGTTGTTGCAGGCCGGGCGGCCGTCGTACTCGACGGTGTTGATGCCGGCCGGCGCGACGTAGGGGTGGTAGCCGAGCTCGGTCGCCGCGGCGGCCGTGAGCGTCGCGCCGTACATCTGCGGGCCGGGCGGCATCGGGAACGGCGTGCTCCGCCACTCGGCGAACGGGTTCGCCCCGTCGACGCCGCTCACGCCGATCAGCCGCTCGGCCTCGGCGTAGAACGGCTCGAGGTCGTCGTAGCCGAGCGGCCAGTCGGCGAGCGCGGCGTCGTCCATGGGGCCGAGCGCGGAGTGCAGCGCGAAGTCCTCGGCGCGGAAGCGGGGGAGCTTGCCGTCGGCGTGCGGCCCGCCGCCGCCGACCGTCGCGGGCAGGTTGTTCACCTCGCCGGTCCACTCCCGGTCGCCGTGCGCCGCGGTGCGCCGGAACGTGCGCGGCTCGACCAACGGATCCGGCCCGAGGAACCAGCGCGCGCGGAACTTCACCTCGTCGTTGGAGAAGTGCCCGAGCAGCTTCGTCGGGTCGTCGAGGTCGATCAGGTGGTTGCGGCCACGCTCGAGGACGACGACCGACCAGCCCGCCGCGGTCAGCACGTCGGCGACCGAGGACCCGCCCGGCCCCGACCCCACGATCACCGCGTCGCAGTCAGCCATCCCGGCCCCGCATCACGGCTCGCTCGTCTCGGCTGCGGTCCAGCCCCTCGGCTGCACGTCGCCGGCGAAGCCGATGTAGCCCCAGCCGACCAGGTCGCGGTTGCCGCCGTACTCCGGCGCGCCGTACATGCCCTCGCACGCGTGCTCGTAGAGCAGCGCCGTGAAATCCTCGCCGGCGCGCAGCCGCTCGTCCTGCCCGTCGCCGTCGAGCGCGACGAAGTCGTCGCCGAGCGCCGCGACGCCCAGGGCGTACGCCGCCTGCCACGCCTCGATCCGCGCGCGCCAGGCGATCTGCTCGATCCGGCCGAGCGGCAGGAAGTCGCCGAAGCTCGCCGCGCCGCCGGCCCGGCCGGAGAACGGCCCGCCGGCCCAGATCCGCGGCGGGTCGAACGAAAAGGCGGCGAGCAGCTGGTCGATGTAGTCGACGACACCGGCCTCTGTGGCACCCGGGTCGGCGTCGGTGGGGATCAGCCGCGCGCAGGCGGCCGCGACGACGGCGTACTGCGAGTCGGTGAAGTGCAGCGGCATGCCGCCGACCTTACTGACACGTGTGTCAGGGAACCAACGGCCGCGGCGGGGTTGGGGCTCCGCTTCGCGGAGGAGGCGCGGGTTGGGGTGCCCGCGCCGGGAAAGTCACAGAGTCCCTGGGCCGAAGGGGCCGGGCGGGCCTTCGAAGGTGGCGAGCAGGCCGTAGTGGTCGCTCGGGTAGAGGCTGCCCAGCGGCGTGTTGCCCCGGCGGTTGAGGAAGCGGGTGCTGGTCAGCAGCGGCATCGCGTTCTTGGTGCGGTGGAAGAGGTAGTCGATGCGCTGCGTCACCGTCGGCCCGCGCGCGGTCACGGTCTGGTCGGCCGTCGGGCCGGCGTCCTTGTTCAGCTTGCGGTAGGTGTCCACCCAGCCGGCGTCGCGGATGGTGGCCATCGCGGTGGAGGACTCGAGCGCGTTGCAGTCGCACACGAGGTACGCCGACGCGGCGGTCGACACCGACGCGAGCCACGTGGTCAGGTCGCGGTGCTGCGCCACGGTCCCGGACGTGTGGGCGGTGGCCATGTCGACGATGCCGATGGGCGTCGAGATGCGCGCCCAGACCGCGACCCGCGACTCGAACGCGACCTCGAGGACGCAGGTGGGGTCGGGCAGCTCGCCCAGGCAGTCGCTCGCGATCCGCGCCGTCTCCTCCCCGGGCAGCCGGTGCGCGTCGCCGCGGATGATGTAGTAGCGGCTGAGAATCGCACCGCCCTCGTACCAGCGCGTGTCGTTCTCGTTGGACTGCGCGGCAGCCATGTCGGAGAGCGGGCCACCGCCGCCGTCGCGCGTCTCGGGCTCGCCCGGGATGTGCGGGAAGGCGCGGAAGTAGCACCAGAACCACGTGTAGCCGGTCGCCTTGGCCAGCCCCGCGGCGTACTCGCGGTAGATCTCGCCGTGCTTCGCGCTGTCGGAGACCTCCTGGAGGCCGACGACGTCGACCGTGGCCGCGGCCAGCTGCGCGATGGCCAGCTCCTGGCGCGCACCGAGCGTCCGGTCGCCCTCGGCCGTGAGGTTGTGCAGGGTGTTGAAGCTCGCCACGCGCAGCGGCCGGCGCGACTCCTTGCCGATGAACGGCGCGCGGCCCTTGGCGCCGGCGGCTTCGCCGCACAGCGGGGTCGCGACCCCGGGCGCGGCGTGCGCCAGGACCAGGAGCGGGCCGACGAGCGCCGCGGTGACCAGGGAGTAGACCAGCGGCCGGCGGTTCATCGCGTGAACGTCGTACGGACGGCGAAGTGGTCCGACGGCCAGACGAAGTGCTTCTCCGTCGTCGCGGAGTAAGCCGGTGCGCTCATGAACACGGCGCTACGGGTGCCACGGAGGCCGTTGCTGAGGACGTAGTCGATGCGGTGGTCGACGGTGGCCCTCGGGGCGAGGACGTCCTGGCTGCTCGTGAAGCCGGGCAGCCGCCGGTTGAGCGCGCGGAAGGTGTCGATCCATCCGGCCGGCGTGAAGCTGGTCATCGCATCACTGCCCTCCAGCGCGTTGCAGTCGCAGACGATGGCTGCGCGGCCACCTGACTTCGCGGTCGCGAACTCCATGAGCGCCTCGTGGTGCATCACCGTGCCGGAGGTGTGCGCGGTGATGACGTCGACGTCGCCGAGCGGCGTACGGACGCGGGCCCAGAGCGCGCCGCGCGCCTGGAAGACGGCACGGGTCAGGCAGTCCGGGCCGGGGTTCTCGAGGCAGGTCGGCAGGGTGTCGAGCGTCTCGGGCGGCAGGCGCAGCGCCTCGGCGGCGAGGATCGGGTAGCGCGAGAGCACCGACTCGCCCTCCTCGAACTTCGACTCGCCGGGCCGGGTGTTCTGCGACAGGAGGTCCGAGATCGGCCCGCCGCCGCCGTCGCGCGTCTCGGGCTCGCCGGGGAAGTGCGGGTTGGAGCCGTACCAGCACCAGTACCAGACGGTGCGGGTCAGCCGGGACGCCTCGAAGGCGAGCTTCGCCGTGACGTTGCCGTGGTTGATGGTGCGGCTGAACTCCTGGCCGCCCACGATGTCGACCTTGTCGCGGGCCAGGTGGCCGGCCTGCAGGACGAGCCGCTCCTCGAGCGTCACGTCGCCGGTGTCGTCGAGGCCGTGCAGGGTGTTGAGCGTCGCGATGGTCACCGACGGCGCGGGCTTCTTCGCAGCCGCGGCCGGCGCGAACGTCGTGGTCGCGTTGGTGGGCAGGACGGTGGTGGCGCCGGTCGAGTCACCGCAGATCGGCGTGGGGACCAGCGGCTCGGCGGAGGCGGTGAACAGGTGCGCGGGGAGGAGCAGTGCGAGGCAGGCGAGCGAGCCGACCAGCCGGCTGCGTCTCATCGCTACCCCGTCTACGTCAATGCGCGCCAGTCGGCACGCGGAGGTCGTACGTCCCGTTCTCGTCGAGAGTGACGCTCTGGCCCGGCGCGACGACCACGACGGTGAACGGCTCCTCCACGAGCGCGGGTCCTTCGATCATCGACCCCGCGGCGAGCGCCGGGCCGTCGTACACGGGCGTGTCGAGGAACCCTTGTCCGAAGTACGCCGGGCGGGAGCCCTTTCCTGCCTGCGCGGGAGTGCGGTCACCGGTCGGCCTGGGCGGTTTGGGTGCCGGTGTCGCACCTGTGGCCACGAGCCGCAGGCTGCGCAGCTGCGGCTCCTGCCGGCGGAACGAGAAGCCGCGGTCGCGTTCGTGCGTCTCGTGGAAGCGCTGGGCGAGCGCGAGCAGGTCGTCACCGCTCAGCTCGGCGCCTTCGACGACCGGGATGGCCATGTCGAAGTTCTGTCCGGGGTAGCAGAGGTTCGCGAACAGCTGCGTCGTGACCGCGTCCGCGGCGAGGTTGGCCGGTGCGAGCTCCTTGCGGGCTTCGTCGGTCATCTCGTGGAAGAGCCGCGCGACCCGTTCGGTGTCGACGCCGGACAGCGGCGTGACGTACGCGCGTACCAGGTCGATGAGGTAGTCGGCGGTGAGCAGGCCGTAGGCGCTGAACGCCGGCGCGGCCCGGGGGAGCAGCACACGGTCGATGCCGAGCTCGGTGGCCTGCGCCCAGGCGTGCACCGGCCCGTTGCCGCCGAAGGCCATCAGGGCGAGGTCGCGCGGGTCCGCGCCGCGGCCGGCCAGCACCCGGCGTACGGCGTCGCTCATCGTCGCGTGCACCATGCGCTCGATCGACCACGCCGCCTCGTCGACATCGATGCCGAGTGGCTCGGCCACGTCGCGCTGGATCGCGGCGCGCGCAGCGTCGACGTCGAGGGTCATCCGCCCGCCGGCGAAGCCGGTCGCCGGCAGGTAGCCGAGCACGGCGTCGGCATCGGTCACCGTCGCCCGCGTGCCGCCGCGGCCGTAGCAGGCCGGGCCGGGCTGTGCGCCCGCGCTCTCCGGACCGACGTGCAGGGCCCCCGCGCGCACGTGCGCGACGCTGCCGCCGCCGGCGCCCACGCTCTGCACGTCGACCATCGGCAGGCCGATGTAGTAGCGGTAGCGCCAGTTCCAGTCGCTGGAGACCTGTGGGCTGCCGTCGCGGACCAGGCACACGTCGTACGACGTGCCGCCCATGTCGACGGAGACGAAGTCGCGCACTCCGGCGATCCCGGCGGCGCGGGCCGCGCCCAGGACGCCGCCGGTCGGGCCGGAGCCGAGGAGGCTGACGGCCCGGCGCGCCACGTAGTCCGGCGGCATCACGCCGCCGGTGGACTGCATGATCAGCATCTGTCCCGCGTAGCCGGCTTCGCGCAGCGCGTCGGAAAGACGGCCGACGTAGCGCTGCAGCCGCGGTGCGACGTACGCGTTGACCAGCGTCGTGCTGGTCCGCTCGAACTCCGGGGCCTTCGGCAGCACCTCGTGCGACAGCGAGATGTGGTCGACCTCGGGGAACTCCTCCTGGATCAGCTCGCGGGTGCGCAGCTCGTGCGCCGGGTTGAGGAAGCTGAAGAGATAGCTGACCGCGATGCTCGTGCAGCCGAGCTGGCGGAGCCGCTGGATGCCGCGGCGCACCGCGTCCTCGTCGAGCGGCTTGAGCACCGCCCCTTCGGCCCCGACCCGTTCGGGTACGGCGATGCGCTCGCGCCGTCGGGCGATGGGGATCGGGCCGGGTGCGGCCGGGTCCCAGATCGCCTCCTTGTGACAGCGGCGCATCTCGATCTCGTCGCGATGGCCCTCGGTCGTGAGCAGGCCGGTCACCGCGCCGTCCATCTCGATCATCGTGTTGTCGGCGGTCGTGGTGCCGTGGACGAGCAGGTCGAGCTCCGCGCAGAACCCCTGCAACGTCGTGCCGAACTGCTCGGCCAGCTGGCCGAGGCCGGTCATCACCCCACGGCTCTGGTCGTCCAGCGTCGTCGGCGTCTTGTCGAGCACCACGTCGCCGCTGGGAGTGACGCAGATCAGGTCTGTGAACGTGCCGCCGACGTCGACGCCCACCCGGTATCCCACGCCGGCGAGCCTAACCCCACCCTGACACGCGCGTCAGGTGGGGATCCGCGATGTTCGTGCGGTTCTGTCCACAGGGAAGTGTCCGCGTCCGTCCTGGCTGCGCCTTTGGTCTCTCTCGCTCAGGTCGGGAACTTGAGGGTGGCGAGGAGGCGCGACGCCTCGGCGGCGAAGGCGGCGAACTCCTTCGGGGGCGCCTCGATCATCACCAGGAGGAGCTGGCTGCGCACGGGCGCGACGAGGAAGCGCAGCCGCGGCCCCGCCGTCGCGGTGATGACGTGGAAACCGCTGGCGACGACGTACCGGTCGAGCACGGGGAGGGCCCGGCTCTTCGCGGACACGCCGAGCGTCCGGTCCTCGGCGACCGTCGGGTCCGGCGCCGCGACCGCGTCCAGCTGCCGGGCGGGCAGTCCGGCGAGGGTGGCCGGCTTCGACGGTCCGTCCGGCTGCACCCCCGGCATGCGGGCCAGGTCGACTAGGAGCGTCGTGTGCGACGGCGGCACGGTGAAGAAGTAGACGTTGCGGCTCATGTCCTGGAGATCGTTGCGGCCCTGCCCCAGCGCGAACAGGCGGAAGTCGCCGGCGTTGACGCTGCGCCAGCCGGGACCGACGTCCATCACCAGCTTCGGCGCGAACCAGGGCGGTGACGCGTACGTCGCGGGTGCCACGTCGGCACCGTGGCAGCAGACGTTCGGGACGAACAACGGCACCTTGGTCTTGCCGGCGTTGTCGTCGCCACAGGCGCCGGACGTGAGCGCGCAGAGAGCCGCGAGAGCGACGAGTTGCTGACGCACCCTCAGGCGGTACGGCGGGCGCGCTCGGCGGCGGTGGCCGCCTCGTCGACGGCGAGCGTCAGGTCCTCGAGCGAGCCGGTGAGCGCGACGCCGTAGTCGCGCAGTGCGCCCTCGACGGAGACGTACTCGTCGAGTACGTCGTCGAGCACCGCCTGCGGGTCGCGGTCGTAGGGCGAGCCCCAGCCGCCGCCGCCGCCGTAGTCGTAGACGATCCGCTCGCCGACCTCGTGCGGGATCCAGTCGGCGGTGTGCTCGACGACGACCGGCGCGTCGGAGCCGACCTTCAGCGTGAGCTGGTTGGGCGCGCCGTTGCTGCCGCCGGCGATGCCCGGCATCGGGTAACGCATGCCGACGACGTACGTGTAGACCTTCGCCGGGACGAGGGTCTCCTTCACGTAGTGCGAGCCGAGGCCGCCGCGCCACTGACCGGGGCCGCCGGAGTCGGTGCGGTAGTCGCGCTCCCACTGCACGTGCGGGAAGAGCGACTCGTTGATCTCGGCCGTGGCCTTCCAGAGGTTGCCGAACGACGCGTTGAACGAGCCCCACCCGTCCATCCCCTTCACCGCGGAGCACCAGCCGGCGTAGACCTCCGCCGAGTGGTCGGTGAACGATGCGCCGGTCCGCGGGTGGGTGCCGACGACCATCGTCGGGATGCCGGTCTTGTAGATCTGCGGCGCGCACCGGTCGGGGATGGCCTTGGAGAGGGCGAGCGCGATCGCCTCGCCGACCTCGACGCCGGGGTGGTGCGTGCCCGCGGACACCGGCTTGCCGGCCGCGGGGTTGAGGACGCAGCCGGGCGGGACGGTCAGCGTGATGCCGTCGAAGAAGCCCTCGTTCTTCGGGATCTCCGGGTCCATCAGCGCGGCGATCTGCGCGATCGCATAACCACGGGTGTTCCCGTACGTCGACCAGGCCTGGATCTCGGGCCGGGAGTCCGAGCCGCTGAAGTCGATCGACAGCGCCTCGCCGTCGACGGTCACCTTGACGTGGATGTGGATGTCCTCGTTGCCCAGCGGGTCGTGGTCGACGTAGGAGTCGGCCTCGTAGACGCCGTCCGGCCACGTGGCCACTTCCTCGCGGAACCGGCGCGCGGCGTAGTCGATCGAGAAGTCCATCGCCTGCCCGACCGTCTGCGCCCCGTAGCGCGCGACCACCTCGCCGAGCCGGCGCGCGCCGAGCTGCGCCGCCCCGACCTGCGCGCGGATGTCACCCTCGAAGCCGGGTGTGCGGTTGTTGGTCTGCAGGGCGTAGAACACGTCGCGCCGCTCGACACCGCGGTCGATCACCCGGATGGCCGGCCAGCGCACGCCCTCGCCCCAGATGTCGGCCGCAGTGACGTTGTAGCCGCCGGGGACCGATCCGCCGGTGTCGCCGTGGTGGCACTGGATGGACGCGATCGAGATCAGCTTGCCGTCGGCGAAGCAGGGCGCGAAGACGTTGTAGTCGGGCAGATGGCCGCCGCCGTGGTACGGGTCGTTGGCGACGAACACGTCGCCCTCGTGGATGTCGTCGCCGAAGAACTCCAGCGCGAAGCGGACCGGCAGCGTCGAGGTGAGCATGAACTGCGGAATGCCGACCGAGAGGGCAGCCAGCCGCCCGGAGCCGTCGAGGATCGTGGCGTTGCGCTCGTTGGACTGGTTGAGGATCGGCGTGGTCGCGGTGCGCGACACGTACGTGGCCATCTCGTAGCAGATGGTCTCCATGGCGCTGCGCACGACCCCGGCCACGACCGAGTCCACGTCCCCGCCGGGGCCGATCCGGTCACGGCTGCCGGCGAGGCGCACGAGGTCGACCGACATGCCCCGGTCACCCCTTTCACTGACGCCTATGTCAGGTCACAGCCTACGCTCCTGTGTCGTGACCGCCGAGACCCTGAAGCCGCCCGGCCCGCTGGCCGCGTTGCGCACGCCGCTCTACCGGCGGGTCTGGCTGGCCGGCCTGGTGTCCAACGTCGGGGACTGGATGCAGATCGTCGGCCGCGGCTTCCTCGTCTACGCCGTGACGAAGTCCCCCTCGGCCCTCGGTGCGGTCATCTTCGCGACGTACATCCCGCAGCTGCTCTTCCTGCCCATGGCCGGCGCGTACGCCGACCGCTACGACCGGCGGCGGACGCTCCTCATCGGCCAGGTCGCCCAGCTGGTGCTCGCCCTGGCGCTCGGCGTCCTCGTCACGACCGGGGACGCGAACTTCCCGGCCATCCTCGTCGTGAGCTTCCTGTCCGGCACCGTCCAGGCGATGACCCTGCCGGCCCAGTCGGCGCTCACCCCGTCGCTCGTCCCGCGGGAGGTGCTGCCCAGCGCGATCGCCCTGTCGATGACGACCAACAACGCCACGCGGTTCGTCGGCCCGCTGCTGGCCGGGCTCGTGATCCCGGCCTGGGGCGTCAGCTGGGTGTTCTACCTCAACGCTCTCTCGTTCCTCAGCGTCATCGGCGCGTGGCTGGTGATCAAGCTGCCGCGGACGACGCCGCCGGCCGAGGAGCAGACGACGTGGGGTGCCATCGCCGAGGGGTGGCGCTTCGTCCGGCGTACGCCGTCGGTGCTGCTGCCGATCTGCGTGGTCAGCGTGCTGGCCGCGATCGGCCTCGCATACCAGGTCCTCGGTCCGGCGTACGCGCGGTCGGTGCTCGCGCACGACGTCGCGAACACCGGCGGGCGCTACTACGGCTGGATCCTCTCGGCGGTCGGCCTCGGGGGGCTGGCCGGCGTGCTCGCGCTCACCGGGCTGGGCCGTCGCCGCCCGGCCGGGACGCTGTTCGGGACCGCGGTCGCGTTCTCGGCCGGGCTGGTCGTGCTCGGCGAGGTCACCGGCATCACGGCGGCGATCGTCCTGTCCTTCCTCATCGGCGCGACGCACTTCGCGAACTCGAGCCTGGTGCTGACGCTGGTGCAGAGCGGTGCCCCCGAGGAGCTGCGCGGCCGGGTGATCTCGATCCTCATGCTGGGCTGGCTCGGCATCTTCCCGATCACGTCGCTGGCCATCGGCGCGATCGCCGCGCGGTACGGCGTCGGCCGCACGATCTCGGCCTCCGGGGTCGTCTGCCTGGCTGCGAGCGTGCTGCTGTGGCGCTGGCGGCATGTCATCGGCAGCGCCGAGGAGCTCGCCGTGGTGTCCGGCACCGACCCGCTCGTCAGCGCGTCGGAAGAGGCCTGACGTGGGCGACGGCGTGTGCGTGGTCGGCAGCCTGGCGTGGGACCTGTCAGCCGCCGTGGAGCGGCTGCCGCGACCGGGCGAGACGGTCCTCGCGGCGGCCGTGCGGTCCGGACCCGGAGGCAAGGGCTCCAACCAGGCCATCGCGTCGGCGCGGGCGGGAGCGCGCACGTCGATGGTCGGCAGCGTCGGCGAGGACTCGTACGGCGCGGCGTTGCTCGACGTGCTGGCCGCCGAAGGCGTCGACTGCCGGTACGTCTCGGCCCGCCCGGACGTGCCGACCGGCATGGCGTTCCCGGTGGTCGACGCGCAGGGCCAGAACACGGTCGTGGTGTCGCTGGGTGCCAACGATGCGGTCCGCGCCGCGAACGTCGAGCGTGCGCACGCGGCCATCTCCGGGGCGGCGGTGGTCCTCGTGCAGCTCGAGCTGCCGGACGAGGCGGTCGTCGCCGCGGCGCAGGCGGCACGGCAGGCCGGTATCCCGGTGCTGCTGAACCCGGCCCCGGCGAGGGCGCTGCCGCCGGGGCTGACGGGTCTCGTCGACGTCCTCGTGCCCAACGAGATGGAGGCCTGCCTGTTGCTGGGCCGCGACGAGCTCGGTGACCCGGCCGACGCCGTGGCCGCCGTCCGTGACCGTTGTGGCGTGCACATCGCCGTGCTCACGCTGGCCGAGCGCGGTGCTGTCGTGTGTGACGCGACCGGTGTCCGCGCGCATGCGTCGCCCCCGGTGACCTGTGTCGACTCCGTGGGCGCGGGCGACACCTTCTGCGGCTACCTCGCCGCGGGGCTGGCCGCCGACCTCGACGTCGACGCGGCCGTGGCGCGGGCGGTCGCGGCCGGGGCGCTGGCCGTCACCGCGCGGGGCGCTGCGGAGGCCGTTCCCCGCGCGGACGCGGTGACGGCGATGCTGGCCGGGGCCGACGTCCAGGGCTAGCGTCCTGCGGGTTGCCGACGCTTGGGGGAGTTGCGATGGGCCGGCCGAAGATGTCGCCGCGACGGAAGATCGCGATCGCGTCGTACAAGGTGCCCAAGGAAGGCAACATCCTGGGCGAGCTGACCGTCGACGCGACGGCGGCACTGGCCTACCTCGAGTGGGTGCGCGAGACGACCGGCGAGCGCGCGACCATCACGACGCTGGTCGGCAAGGCCGTCGCCACCGCGCTGGCGGAGGAGCCCACGCTCAACGGCCGGATCACGTTCGGCGCGTTCCGTCCCTACAAGACTGTCGACATCTCCTTCCTTGTCGCGCTCGAGGAAGGCGCCGACCTGGCCCAGGCGAAGATCGCCGAGGCGGACACGAAGTCGGTCGCGGAGATCACCCGGCACCTCCGTGAGCGCGCCGAGCGGCTCCGCGCGCGCCAGGCCGAGGACTTCGAGAAGAGCCTGGGCATCGTGCGGATCCTGCCGACCTGGATCCTGCGGCCCATGCTGTGGTTCACCGGCTTCGTGAACACCGGCCTCGGCATCCCGCTGTTCGGGCAGAAGGCCGTGCCGTTCGGCGCCGGGATCATCACCAGCGTCGGCATGTTCGGGCTGGACAAGGGCTTCGCGCCGCCGACCCCGTTCTGCCGGGTGCCGCTGTACGTGCTCGTCGGGTCGGTCGTGGACCGGCCGTGGGTCGTCGACGGCCGGGTCGCCGTACGCCCCCTGCTCACGGTGACGGCGACCATCGACCACCGGTTCATCGACGGCTACCAGGGGGGCGTGCTGGCGCGGGCGTTCCGCCGGGTCTTCGACAACCCGTGGTCCCTGGAGGGGATGGAGGGGCCGCCGGCGCCGAAACCGGCCCGGCGTGCTCCCAGCCGGCCGAGAAAGGCCACTGTCACCCGCCGCTGAGCACGCCTTGCCCGAAATTGTCGGACCCCCGCCCCACCATGTGCCCATGACCGAGATGCACTGGTGCCCGGAATGTGCCGCCGAGACCGCCCATGACCGGTTCGCGTGCGGCGACCACGACCACGACTGCGTGGAACTGGTCTGCCGTGGCTGCGGGCTCGGGATCGAGCTCTCCGGCCTCCTCGCGGTGGTGGGCGGCTAGGACGGGACAGAGGCAGGACTTCCTGCTGGCGGCGCGAACCGTGAACGCACTGCCCGTGCCGTCGTCGGAGGATCCCGCGTGAAGAAGCTCGCTCTCGTTGCCGCGTTGCTCGGCCTGCTCGCCAGCGGCCTGGTCTCCGCGCAGGCCGAGGAGAAGCAGATCCCCTTCGGCGTGACGCCCAACGGCTTCACCTCGGACAACGTCGACTACGTGAAGCACATCCCGTTCGAGATCGGCACCGCGACGGGCATGAACGTCTTCGACAAGTACATGGTCATCACGAGCTGGAAGAACTGGTCGATCTACGACATCAGCGACCCGCTGAACCCGACGCTGATCTCGATCACGCCGATCGGCTTCCAGTTCGAGAACGAGAACGTCGCGACCAACGGCAAGATCATGCTGTTCTCCGAGTCGCTGCCGAACGACGCCCTGCACATCTGGGACCTCGAGGACCTGACCCAGCCCTCGGAGATCGCGACCTTGGCAGGGGCGGGCAACCACACGACGAGCTGCCTGTTCAACTGTATGTACGGGTGGGGCTCCGAGGGCACGGTCACGAACCTGAAGGACCCGTTCGACCCGAAGATCATCGGTGACTGGACGAAGGACCTGCCCGGCAAGAACGCGCACGACGTGACCGAGATCGCGCCCGGCCTGGTCTTCACGTCGACCCAGCCGGTCATGCTGCTCGACGCGCGCAAGAGCCGGATCCGGCCGAAGGTGCTGGCCGTCGGGGACAACAAGGAGTTCGCGCACTCGGTGGACTGGCCGCGCGGCGGCAAGGACCGCTTCGCGCTCGTCGGCGGCGAGCTCAACGCGCAGACGCGCTGCGACGACGACCCCAAGGGCGAGAAGTCGGCGAACTTCAAGATCATGGACACGAAGGGCTGGCAGAAGACCGGCAAGATCAAGACCGTCGGCATCTTCGAGTACCACAACGGGATCTTCATCGACGGCGCCCCGCCGGTGAACGGTCTCGGCTGCTCGCCGCACTGGTTCGAGGTACACCCGACCTGGAAGGACGGCGGCCTGGTCGCCGTCGGCTCCTACGAGCACGGCACGCAGTTCCTGACGGTGAACTCGAAGGGCACGCCGAAGCTGGTCGGCTTCTTCGTCCCGCTCGGCGGCAGCACCTCGGCGTCGTACTGGCGGACCCGCGACATCGTCTACAACGTCGACTACGCGCGGGGCATCGACATCCTGCGCTACCGCGGCCCGCTGCGCGCGACCGACTAGGGGCTCAGCGACCCTCGTACGACGGGTCACGCTTCTCGCGGAACGCGGCCATGCCCTCGACCAGGTCGCGCGTGGTGGTCACCATCGCCTGTGCGGCCGCCTCGTGGGCCAGCGACTCAGCGAGGCCGGTCTCGAACGACGTGTTGAGCAGCTGCTTGGACAGCCCGAACGCCCTCGTGGGACCCGCGGCCAGGCGGCGGGCCAGGGACAGCGCCTCCGCGTCGAGGTCGTCCGCGGGGACACACGTGTAGGCGAGGCCCTCGGCGACCGCCTGCTCGCCGGTCGACCCTTCGCCGAGCAGCACCATCGCCTTGGCGCGCGGCAGCCCGACCAGCCGCGGCAGCAGGTAGGCGCCGCCGGCATCGACGACCAGACCCCACTTCGCGAACGACCAGACGAACTTGGTCTCGGGCGTGACGACCGCGAAGTCGCAGGCCAGGGCAAGGTGCGCACCGGGCCCGACCGCCGCGCCGTTCACCGCGGCGACGACCGGCTTGTCCATCTCCCACAGCTCCGTGACGATCGCGTGCACGCCGACCCGCAAGGCCTGGGCCATCGAGCGCGGGTCGAAGCCGGGCTGGCCGGCGTTCGCCGCGGTGGACGCGGAGAGGTCCATGCCCGCGCAGAAGCCCTTGCCCGCGCCGGTGAGCAGGACGGCGCGCACGGCGTCGTCGGCGCGGCACTCGCGGAGGACGGCCAGCAGCGCGTCGCGCATCGGGACGGTCAGCGCGTTGCGCGCCTCCGGACGGTCGAGGGTGACCCGCGCCACGCCGCCGTCGAGCTCGACCTGGACGTTCTCGCCGGGCGTCGGGCTCATGCGTTGGTCGTGAGGATGGTCACGACCGACACACCGGAGCCGCGGCCGCCGACGTTGTGCTGCAGCGCGTTGCCGCGCTTCACGTCGACCTGCCGGCCACCGGCCTCGCCGCGCAGCTGCCACCAGCACTCGGTCAGCTGGGCGACGCCGGAGGCGCCGATCGGGTGGCCCTTCGCGAGCAGCCCGCCGGACGTGTTCACCGGGATCCGGCCGCCGATCGCCGTCTCGCCCTCGGCGGCGAGGATGCCGCCCTTGCCCTTCTCGCAGAAGCCCAGGTCCTCGACGTCGAGGATCTCCGTGATGGTGAAGCAGTCGTGCACCTCGGCCATGTCCATGTCCGCGGGGCCGAGTCCGGCCATGGCGTAGGCGCGCTGTGAAGCAGTGACCGTCGCCTGCAGACCGACGAACGACGACTTCTCGTGCAGGTACGGCGAGTCGGTCGCGATGCCGAAGCCCGCGACGTAGACCGGCGAGTCGGTGAACTCGCGCGCGCGGTCGGCACGTACCAGCAGCGTCGCGGCGGCGCCGTCGGTCTGCGGGCAGCAGTCGAGCAGGTGCAGGGGATGGCAGACGGGTGGGGAGCTGAGCACCTGCTCGACGGTGATCTCGTCCTGGAAGTGCGCGTAGGGGTCCATCGCCCCGTTGTGGTGGTTCTTCACCGCGACGGCGGCGAGCATCTCCCGCGTCGTGCCGAACTCGTGCATGTGCCGCGTCGCGAACGGCGCGAACAGCACCGGCGCGCTCTCTCCGCGGTTGTAGACCGGGTGGCCGGATGCCGCACGGGAGAGCAGCCCCTCTTCGGCGGACTTGTCGCGCATCTTCTCGACGCCGATCACCAGCACGACGTCGTGGACGCCGCTGGCCACCGCCATGCAGCCGATGCGGAAGGCGTCCGACCCGGAGGGGCAGGCGTTCTCGATGCGCGTGCACGGGACGCCGTTGAGCCCGATGGCGCTCGGCACCGTGTTGCCGCCGATGCCCTCCTGCCCCCAGAGCGTGCCGCGCTGGGTCGCGAGCATGACCGCCTCGACCTGCGACGGGTCCATGCCCTTGTCGACCGAGCGCATCGCCGCCGCGAACGCGCCGGCCGCCATCTGCTCGTAGGACTGGTCGAACAGCTCGCCGAAGCGGATCAGCCCCGCGCCGACGACCGCCACCTTGTTCCATGCCATCACGCGCTCACCCGCTCTGCCTTGAACCCGTAGACCGGCGCGCCGCGCTCGACGGCGTAGCGGCGCAGCACCAGACGAACCGAGTCGCCGATGGCCAGCTCCGGCGCGTCGCCGGTCACCTGGAGCATCACCCTCGAGCCGTCGGTGAGGTCGATCACGGCCAGCGGCAGCGGCGCGACGAACGGCGCGGGCATCGCGTGGTTGACGACGTAGGTGTGCACGACGCCCTCGCGCGCGAGCGCGACCTCGGTGAGCTTGTCCCCACCGCAGGCGAAGCAGTGCGGGTGGATGGTCGGCGGTGTGTTCACCGTGCCGCAGTCGACGCAGCGCGCGCCGGTGAGACCGAGCATCTCGCCGGCGCCGCGGACGAACCCGGCACTGCCCGGCGGCACGCCCATCGCGACCGTCTCGCCGGACGGCGTCAGCTGGCCGCGCGAGCGCAGCACCTCGGCGTACGTCGCGGCGCGGCCCCGCGCGAGCGCCGCCGCGGTGTCGCCGGCACCCGGGACCGGCGCGGAGACGGTCACGGTGACGCCGGTGGTGCGGCCGCCGCCGTAGCCGACCAGGGCAACCGTGCCGGCTGCCGCGAGAGCTGCTGTCGCGCCGAGCAGCGGGGCGGCCGCTCCTGTGTCACCCAGCGCGGTGAAGGTCTCGGCGGAGGCGGCCTTCGTGCCCAGCTTCTTGGCGACGGCGTTGCCCATGCGGCCGTCCGGGTCCGGCAGCGACCACGCCGCGCCCTCGGCCGAGAGCGCGGCGGAGACTTCCAGCACCGAGGGCAGGAAGACCTGCTCGCGGAACAGCCGGCCGTCGTACACGTCGCGCGTCGCGTCCTCGCGGTCGCCGCGGTAGCGGTCGAGCACCGGCCTGCTCCGGGTGGCCCGGCCGGCCAGCGCGGCGCTGCCCGACTCGGCGGAGAGCAGCCAGGCCACGGCACCCGCGCCCGCACGGCGTTCGTACGCCGTGCCGAGGCCGGGGAGCGCGGCGTCGGCGGCGACGACGAGCGCCAGCCGCGCCGTGCCGGCGGCGACGGCGTCCCAGGCCGCGAGCAGCGCTTCGACGCCGGAATGCGGAGAGCCGGCCAGCAGCGCGCCCCCGGCGGTGCCGGGCAACCCGATGCTCGCGGCGAGGGTGGCATGGCTGGGCCCGTCGGCGTACGGCGGGCGGCTCGTGCCCCACCACAGGCCGTCGAGCGCCTCGGCAGCAGAGCTGCCGAGAACGGGCGCCGCGGCCGAGAGAGCCGCGTCGGCCGCGGCCCAGGAGAGCGTGAGGACGTCCTCGTCCGGTGCACAGGCACCGACCGCGCCGCGAGCCGCGCCGTCGCCCCAGGCCGCTGCGACGTCCGCCGCGGCCACGCGGAGCGAGGGGGTGCCGACACCGACGGCGAGGACGAAAACCGGCGCCGTCATGAACCTGACTATAAGGGCATGGCAGGTGGATCTATGGCCTGCTGCGCGGCCCCAGATCCACCCGCCATGCCCTAGCGTCAGGTATCTGTAGTCGATCTGGCTCGTTGGATGATGGTCACCCCACCCCGGAGGTCCGTTCGTGCGTCGTGCTGTGCTCGCCGCCACCGCGGTGCTGACCGCGGTCGCCGCGCTGCCCGCGGCCGGCCACCCCGGCGCCTCGTCGCGCGAGCCGGGCGGCGCGGTCTTCGGATTCGAGCACAACATCACGAATGTCCCGTTGCACACCGGCGGCCACTCGCCGCAGATCGTCGTCGACCGTTTCGGCGACATCGTCGTGGTCGCCGCCAAGGACAACCCGGGCCTGGTCGGGCTCGACCCGGGCAGCGTCCAGCAGGCGCGCAGCTCGTCCTGGAGCTGGCTGTCCACCGACAACGGGCAGACCTGGGAGAACCTCTCGACGTCCGCGACCACGCTGGCGCCGGGCGTCGTGCCGGCGGTCGCCATCGACGACGCGGACACCGTGCGCGTCATCGACAGCTACGTCGCGGACGCGTCCCTCTCGTCCTACCGGTTCACCGCGCGCGGGCGGATCGTCGAGCCGGCCTACGTCGCGGCACTGGGCACACCGGCGCCGGACCTCCGGCCGCTGCTGGTCGCGCGAGGCAGGGGGGAGCTCGTCTACCTCGCCGACCGGGTCGTCGGCCCCGGCGGCCGGACCGGCGCCTACTCCGGCCGGATGACCGTGGGCGGCACCGTCGCGACGCTGGAGGGCTCTTCCGAGAACTGCGCCGCCGCCGCCGACCACCGGCCCAAGGCGCCGTACTTCTACGCGGTGTGCACGGACGGCACGGCGACGCTGTTCTCCTACGTGTCCGTCGACGAGGGCCGCAGCTTCCAGCGGACCACGATCGCGTCGTACGTCGGCGAGCCCACGCCGGCGGTGACGGTCATGAGGGACGGCACGGTCTACGTATTGAGCACGACGGACAACGGCACGCGGCTGATGCTCTACCGCTCGGCCGACCGGGGCCGGCGATGGGTCGCGCGCGACCTGACGACGAAGCGCGGCGTCTACCGCGGGCTGGCGCTCGCGGCGTCGCCCAAGGGCAAGCTCGGCATCGCTGCCTACCTGCTCTCGGCCGCAACGCAGGAGTGGTTCATCCTCGGCGGCATCTGGGACCCGCGCGCGAAGAGCAAGCCGGTGCTGGTCAACTTCGCCGACCACAACCCCGTGAGCAACGACGCGCAGGAGGACCTCGGTATCGGACCGCCTGCGGCCGCCTTCGACCGGGGCGGTCACTTGCACCTGGCGTGGTCCGAGGTGGCGCTGACGACGCCCGAGTCGGTGCCCGCCGTCGTCGACCTGCAGCACGACGTCTGGCACGTGTCCTCGGTCAGCACGTGAGCGAGCTGCACCCCACTGCGCAGCGCGTGCAGCAGGCTCTGGTGGCGGCCGGTAGCTCCGCCGTGGTGATCACCATGACGGCGCGGACGAAGACCGCCGTCGAGGCCGCGGAGGCGCTCGGCGTCGAGCTCGGGCAGATCGCGAACAGCCTGGTCTTCGACGTGGACGGACGTCCCGTGCTCGTGATGTCCAGCGGTGCCAACCGCGTTGACCTGGACCGGCTCGGCGCCCTGGCCGGCGGTGCGGCCAGGCGCGCGGACCCGGAGCTCGTGCGCGCGGCCACGGGCTTCGCCATCGGCGGGGTCGCGCCGGTCGGCTTTCCGGCGCCGCTGCTCGCGTTCGTGGACCGCGACCTCACGGCGTACGACGTGGTGTGGGCCGCCGGAGGGACCGTCGACACGCTGTTCTCGACCACGGCCGACGAGTTGGTCCGCCTGACCGGCGGCACCCTCGCCGACACCAAGCAGATCTAGCTGCGCTCCGCTCAGTCCGTGACGAGGGGGACGACCTCGGTCATGAAGCGCTCGACGGACTCGCTGCTGGGGTAGTCGCGGAACCACAGGACGAACTCCGTCGACCCGGCACCGACGAAAGCGCGCACCTTCTCCGCCACCTGCTCGACCGTGCCGACGAACGCGTCCTCGGCGTAGGTCTTGGGGTCGACCCGGTCCTCGCCCCACAGGTGGCCGCCCTCGGACGAGTACAGCCAGCGGTCGAGGTCGGCTTCCGTGTCGAAGAGCCGGCAGTCCGGCGCGTACGTCCGGACGATCGTGTCCTCGCGGCCGATCTCCTCGCAGTACTGGGTGACCAGCGAGGACTTGCGGCGGAAGTCCTCCAGCGGGCACTGCCAGTTCGTCGCGTCGGCGTGCCGCGCCGCGATGCGCAGCGTCACCTGCTCGCCGCCGCCGCCCACCCAGATCGGCGGCAGCGACTGGACCGGCTTCGGGTCGCAGTAGGCGCCGTCGAAGTGCAGGTGCGTCCCGTCGTACGAGAAGGTCTCCTCGGTCCAGAGTCCCTTCACGACGTCGAGGGTCTCGTCCAGCACCTGCAGCCGCTGCCGGTTGGACAGGTACTCGTAGCCGTAGGCCTGGTACTCGCGGGAGTACCAGCCGGCGCCCAGGCCCAGGATCAGCCGGCCCTCGGAGAACACGTCGACGCAGGCCGCCTCCTTCGCGAGCAGCCCTGCGTTGCGGTACGACGCGCAGGTGACCATCTGGCCGAGCCGCACCGTCGAGGTGACCTGTGAGAGGGCGGCCAGGGTCGTGAACGCCTCGAACACGTGGGTCGGCTCCCGGCGCGGCACCGTCTCGACGTGGTCGTACACCCAGAGGTGGTCGTAGCCCAGCGCCTCGATCTCCGCCGCGATGGTGACGGTGCGCTGCCACGCGTCGGCGGCGCCCAACCCCGTGTACTCCAGCTTCCACCCTTGCGGGACGAACGCCCCCCAGCGCAGCTGCGCCATCAAGCGGAGTTGCCGTTGTACGTGCCGTCCGGCACGAACTCGAAGTACTGCACCTCGATCATCAGCGGCAGCAGGAAGCGCACGTAGAAGCCGTGCAGCTTGAGCACGCCGAAGTCGTCGACGTGCGGCCGGATGATCTCCACGCGGTCGTCCTTGTCCTGGTACGCCGTCACCCTGGCGTAGAACTCGTCGAACTCCTCCTGGGTCGACACGCCCATGCCCCAGTGGTCGGCCGGCGGCGCGGTCAGCCCAGGGCCCTTCTTGTCGGCGTGCAGGTAGACGAACTGGTCGTAGCTGTAGGCGCCCATCACCAGCCGCTTGCCGTCCTCGGTCATGGTCGGCAGCTCGACCCAGCCGAAGACCTCGCCGTAGAAGTCGAGCAGGTCCGTGCGGCCGGTCTCCGACAACAGCTCGGGCGGCAGGCTGATCGCGATGTGGTTGAACCGCGGGTACTTCTTCTTCGTCGCGGTCAGGGTCTCCGCTACTGACTGCTCGGTCATCGGGGCGTCACCATCACTTTTCCTGTCGTCGTGCCTGCGGCCAGGCCTTCCATCGCCGGGACCAGCTCCTCGAGCGGCGCGTCATCCGCGTGGATCAGCTCGTCGAGCGGGAGGCGACCGGAGTCGAGCAGGTGCAGCGCCGCGCCGAAGCCGCCCGGGTCGTAGTTGTAGGCACCCGTGATGGTCAGCTCCTGCAGCAGGATCCGGTTCGGGTCGAAGCGCGGCGGCTTCATGCCGGAGCCGACCAGCACGAGCGTGCCGGCCGGGACCAGCTGGGTCAGCGCAGTCTCCATCGCGGACGAACGGCCCGAGCACTCGAGTGCGACGTCGTACGGGCGGTCCACGGTGTCCATCGGCATGTGCGGCGCGACCAGGTCCTCCGGAACGACGAGGGTGTTCGCGCCGCAGCGCCCGGCGGCGGCGCGCCGCGCGTCGCTCGGCTCGCTGACCGTGACGTCTTCGACGCCGCGGGCGCGCCGCGCGGCGACGGTCAGCTGGCCGATGGGTCCGGCGCCGGTGACCAGGACGCGCATCCCCGGCTGCACGCCGCCGCGCGTGATGCCGTGCATCGCGACGGCGAGCGGCTCCGTGAGCGCGGCGACGCGCGAGGGCATCCCCGGAGGCACGCGGTGCAGCTGTGCGCGGTTGACGCGGTGGTACTCGGCGAACGCACCGGGGTTCGTCTCGTTGCCGATCTCGAAGCGGTCCACGCGGCACAGCGACGGGCGGCCGGCCTGGCAGTACACGCACTCGCCGCAGGGAGACGGTCCGGCGACGACCGCGTCGCCCACGGCCCAGTCCGCGACGCCGGAACCCAGGGCGGCGATGCGTCCGGCGTACTCGTGGCCGCCGACCTCCCCTGGCGTCCCCCACCCGTCCAGGCCGAAGTGCAGGTCGGTGCCGCAGATCCCGCAGTAGTCGATCTCGATGAGGACGTCGTCGGGACCCAGTGAGGGCACCGGGATCTCGCGCACGTCGATCACGCGGGGGCCGCCGTAGACGGCGGCGCGCATCAGGTCAGGCACTCAGGGACTGTCGGCGTTCCCTGACACGCGTGTCAAGGTTGCGGCGCGAGACGGCCGCGGCGGGGTTTGGGCCCCCGCTTCGCGGAGGAGGCGCGGGTGGGGTCCCCGCGCCGGGCAACAACTCAGACGAGGCGGGCGTGCCGGTAGCGACGGGAGACGAACACGATCGCCGCGCCGGCCAGCACCAGGCCGAGACCGATGGCGACGGCCGGGAGCGTGCTGTTGCTGCCGGTGTTCGGCAGGCCGCCGCCGGCCGGGGCCGGGATGACGGTGACCGTCGCTGCGCCGACCTTGCCGTTGCCGTCGGGGCCCACACCCGTGGCGCGCAGGACGTGCGGCCCGAGCGCGGCGTTACGGGCGAAGGCGACCCGGACCAGGATCGTGCCGTCGTTGTTGGCCGGGGCGTTGAGCACGGTGATGGCCAGCGGTCGCGCGGCCAGCACGCCCGCTGCACCGAAGCGGCGAGCCGCGAGGGTGGCGGGCTGGCCGTTGTCGTCGATGTCGACGTTCGAGTTGGGCGCGAAGCCCGAGCAGCTGAACAGGACGCTGCCGCCCTGGACGACCACGCTGGCGGACACGGAGCACGCCACGCTGCTCGGCGGGTACTGCGCGCCGGCGCTGCCGCCGAGTGTCACCAGGCAGACCGCAAGCGCCGCGAGAACGGCGAGACTTCGGCGAGCCATGGGGAAGACCTCCAGGTCGGGCGAATCGGGCAGGCGCCTAGTCTCCCGGGATCGGCTACTCACGGTCAACAGGCCAACACACCTGTAACACGCTCACCGCCCCGGCAGCACGGCCTCTCCCGTCATTTCGGGCGTATGAGCGGTCGTCTTGAGCGGCATGGCGCCCAGCAGCCGCAGCCAGAGCTCGATGCCGGGGCCGATGCCCAGCCCCACGACCACGCAGCCGAGCCCGATCTCGCCCCCGGCAGCCCAGCCGAGCACGAATCCGACCAGCTCGAGGCCGATCCGCACGGTGTAGAGCGACCAGGGCACGCGCCGGTAGATGCCGGTCATGACGGCGTCCAGCGGGGACGCGCCCAGGTCGGCCGACAGGTAGAGCGCCGCGCCGAAGGACATCACGACCAGCCCGGCGCCGAGAACCCCGAGCCGGGCGGGCATGCCGTGCGGCGTCGGGACGAGGGGCAGCACGAGGTCGATGAAGACGTTGAGCAGGACGATGCTGGCCGCCGTACCGAGGCCCGGGCGCTCGCGCAGCAGCAGCGCCACGACGAAGAGCACGCTCGCGGTGACCATGCCGGCCGTCCCGACGCTGACGCCGAGATGGTGCGACAGGCCCTGCTGGAGGACGTGCCACGGGCCGAGTCCCAGGTGCGCGCGGAGGGTCAGTCCGAAGCCGATCGAGATGAACAGGCAGCCGACGGCGACCCGGCCGATGCGCGCCGGCGTCACCGGTAGTCGAACGCGACCTTGAGCGCGCCGGTCTCGCCCTGCCGGGCCAGCGCACCGAACGCGTCGCGCCACTGCGCGAGCGGGAAGGTGTGGGTGAGCATGTCGCGGACGACCACCCGCCCCTGGCCGACCAGCTGCAGGTAGTGCGCGATGGCGTGCTGGCGTACGCCGTCGACGTCCTCCATGCCGAAGGCGTTGCTGCCGTGCAGCTCGAGCTCCTTGAAGTACCACGGGCTCCACTCGAACCGGCCCGGCTGGCTCACGCCCGTGATGGCCATGCGGCCCCGGGCCTTGAGCACGCGCACGCCGACCTCGAGCGACTCGGGGGTCGCGACGGTGTCGTAGAGGACGTCGACGCCACCCGGGTGCAGCATGGGCAGCCCGAGCCACGGCTTGAGCAGGTGCGCGCCGGTCCACTCGGCGATCTCGCCGATCAGCTCCTCGCGCGGCTCGTGGGCGAACGTCGTCGCGCCGTGCTTCTGCGCGAGCTGGCTCTGGAAGTCGTGCCGCGTGATCGCCGCGACCCGGACGGTCGGGTGGAACGCGCGCAGGATCTCCACCGTGCAGATGCCGAGCGCGCCTACGCCGTACACGAGCGCGTCACCGCCGGGCGGCGGCGGGTTGCGCAGGACCGAGTGCAGCGCGACGGAGAACGGGTCGGCGAGCACGGCGACGTCGTCCGGCACGTCGTCGGGACACGGGATCGCCATCGACGTGTGAGCGGGCACCAGCTCGGCGAAGCCGCCGGTCGCGTCGGAGGAGTTGCCGCTGTGGATGCCCGGTGCCAGGTGGCCGGTCGTGAAGTTGTGGCACATGTTCACGTCGCCGCTCGCGCAGGCGGGGCAGGGCGGCACGATGCCGCGCGGCCCGCAGGACAGCCACGGGTTGAGCACCACGCGCTCGCCGACCCGACGGCCGCTGGTCTTGCCGGCCTCGACGATCTCGCCGACCAGCTCGTGACCGAGCACCTGCGGGAAGCTGATCACCGCGGTCATCGGCGAGTCGGGGTCGCCCTCCATGAACACCTGCTTGATGTCCGAGCCGCAGATGCCGCACAGGTTGCTCTTGATCACCACCCAGTCGTCCGCGGGCAGCACCGGGTCGGCCAGGTCCTGCAGCGCCATGGGCGTCGTCGCGAGGGCGCGCACCTGCGGTGGCGTGTCCTCGGGGAGGTCGCTGCCGTCGGTCTCGGGCGTCACGCCGTAGAGGAGTCCCTTCACGGCGGCGAGTATGACGCAGGCGTCAGGTTCTGCCTACGCGCGGTCCTAGACGCCGGCCCGGGCACGGACGACCTTGCCGATCGCGGAGAAGTCCTCGCGGCCGTAGCCGGCTTCGCTCGCGGCGGCGAGCAGCTCGCCGACGTTGGCGCTCGTCTCCAGCTGCACGCCGAGCCGGTCGGCGTAGGCGATGGCCAGGCGGATGTCTTTGGCCATCAGGTCGGTCATGAACCCGGGCGCCCAGCCGTTGCTCGCCGGCGAGCCGGGTGCCACGCCGGCGAACGGCACCGCCCGGCGTACGGCCACGCAGTCGCCGCTGCTGTGCGTGATGACCTCGTAGGCCTTGGTCAGGTCGGCGCCGCTCTTGGCGGCGAGCGTGAACGCCTCGGACGTCGCCTGCATCTGCGCGGCGTAGATCAGGTTGTTGCACAGCTTCACGACCTGGCCCATGCCCGGCCCGCCGACGTGGACGATGAGCCCGCTCACCGCCTCGAGGGCGGGCGTGACCCGCTGCAGCGCCGCCTCGTCGCCCCCGACCATCAGGGTGAGCGTTCCCGCCTCGGCGCCCGCGCTGCCCCCGGAGACGGGAGCGTCGAGGTACGCCGCGCCGGTGGCCGCGACCCGACCGTGCTGCTCGCGCTCGACGTCGGGGTCGATGGTCGAGCAGTCGACGACGGTCTTGCCGGGGCCGAGCGCGGGCAGGAGTGCGGTCACCACGGCCTCGACGTCGGGCGAGTCCGGGACGCAGAGCACCACGACGTCACTCGCCGTGGCCACGCCCGCGGGGTCGCCGCCGTGGACGGCGCCGAGCTCGACCGCGCGATCGACCGGGCCCCGGCTCCGTGAGGCCACCGTCACGCGGTGCCCTGCCTCGAGCAGGTTGCGGGTCATGGGCAGGCCCATGACCCCGAGACCGATGAAGCCGACGTCCATGACCTGTCCCTCGCTAGGTTGCAGCGCATGAGCTCGGACCCGCTGGACCTTAATCCCTTGAATCTGACGGGACGCGTCGCGGTGATTACCGGTGGCGCCAAGGGGATCGGCCTGGCGACGGCGGCCATGCTGAAGAGGCACGGTGCCCGCGTGGCGATCTGCGACCACGACGTGGCTGCGCTCACCGCCGCCGAGTTCGACCTGGTGGTCGAGTGCGACGTCCGCGACCAGGCGGGGGTAGAGGTGTTCGCCGCGGCAGTGGCCAGCGGACTCGGCCCGGTCGACGTGCTCGTCAACAACGCCGGCGGCGGCTTCCCGGCCACGTTCGACGCGATCAGCCCGAAGGGCGACGAGACACTCGTCCGCGAGAACCTGCTGTCGGTCGTGTGGGTGACCCGCGCCTTCCTCGGCGGGCTGGCCGACGGCGCGTCGGTCGTCAACGTGACGTCGGTCGAGGCGCACCGCGCGTCCCCCGGCTTCTCGATCTACGGCGCCGCGAAGGCCGGTGTCGCCCAGCTGACCCAGTCCCTCGCGCTGGAGCTCGCGGGTCGCGGCATCCGGGTCAACGCGGTCGCGCCGGACGTGATCCCGACACCTGGACTCGGTTCGCTCGAGGGCGCGACCAGCCCGCTCGGCCGGCTCGGTACGCCGGACGAGGTGGCCGGCGTCGTGCTCTTCCTCGCGTCCTCGCTGTCGTCGTTCGTCACCGGGTCGACCGTGCACGTCGACGGCGGCACCTGGGCGGCCGGCGGGTGGCACCGCGACGGCGACGGGTGGCGACCGTGAAGATCGGGGTCGCGCTGCGCGTCCGGTACGAGGCCATGGAGTCGGTGACGAAGGTCGCCGAGGAGTGCGGCTACGAGTCGGTGTGGCTGCACGAGCACCTGATCTGGCCGGCCGAGCTGGGCGACCACTCGCCGTACCCGGGTGCCGACCACCCGCCGGTCGACCCGACCATCCCGACCCTCGACACGCTGATGGTGCTGCTGCGCCTCGGTCTCGCGACGTCGACGATCCGGCTCGGCACGTACGTCTACAACCTCGCGCTGCGGCACCCGTTCGTCTCCGCGCGCGCGGTGCAGACCCTCGACGTCCTGACCGGCGGCCGGGTCGAGTTCGGGGTGGGGGCGGGCTGGTCGGCCGCGGAGTGGGCGGCCACGGGTCTCGACTTCAGGACCCGCGGGCGCCGGCTGGACGAGTGCATCGACGTCGTGCGGATGCTCTGGAACGAGTCGCTGCCGGAGTACACCGGAGAGTTCTTCGACTTCCGGCCCGTCGTCTTCGAGCCGAAGCCGGCGCAGGGTCTCGTGCCGCTGCACGTCGGCGGCGAGTCCGACGCGGCGCTGGACCGCGCGGCCCGGCTGGGCGACGGGTGGATCGGCATGAACCACACGGTGGAGTCGGCGGCGAGGGCGGTCGCGACGCTGCGCCAGCTCTGCGACCGGTCGCGCCGGCTGCCCGGCGCGGTACAGGTCACCGTCGGCGGAACCCCCGCGGACCTCGCCGAGGCGCGCCGCTACGCCGCCGTCGGCGTCGACCGCCTGATCGTGTCCCCGTTCCGCCGTACGGCGGACGCCGAAGAGGGTCTGCGCGACTTCGCCGAGCGAGTACTCGTCCCCCTCGGCCAGCCCCAGACCGTTGAGGTGGGAGTTTCAGCGGCCGCTGA
>CAZYXZ010000002.1:40576-73311 GCA_964651395.1 uncultured Frankiaceae bacterium
AGGTCGGGCTGTTTCCCGCCGCCGGGGCGATCACCGCCCCCCCCCCCACCTTGGGGGTGGTTTTTTCCGCGCCCGCCGAAACACCCACCTCAACGGGTGTGGTCAGCCCGAGAGCGGGCGCATGAAGGTGATCTGGCGGCGGGTGAAGAGCCAGTCGTCGGTGCCGTCGCGGACCAGCTCGTCGAGGTAGCGGCCTGCTGAGGTGATCTGCAGGTCCTTGTCGAGGAACAGGTAGTCGGTCGATGCGGTCGCGCGCTCGGGGTCGAGCAGGGTGACGATCGGGTTGATGGTGACGTGCTTGCCGCGCTTCTCCGGCGGCATCGCCCGCGCGATCCACGCCTCGATCGCCTCGCGGCCGCGCACCTCCGGCATGCCGGGCACGGACATGACGGCGTCCTCGGCGAAGCAGGCCGCGAACTCGGCGAAGCGCCCGTCGTCGCAGGTCTGGCAGTACGTCGCGATGGTGCGCAGGATCGCCGCCTCGGCCTTGAGCCGGGCATCTCGCTGAGTCACCTGCGGATCATGTCAGCCGCGCGCGAGCCTTCGCCGTACGGCGAGGCCGGCCAGCATCGCGACCGCGGCCAGGGCCATGGGGAGGTCGGCTCCGGTGGCCGCGAGCGGCGGGCGCGGTGCTGCGGGCGGGCGCGGTGCTGCGGGCGGGGCCACGACCGGCGGAACCGGCGCCGAGACGAGGCCGGTCGACGCGACCGGCAGCGAGATGGTGCTGCCGTCCGCCCCGACGGTCATCGAGACCACGCCGCCGACCGCGGCGGGCACGGTGCCGCCGGCGGCGTTGCTGAACGTGAAGCGCAGGCGGTGCCCGGCCTTCACGAGGTAGTCGGTGTGCAGCGACGGGAAGTGCAGCTCGGCGACGGAGCCCGGCGTGAGCGGCGAGCCGCCGGCCGGCACCGGTCGCCCGGTGGTGGTCACGCTGTCGCGGTAGTAGGCGCGGAGCCATCCGTAGGTGACGGTGAACGGCCCGCTGGCCTCGGCGTCGTCGATGTTGTCGTAGCCCTCGAAGGTCCCGACGTCGACGTCGGGCGGGAGGTCGTCGACCTGGACCGCGACGGTGGTGTCCGGGCCGTTGGCCGACAGCTTCAGGTCGAAGCCGATCTGGCCGGACAGCCGTGTCGCGGCCGGGAACGGGGCCGTCGTGAAGACGGCGTTGGCCGGCGCGGTGCCGCCCAACGGCGTGTCGTCCCAGGTCACCGTGGTCGCCTCGTCGGCGACAGGTCCGGCGACCAGCCCACCGTCGGGCGTGAGGCCGAGGGTCTGCGTCGTGCCCGCCGCGGGGTACGCCGGACCGCCCAGCCACGAGCCGTCGCGCTGCTGCACCTCGACCGGCGAGGTGGCCAGCGCGCCGGCCTCGACGCCCTTGAGGAACTGCAGCCACCAGCGGTGGTTCCACTCGATGAACCGGTCGGCGAACGGGAACGGCTCGAGGTGCCCGCTCGCGACGGCGGACTCCTCGTCCGGCACGCGCGGGTCGACGTGGTCGCCGTTGAACCACCACAGCTTCTTGGGCGTGCTCGCCGGCAGCGCCGCCCAGAGATGGCCGGCGTTGAGCGGCTTCACGTTGAAGTCGTAGAGCCCGTGCATGACGAAGACGGCAGCCTTGATGCCGGCCGCGTCCTTCGCGAAGTCGCGCTCTGCCCAGAACGCCGAGTCGGCGTCCTGGTAGGGCTGGGCGTAGCCGGCGTCCACGAGCAGCCCGAAGGTCGCGATGCAGGCCTTCCGCTCGGCGACGTGCAGCGGGTAGAGCAGGTCGTCCGTGCCGGAGTTCGGCAGGTCGCCGCCGGCGATGACGGCGGTGAACAGCGCGGGAGTGCTCGCGTGCCCCTGCGACATGACGCCGTTGAAGTAGTGGTAGTCGTACCAGCGGTCGATGGCCCGGATCGGGATGATCGCGCCGAGCGCGTCGGGGTGCTTGCCGGAGATCGGCGCCTCGACGGCCGCACCGTTGGCGATCGTCCCGTCGTACGAGCCACCGGTCATGCCGACCTTGCCGTTGGACCAGTCCTGCTCGGCGATCCAGTCGATGACGTCGACCGCGTCGGTCACCTCGTCGCGGTCGCCGTAGGTCTGGCAGCCGGACGTGTTGCGGCTGCCGCGCAGGTCCATGGCGACGAAGGCGTAGCCGCGCGGGACGAAGTACTCGTCGTACCACTCGGGGAAGGGCGTCTCGGCGGTGCAGCCGAGGACCGGGGTGCCGGGGGAGCCGGGCAGACCACCCGGCGGGCTCTGGTGCGGCGTCTTGCACTCGGCCTTGAAGCCGCGGCCCAGGCTGTTGAAGTACGGCGACGACATCATGATCGCCGGGACCTTCTCGGAGGTCGACGGCCGCACGATGTCGATCCAGATCTGGTTGATGCCGTCACGTGCCGGCACCTGAGCGTGCTCGACCACGGCGTCGTCGTAGGAGAAGCGCGCCGGGTCGATCCGGTCGAGGTCGGGCAGCCCCTTCTCCTGAGGTGGCGTTGCGGCCGTGAACTCCGTCGTCGCCGGCGGCACCGGTGCGGCGCCGGATCCGGGGACGGCGAGCACCACGGCGGTCAGGCCGGCGAGGGTCAGCAGGGCAAGGGTGACGCGGCGAGGCTGGGGCATGCGCCGGTGTTTCGTCGCGCGGGGCCGTCGTCCCTGCCGGTCAGCCCTCGACCGGCTCGAGCACGGCCGAGAGGTGGGACTGCAGCGACTGGCCCATGGCCGCCATGTCGACGGCGTACATCAGCTTGTCGGCGACCAGCCCGAACATCCGGTGCAGCGCGGTGACCTCCTTCGCCGTGGCCGTCCGGAGCACCGCGTCCGTGGCGATCTCGAGGCGCTGTCCCTCGGCGTCGACCGTGCCGTAGTACAGCTCGAGGATGCCGGTGGGATGCGACAGCACGACTTCGAGCGTCCCGTCGGGCTGCGGCCGCCAGTAGCCGGTCTCGGAGTGCAAGGGGCGGTCGTCGTCGAGCGACCAGGTCCGCTGCGTGTACGCGAGGAACGGCTTGCCGTTGTGGCGGAAGGTGGCCTCCTCGCCGTAGCGGAAGCCGTCCATGGTCGGGTAGCCGCCGACGCCCTCCCCTCGCCAGGTGCCGAGCAGCCAGGCGATCGGCCGGCACAGCTCGTGCAGCTCCGGCGTGGCCATCAGGCGTCGGTCGCGACGACCCAGAAGACCGGCCCGGCCACGACGACCCCGGCCTTGCCGCGGCGCATGACCACCATCTCGGCGCGCTTCTCGGCGCCCGCCTGGTCGCGCCACACCATGAGCACGCGCTGCCCCTCGGGCGTCGCGGTCACGGACTGCACCTGGGGTACCGCCGTGGGCCACACGCCGGTCTCCTCGACCGACGCCTCGAGCTGGTGGAGGCAGGCCTCGCGGTGCTGCGCCGCCCGGCAGACCCCGTGGGCGTCGTGCGCCAGCGCGCGGTCGACCAGCCGGTCCACCTCGCTGCGCGCCTCGGCGGCCGTGACCGCCCCCTCGGCCTGGCGGCTGTCCAGCACCGCGGAGGCGCCGAGGGCGACGAAGACGAGGGTGACGACGGCGGCCAGCCGGCCGGCGAGCTTCTCGGATCCCACGACGCGGAGGCTATCGCCCGGCGCGTACCCAGCGCGGCAGCGCCAGGTCGTCCGCGACCCGGTCGAAGACGACCGTCACCGGCTCGCCGATCTCGATGGTCGCGGGGTCGACGGAGTTGATCGGCGCACCCTCGTGGGCGAGCAGGTTGCCCACCATCCGGATGCCAGGGTCCTCGTCGAGGGCGACCACCACGACCGGGTACGGCGCGAGCGGCTGGAACGCCGGGAGCAGGGGCGGGTGCGGCACGGCGTACGACCAGATCGTGGCCCGGCCGGACATCGGGGCCCACGTCAGCTCGAAGGAACGGCAGTGCGGGCACATCGGTCGCGGCGGGAAGCGCAGCCGGCCGCAGCCGTCGCAGCGCTGGACGACCAGCTCGCCCCGGCCGGCCGCGGTCCAGAACGGCGCCGAGTCGTCGTCGAGGTCGGGGAGCGGCGCGCCTTCGATCATGGCCGGTGACCCCCGCTCACCCGTGCACCGCGCCCGTGAAGAGCAACGCGCTGGTGGGCACGCCCTCGCCGCTCGTGACGAGCGAGACCGTGGCCTCGGGGACCTGTGACGTCGACGTGCCGCGGATCTGCCGCACCCCCTCCGAGATGAGGTTGAAGCCGTGCACGTAGGCCTCGCTCATCCCGCCGCCGCTGGTGTTGACCGGCAGGCCGCCGCCGGGCCCGATGCCCCGGTCGCGGACGAAGCCGGCGGCCTCGCCGCGGCCGCAGAAGCCGTAGCCCTCGAGCGAGAGCAGGATCAGCGGCGAGAAGGCGTCGTAGAGCTGCGCGACGTCGACGTCCCCGGGGCCGACGGCGGCGTGCGACCACAGCGCCGGGGCGCAGGCCCACGCCGGGCCCTTGAGCGGGTCGTCACGGAAGTAGTTGGTCATCGTCTGGTGCTGCGGGTTGAGCCCCTGCGCGAACGAGTGGATGTAGGCCGGCGGCTGCGGGAGGTCGCGCGCCCGCTCCGCCGAGACGACCACGACCGCGACGGCGCCGTCGGACTCGAGGCAGTTGTCGTAGAGGCACAGCGGCTCCGACACCATCCGCGCGGCGAGGTAGTCCTCCATCGTCACGGTCTTCGCGTGCATCACCGCGGCGGGGTTGAGGTTCGCGTGCGCGCGCACCGCGAGGGCGACCGCGCCGAGGTCCTCGCGCGACCCGCCGTACTCGTGGAGGTAGCGGCGCGTGAGCATCGCGATCTCGTCGACCGGCCGGACCAGGCCGAACGGCCGCGAGTACTGCGCGGCCCCGGTGATCCGCTCGCCCACCTGTGCCCACGGTCGCGACGCCGCCGCCCCACGCTTCCGCGCGCGCCAGGCGACGGCGACCGTGCACTGCCCCGTGGCGACGGCCATCGCGGCCTGCCCCACGACGCCGCAACCCGCGCCGCCGCCGTAGCCGACCTGCGACCACCAGGTGACGTCCCCGAACCCGAGGTTGCGGGCGATCTCGACCTCGATGAACGGCTCCAGCGTGTACGACGCGAGGCCGTCCACCTCGTCGGGGGAGATGCCGCAGTCGTCGAGCGCCGCCTTGACCGCGGTCAGCCCGAGCCGCAGCTCCGACTCCGGCAGCGACTTCGCGAACGCGGTCTGCCCGATGCCGACCACGGCAGTGCGGTCGCGGAGCGGGTGCTCTACCAACCCTTGAACTCTGGGTCGCGGCGCTCCGCGAACGCCTTCATTCCCTCTCCGGCGTCCTCGGTGCGGTTCACCAGCTCCTGCGCCCAGCCTTCCTCGACGAAGGCAGTCGCCCGGTCGACGTCGAGGGAGCGGTTGATCAGTCCCTTCGCGTACCCGATCGCCTTGGTGGGCCCGGCGGCGAGCCGCTCGGCCCAGACCGCGACGACAGTGGTCAGGTCGTCCTTCGGTACGACGCGGTTGACCAGGCCGAGGCGGTGCGCGTCGGTGGCCGACACGTCGTCACCGAAGAAGACCAGCTCCTTGGCCTTCTGGACGCCGACCAGACGCGGCAGCAGGTACGCGCCGCCCGCGTCCGGCGCGATACCCCGGCGTACGAACACCTCGATGAACCGGGCGTTGTCCGCCGCGATGACCAGGTCGCAGGCCAGCGCGAGGTGCATGCCGCCCCCGGCCGCGGTGCCGTTGACCGCGGCGATCACCGGCTTCTCGCTGTCCATGATCGCGCCGACGAGCCGCTGCCAGCCGTCGTTGATCATCCGCGCGACGTCGCCCACGACTCGGTCGGGTGCGCCCTCCGGCTTCGGCTTGCCCGGCCGGTGCGCGCGCAGGTCGGCCCCCGTGCAGAAGGCCTTCTGGCCGGCCGCGCCGATCACGATGGCGCGCACCTCGAGGCTGCGGCTGGCGTCCTCGACCGCCTCGATCAGCCCGTCGCGCAGCGTGGGTGTCAGGGCGTTGTGCGCGTCCGGCCGGTTGAGTGTGAGCCAGAGCACGCCGTTCTCGAGACGAGTGAGCAGCTCGGGCTCGTCCGTCATCGACTCGCCGCCTTTCTCAATGCGTCACGGAGCAGAACAGATGACGAGCGCGTCGAGTGCGACGGCGCGGTCGACGGTCACCAGCAACGGGTTGATGTCTACCTCAGACACGTCGTCGGCGAGGTCCACGGCCAGGTGCTGCACCGCCATGATGGCGTCGAGCAGCGCGTCGATGCTGACGCCGGGCCGGCCACGGACGCCGTGCAGCAGCGCGGCACCCTTGAGCTCGTCGAGCATTCGCCGCGCCTCGGACCGGTCGAACGGCGGCACCCGATGGGTCACGTCGCCGAGCACCTCGACCAGGACGCCGCCCATCCCGACCATGACGACGGGTCCGAAGAGCGGGTCACGTGCGACGCCGACGACCACCTCGACCCCGCCGGTGACCATCTCGCAGACCAGGACGCCGTCGATGTGCGCGCCCGGCGCCCTGGTCGCGGCGCGGACCAGCAGCTCCTCGCTCATGGCGTCGACGTCTTCGACCGCGACACCGACCGCCACCAGACCGAGGTCGCTCTTGTGCGCGATGTCCGGCGAGCTGACCTTCAGCACCACCCGGTCGCCGAGCTCGGCGGCCACCTTGGCGGCCTCGGCCGGCAGCTGCACGAGCGTGTCGCGGCTGACCTCGATCCCGTACGCCGAGAGCAGCGCCTTGCTGTCCTGCTCGGAGAGCGCGCTGCCGGGCCGGAGCAGCGAGCGGGCCGCATCGTTGCGCGCCGGTGTCGGCGCGACGAACGGCGAGACGTAGCGCGCGCGGAAGTCGGCGTAGTCGAAGTACGCGCGCACCGCGCGCACGCAGTTGCCGAACGTGCGGAAGACGGGGATACCGCTCGGCAGCAGGATGTCCGTGTAGGCGACCTCGTTGCCGACCGGTGAGCCCCAGACGACGAAGACCGGCTTGCCGTGCTTCGCCGCGGCGACGGTGAGGTCCTTGGCCAGGCGCTTGCCCATCGACGCCGCCCCGGTGATCGGGCAGATGAGCGCGGCGACGCCGGGGTCCTCGAGGATCGCGTCGAGGATGAGCGCGCCGCGCTGGTCGCCGGACGGCGCCCCCCCGCTGTCGACCGGGTTGCTGACGCGCAGGTAGCCGGGGATGTGCTCACGCAGCCTCGCCTGCGTCTCACCGGTCAGGGTCACCAGGTCGAGCCCGGCGGTCGCCACCAGGTCCGCCATGTGCGCGCCGGTGCCACCGGAGATGGAGTAGACGGCGACACCGGTGCCCTGCGGTGGCGTCGTCCGCGCGAACGACGCGGCCACGTCGAGGAGCTCGTCCAGCCCGTCGACCCGCGTGACGCCGTACTGGCGGAAGACGGCGTCGACGACGGCGTCGGCACCGGTCAGGTGGCCGGTGTGCGCCTGTGCCATCGACGCGCCTTCGGAGGTACGCCCGACCTTCACGGCGACGACCGGCTTGCCGGCCTGCGCGCAGTGGTCGAGGGCGAGCCGCAGGGTGCGGCCGTCCTTGAACCCCTCGATGTAGGTGGCGATGGCGCCGACCTCCGGCTGGTCGGCGAACCAGGCCGCGAAGTCCGCGAACTCGAGATCGACCTCGTTGCCGGTCGGCGCCCAGTGCGAGAGCCGGATGCCGATCTCCTGCCCCTGGAACACGGGCCGGCCCTGATGGCCGCTCTGCGTGACGAGCGCGATCGCCTGTCCGGGCAGGTCGTCCCGGAAGAACTCGAAGGCGTTCATGTTGGTGTTGGGCCCGAGCAGCCGGGTGTCGCTGCCCGCGACCAGCTCGGCCAGCTCCGCCTGCCGCGCGGCGCCCGCGTCGCCCGCCTCGGCGAAGTCGGCGGCGAAGACCACCGCGAACTTCGCGCCCTTGGCGACCACCTCGCGCATCGCCGGCAGCGCATCGCCGACCAGGACGACGGCCAGGTCGAGCTCACCCGGCACGTCGGCGACACTGCGGTAGCAGGTCAGCCCGTCGACCTCGTCGCGGTTGGGGTTGACCGGGTAGACGGTCGCGCCGACCGACTCGACCTTGGCGCGCAGCTTCTGCCACATGACGGTATTCGGCTTGTGCGGAGTGTCCGAGGCGCCGACCACGGCGACCGTGCGCGGCGTGAAGAACGGCGCCAAGTCGATGCGTCGCAGCCCCGGCGTCCCCACGCGGCAATCCTGACACGCCCGTCAGGGAAGTGCATGCGCGTGTCGTCGGGGAACGTCCCCGCTAGGACATCACACCCTCGGCCGCCAGCGCGGCCAGCTCCTCGGCGGGGATGCCGAGGAACCCGCCGAGGACGGCGTCGTTGTGCTGGCCGAGCGTGGGTCCCGGCCGGCGTACGCCGCCGGGTGTCGCGGTGAGCCGGAAGCCGACTTCCTCGTAGAGCTGCTCGCCCATGACCGGATGGACGAGGGACACGAAATGCCGCCGGTGCGCCAGCTGCGGGTCGTCGTGCAGGTCGCCCCAGTCGAGCACGGCGTACGCGTCGAGCCCGGCGGACTGCAGCAGCTCGGCGGTCTCCTCCGCGCCGCGCAGCTGCGTCCACGACTCGACCAGCGCCTCCAGCTCGTCGATCCGCTCGAGCCGCCCGGTCAGCCGCGCGAGTCCGGGGTCGGAGACGCCGATCAGCCGCGCGAGGGTGGCCCACTCGGCGTCGTCCCAGGCGGCCAGCGCGACCCAGCGGTCCTCGCCGGCGGCGCGGAAGGCGCCGTGCGGCGCGGCCCGGTCGGAGCGGTTGCCGGAGCGCTGCCCGACGTGGCCGTTCACGTAGTAGTCGAGCAGCCACGGCGAGAGCGTGTAGAGCGCGGCCTCGACCTGCGCGAGGTCGAGGTACACGCCCTGTCCGGTGCGGCGGCGGTAGTGCAGGCCGGCGGCGAGCGCGGCGGCGACGTAGCGCGGCGCCAGCGAGTCGGTGATGGTCCCGGCCGGGCCCACCGGCTCGCGGTCCGGCCAGCCGGTCAGGAAGTTGTAGCCCGACAGCGCCGCGCCCTGGCCGCCGAAGCCCGGATAGTCCTTGTGCGGGCCGGTGTTGCCCTGCAGGCACGCGCTCACCATGACCAGGTCCGGCTTCTCGGCCGAGAGCGTCGCGAAGTCGAGACCCCACGAGGCCATGGCCTTCGGTGCGAAGTTCTCGCTGACCGCGTCGGCCCATTGCACGAGCTGCCTGGCGATGGCGACCGCGCGGGCGTCCTTCATGTTCAGCGTCACGCCGAGCTTGCCGGCGTTGAGGATCGAGAAGAACTGCGACCCCTCCACGCCGTGCGGGTTGTCCGGCCCCATCGAGTACATCCGCAGGAAGTCGGGCCGCGTGCTGCTCTCGACGCGCACCACCGTGGCCCCGTGATCGGCGAAGTACCGCGCCGCGATCGGCCCCGCCGCTCCGCTCCCGAACTCGAGGATCTTCACCCCGCCCCACGCGCCCCCGCCACCCCCCCCTTCCGGATCTCGCGTACCGCCAGGGGTCGCTTTTCGACCCTTTTCGGTACGTGAGATCGCGTTCTGGGGGTGGCGGATCTGGACGAAGTGGCGGGGCATGCCCTGCTCGTCGAAGAAGTCGCGGGCCGCGAGCTGGGCGTTGGCGTAGAGCTCCTTTGGCGAGTTGGCCGGCGCGAGCATGAGGCCGGTGTCGACGGCGTACTGGTAGAGCTCGGCCATCGTGCGGGTCGCGAAGAACGCGGCGATCGGCTCGGTGATCGCCGCCAGCTGCTCGGGCGTCGAGCCGTTGGGCGTGTACGCCGACCAGTCCATCGCCGCGAGCACGTCGGCGCCGGGCACGCCGGCCTCGACGCAGAACCGCGTGATCGTCTCGAGGTTGCGCAACCGGGCCTTGCCGCCGCGCAGTCCGAAGGACACGAAGCCGTCCGCGCATTGCCAGATCTCGCGCGTGCGGCCGGTCACCGCCCCGCGCCGCTTGCCGCGGTTCTTCTCCGTCGGGAATCGGGCCGGTCCGGTCATGCTCGTGATGAGCATCGTCTCCTGGATCGACACGTCGACCACCTGGGCGAGGCCCGACCACAGCGCGGTCAGCGCGCCGACGACGGCCTCCGCCGCGACGTGGTTGTACGCCGTCGGCTCGGCCGCGCGGATCGGCGCGCGGTCCGGGTCACCGGTCGGGTACATCCCGCCGCCGCTCGCGACCCCGGTGAGGTCCGAGCCGCGCCAGCCGGCGCGCGGTCCGGTCAGCCCGTACGGCGTGATGGCCACCCAGACGTTGGTAGGCGGGCCCGGTGGCGCCTCGTGCGACAGCACGATGTCGAACGCGGCGTCGTCAGCCGATCCGACCACGCTCTTGCCTGCGTTGAGCGCGGCGAAGCGCAACGACGTGCCGTCCGGGGCGAACGGCGGCAGCCGGCGCACCGGCGACGCGCCGCCCGCCTCGACCAGGACCACCTCGGCGCCGAGGTCGGCCAGGATGCGCCCGGCCAGCTGTCCGGCCTCACCGGTGCGGTCGACCACCCGCACCCCGTCGAGCAGACCTGCCATCTACGTGACGGTGACCTTGCCGGCCATGCCGGGGTGCAGGACGCACGTGTACACGTACGAGCCGGCCTTCGGGAAGGTCAGCGAGAACGTGTCCGTCGGGAACCCCGGAGCTGGGCCGATGAAGCCGGAGTGCGCCTGCGCGGTCGTGCTGCTCAGGCTGCCGCCGGACTTCACGCCGAACGGGTTGAGCGCCTTGGGATCCTCCGGACTCGACAGCCCGGCGTTGAACGAGACGGTGTGCGGCTCGTAGACCCCGCCGACCTTCCAGGTCACGGTCTCCCCGGCCTTGATGGCGACGTCGGTGGGCGAGAACTCCAGAACGGCGACGACGTTGTCGCCCCACCCGGCGGTGACCTGCCCGGGCTGCGCCGCAGGGGCGGCCAGCGCCGACGCGGCGTTCTGGTGCGCGGTCAGCTCCGTGGCTCCCTGCGCGGCGACCTCCGCGGCGGGCTTCCGCTCGGTGTCGGTCGCGACCACGTTGATGCTGCCGCGCATGAGCGGGTGCAGCATGCAGACGTAGGGGTAGGTGCCGGTTGCGACGTCCGCGCCGATCTTCACCGACGTCTTGTTGTTCGGCGCCTGCGGGTCGCCGACCAGCAGGCCGGAGTTCCAGTAACCCGTGCCGTTCCACGCCGTACCGACGGGCAGCGCGCTCGGTGGGCAGAGTGTGAGGGTGGTGCTCGGTTCGGCCGCGGTGACGCACGGCCCGAAGACGGCGGGGTTCAGCCCCTTCGGCGTGATGAGCGGCGGGATGTTGGAGCCGTCCGCCTTCACCCCGAGGGTGACGGTGTGCGCCTGGTTGCGCATGGCGAAGTTGATCGTGTCGCCGGGACGGACGGCGATCGTCGAGGGGTAGTACGCGGCGTACTGCCGTGACCCGCCGGAGGCCGGCGGGGCGTCGATCGCGACCTCCCAGGTGACGACGCCGGTCGGCCCGGCGGCCTGCGGCGAGGCAGAGGAAGCGGTGGGGGTCGGGGTCGCACCCGGGTCGTCGTCGCTGCAGGCGGCCAGCACCATCGCGGCCACCCCTACTGCTGCCACCAGTCGGCGCATGGCTCCTCCTCGACCAAATCGATCTTGTCCAGACGCGCCAGACAGTAGCCGGTCTTGCGCCGACGTACGGCAAACCCTGACACTGACGTCAGGGAACCCGACAGGAGCCGCCCAATGTCCTACCGCATCGTCTCCGCCGACGCGCACATCCTCGAGCCGGTGGACATCTGGCAGACGTGGCTGCCCTCGAAGTACCAGGACAAGGCGCCGACCCTGGTCAAGGACGTCGACGGCGGCGACGCCTGGCAGTTCGCCGGCCTGGACCCGGACCCGATCGGACTGGTGTCCACGCCGGGCATGCCCTACGACAAGTTCCGCTGGACCGGCGTCACGTACGACGAGGCACGGCCCGGCTGCTACGACGGCGCCGAGCGGCTCAAGGACCTCGACCTCGACGGTGTCGACGCCGAGATCCTCTTCCCGCCGCAGCGCACCGTCGGGCACTTCCTCGGTGACGAGGACGACGACTTCGTGCTGGCCGGAATCGACGCCTACAACAACTTCCTCTGGGAGCAGTTCTGCGCGCCGGACCGGTCGCGCCTGGTCGGCATGGCGCAGATCCCGAGCCTGGGCATCGACGTCGCCGTCGACTCCCTTCGCAAGGCCAAGGCCCGCGGCTTCAAGGGCGTCGTCATCTCCATGTGGCCCTCGGGCGGCGACTCGATCTCGGACGAGGACGACCCGTTCTGGGCGGCCGCGCAGGACGAGGGCATGACCGTCTGCAACCACATCAACATGCAGTCGCGGAAGTCGCGCATCGCGACCCGCAAGGCGGCGATCGCCTCGGGTGTCGGTGGCGGTGTTCTCGGCCGGACCGGGCCCAACGCCAACGCGAAGGCGGTCGGTGGGCTGGGTGGTGTGTTCGGTCCCGCTACGTCGACGATCAGCGGCCTGATCTTCACGGGCGTCTTCGAGCGCTTCCCCGGGCTCCAGGTCGCGATGATCGAGATCGGCGTCGGCTGGATCCCGCACTTCCTCGAGCAGATGGACGACCGCTACTGGCGCAACCGGTCGTGGGGCAAGGTGCCGATCACCGAGCCGCCGTCGTTCTACTGGTACCGCAACATGTCGGCCAGCTTCATCACCGACCGCATCGGCATCGCCAACCGGCACGCGGCCGGCCTCGACAACATCATGTGGTCGACGGACTACCCGCACCACGGCAACGACTGGCCGTACAGCCGCAAGGTCATCGACGAGCACATGACCGGTGTGCCGGCGGAGGAGAAGGCGAAGATCATCGGCGGCAACGCCGTCCGCGTCTTCAACCTGGGCCAGGACTGACCGGCACACTCGTCCCGGTGGCCGTCCCGGTGCCGGGTCCCGGCTAGCCTGCGCGACGTGGAGCACGCATCGCTCGAGGACGCGGTACGCCGGCACGTCCGGCCGGGCGACACCGTGCACGTCGTCATGGGTCACCACCGCTGGACCGCGCTCGCGCGCGAGCTGTGCCGCCAGCAATGGGGCCAGGACCCCGGCCTCACTCTCGTCATGGGCTCGCTGTCCTCGCTCGGCGTGCTGTTCTTCCAGGGCGGTCTGGTCCGCAAGGTCGTGACCGCGTACTCGGGCGACTCGTTCCCGACGTACACGCCGAACCCGGTGTACCAGCGGGCCTATGCGAGCGGTGACGTCGAGGTCGAGCACTGGTCGTTCCTGTCGATGGCCCAGCGGCTCGAGGCTGCGGCGCGCGGGCTGCCCGCCGCCGTGACCGGCTCGCTGCGCGGCTCGGCGATGGCCGGCAACGCGGCGTACTCCGAGGTCGAGACGCCCGACGGACCGGTGAGCCTGCTCGCGCCGCTCGCGCCGGACGTGACGCTGCTGCACGCCGCGCTCGCCGACACCGCGGGCAACGTCGCCATCGCGCCGCCCGCCCTCGAAGGCGCCTGGGGTGCCCTCGCCGCGACGCGCGGCTGTGTGGTGACCGTCGAGGCCGTCGTCGACGACCTGACGCCGTACGCCGACCTCGTGCGCATCCCCGCGCACCGCGTCTGTGCCGTTGTCGAAGCGCCCTATGGCGCCCATCCGGGTGGGGTGTTCGCGCCCCGCCTGCCGGTCACGTCGTACGGCGAGGACTTCCCGTTCTGGGTCATGGCGCGCGACGCCGCGCGCGGGGACCTCGAGGCGTTCACGACGCAGTGGTGCCGCGACGTCGCCACGCAGGACGAGTACCTGCGCAAGCTCGGCCCGGACCGCCTGGCCGGCCTGCGCGACCGGGCCGACCCCGAGTCGTGGCGCGCGGACGCGGCGGCGCACCCGGTCGACGAGGCCGCCGCGGTGAGCGAGTGGGAGACGGCCGCGAGCTACGCGGCGGCCGAGGTGGCGGCGCGGATCGCGGCACTGCCGGCCGACGCCGTCCTGGCCGGCGCGGGCATCGCCAACCTGGCCGCGTGGGTCGGGGTCGACCGCGCGCGCGAGGCCGGCCATCACGTGCACCTGACGGCGGAGCTGGGGCTGTGGGGCTACCGGCCGACCCCCGCGGACCCGGCCATCTTCAACCTGCGCGCCTTCCCGAGCGCGACCATGCTGACCGACGCCAGCACCGTCCTGGGCCTGCTCGTCGGCGGCCCGGGTACGACGACGCTCGCCTGCCTCGGAGCGGCGCAGGTGGACCGCGCCGGCAACCTCAACTCCACCCTGGTGCCGGGCGGTCCGTTCCTGGTCGGGTCCGGCGGCGGCAACGACGTCGTGTCACGGGCGGCCGAGGTGGTCGTCGTGACCCTGCTGCGCCCGGTGCGCACTCCCGCCGAGGTCGGCTATGTCACCGGTCCGGGGGAGCGCGTGCGCACCGTCGTCACCGACCTCGGGGTGCTGCGCAAGGACGAGGCGGGCCAGCTTCGCCTGGCGGCGGTGCCACCGGGGGAGGGTTCCGTCGACGACCGGGCCCGGGCCGCGGTGGCCCAGTGCGGCTGGCCCCTCGACGTCCACCGCGACGTAGCGGAGCTGCCGCCGGTCCTCGCCCGCGACGTGGCCGCCCTACGGGCCTACGACCCCGAACGTACCTTCCTGTGTTGATGCCCGGCGCGGGCACCCCAACCCGCGCCTCCGCCGCGAAGCGGGGCCCCAACCCCGCCGCGGCTGTGGTCTGCGGTCACCTATCTGGCGGGACGTCGCCCGCTGTGGCACTTTGAACCCTGACAACCACGTCAGGTCCCAGCCGAGGCGGTGCAGGTGCGCAGGTCTGTGGTGGCACTGGTCACGTTGATGGCGGTCGCCTCTGCCGCGGGCTGCGGCACCCGTCGCGACGACAACGACTTCCTCGTCGCCGGCCAGGTCACCGAGGGCGGCGGTGGCGGCGAGATCACCGGTCCCGACATCGGCGGCCTGCCGACCGCCGGTCCCGACGGCGTCATCCCCACGGCCGGCCCGGGCGCGACAGCCGGACCCGGCGCGACGGCCGGCCCGGGCGCCACCGGCGGTCCCGGCGTGAAGCCGGGCCAACGCGCGAACTTCGCCTCGGACGTCGGCGTCACGGCCACCACGATCACGATCGGCAACATCCGCACGCAGGGCGGCATCTTCGGCCCCGACCAGTTCACGCCGTCGTTCTACGGCGCCGCGGCGTACTTCCAGGCGCTCAACGAGCGCGGCGGGGTCAACGGCCGGCGGATCATCTTCCGCTCGTGCGACGACGGCGGAGAGCGCGAGGGCAACGTCACCTGCGTCAACAAGCTCATCAACGACGAGAAGGTCTTCGCCTTCGCAGCGAACAACATCTTCGAGTACGCCGGGGCGCCGACGGTGAGCCAGAAGGGCGTCCCCGACATCGGCGGCCAGCCGATCGGCACGTACTACTACACCTATCCCCACCTCTACGAGATCTACGGCAACGGGTACAAGCGCGACGGCAAGGAGACCGGCTGGAAGGGCAAGATCTACGCCGGCCGCGAGGAGTACCGCTTCTACAAGCAGAAGCTGGGCGTGAAGCGCGCCGGCGTCGTCTACTACAACCAGGCGGCGTCGATCCGCTTCGGCAAGTCGGTCGCCGAGGCGCTCAGGGCCGAGGGGTACGAGTTCGTCAAGGAGTACCAGGTCAGCCTCGCGCTCGCGAACTACGACAGCGTCGTCGTGGACATGCGCAACAACAACATCGACGTCGTCTGGGACGGACTCGACAAGTCCGGCAACCAGAACTTCTGCCAGGCCATGAACTCCAACAACTACGTGCCGAAGGTGAAGTCCTCGACCATCTCCACCTATACCGCGGCGATCGGCACCGACTTCGACCCGCCGTGCCGTGACTCCATCTACGTCGTCGCGAAGAGCCGCCCGTACTGGGAGACCAGCCATCCCGAGGTCGCGAAGTTCCGCGCCGCGATGAAGCGGTTCTACGGCAACCGCGAGGCGAAGATGCATCAGTGGTCGCTCGAGGGCTGGGCGGTCGCGATGTGGGTGACCGACGCCATCGAGTCCTGCGGCGCCGCGGTGACGCGCAAGTGCGTCGAGGCCTTCGTCAACCGGCAGGTCTACCACTCGTACACGGCACGCGGCCTGTTCACGCCGCGTGACTTCAAGCTGGTCAACTACGACGTCGAGAAGAACTACTCCGACTGCGTCTCGGTCAACCGGTGGCAGGGCGGCGGCTGGGTGAAGGTCGGCGACATGGACAGCGCCTGCTACACGACGCCGTACTTCGCGTACGACCCCCAGTAACGTGACCGGCCATGACGGCCGGGCGCTGGTGGTGGGGTCTGCTCGTCCTGGCCGCCATGGTCGCGCCGATCGGCGCGGCCGCGCCGTCGGTACGCCGGCGTCTCGCTCCCGACTGGCCGCCGCTGCCGGCCCTGCTCGCCGATGCCGTCGTCACCTTGACCGGAGTCGTCGTCCTCGCGGAGCTGCTCGGCACGCTGCACCTGTTCCGCCCCTGGCCGATGCTGGCCGGCGGCCCGCTGGCCGGCCTGGGGCTGCGCGCGCTCGGTCGTGACCCCACGAGCCGGGCGCGAGGCCGTCACGTCGACGACGACACGCCGGCCATGGGCTCCGCGCTCGAGATCGGCATCGCCTGCGTCGCCGTGACCGGCGTGCTCGCGCAGGCGTTCGTGGCCGTCGGCGCCCGAGCCCGGCACGGCAGCTACGACTTCGACAGCCTGCACTACCACCTGACCTTCGCCGCGCGGTTCGCGCGAGACGGGGCGACGACGGCCCTGGCCTACGTGGGCGTGGGCGACGGAGTGGCGTACCACCCGGCCAACGCCGAGCTGCTGCACGGGCTCGGTCTCGTCGCCTGGCGAGTCGAGCTGCTGACCCTGGTGCTCAACCTCGTCGCCCTGGGCCTCGCGCTGCTTGCCGCCGCGGCGCTGGGTGCCCGGTGCGGCCGGGGTGCCACCGCGGTCACCGCGACCTGCGCGGTTCTCGCGGTGCCGGTGCTCGGCCGCGAGCAGGCCGGGGCCGCCGGCAACGACGTCGTGGCCATCGCCCTCGTCCTCGCCATGGCAGCGCTGGGCGTCTGGGCCGTCACGGCCCCAACGCCCCGGCGCGCGGGCGGCTTGGTGCTGGCCGGGCTGGCGGGTGGTCTCGCTGTCGGCACGAAGCTCACGGCCGCGGTGCCGGTCGCCCTGGTCGCCCTCGCGCTGGCCGCGGCCGCTGGTGGCCTGCGCCCCGCGGTGGGACGCCTCGTTCGCATGGTCCCGGCCGGCGTGCTGGCCGGCGGCTACTGGATGGTCCGCGACGTCGCCCACGTCGGGAGCCCGGTCCCGGCGGCCCACGTCGGGATCGGCCCGCTCCGGCTGCCACGTCCGACCATGCCGCTGCTCGACCAGCTGGACCAGAACGTCCTGCACTACCTCGGGGACGGCGCGGTGATCCGTGACGTCCTGCTGCCCGGACTGCGGCTCGGTCTCGGCCCGGCGCGCTGGCTGCTGCTCGGGCTCGCCGGCGCGGCCTCCTTGTCGGCGCTCCGCGGCCGGCATCCGCGCGCCTTGCGCCTGCTCGCGGCAGCCGGGCTCCTGGGCCTCGTCGGCTACCTCGCCACGCCTACCAGCGCCGGTGGCCTCGAGGGCGACCCGGTGCTGTTCCATCCGAACCTGCGTTACCTCGGCCCGGCCCTCGCCCTCCTCGCGGCCGTGTCGGCGACGACGCCGCTGGCCCGGTCACTCGGCGCCGCGTGGCCGATGATGTGGCTCACGGCGGAGTTCATGACGCTGAGCGAGGCCGGCGCTTGGGCCGGTCCGCACCGGCTGATCCCGGTCGCGGTCGGGCTCGTCGCGGTGACCCTGTCGCTGCTGGCCGTCGCCGCGCGTCGCGCGGGCGCGACGCGCCTGTTGCTCGGTGGCGCGTGCGTGGTCGTCCTGGTCGTCGCGGGGCCGCCGGTCGCGCGCGACTACGTGCGGCACCGTTACGCCGACCCGCAGGTCCCGCTCGAGCAGATGATCGCGCTCGGCCGCGAGTTCACCGGCGGGCGGACCGGTATCAGCGGATTCCCGCTGATGTACCCGTACTTCGGACCCCGGCTCGGCGCCGACGTGCGGTTCATCGCAGAGGAGGGCCCGGACCACGAGCGGCGCGAGGCGCAGACCTGCGAGGCCTGGCGCGCCCTGCTGCGGGCCGGCGACTACGACCGGGTGGTGATCCTGCGGTTCCCGCACGAACCGGGGAAGCGCCGCCCGGCCGAGGAGTGGACGGCGACGCTGCCCGGCGCGACACCACTGCTGCTCACGGCGGCCGGCTCGGCGTACTCCCTGCCCGACCCGGTCACCGACGTCGGCTGTCAGGCGGAGAGGTAACCACTCAGCGCGTTGCTGCTGCGCACCTCGTTGGGCTCGCCGAGGAAGGCGACCCGACCCTTGTGCAGGACGTAGCAGATGTCGGCGAGGCGCAGCGCGTAGGTGAGGTACTGCTCGACGAGGACGACGGTGAGCCCGGCGGCCCGCAGGTGGCCGACCGCCTCGAAGAGCTGCTCGACGACCTTCGGCGCGAGCCCCATCGAGATCTCGTCGAGCAGCAGGATGCGCGGCGCGGACAGGAACGCGCGGGACATCGCGAGCATCTGCTGCTCGCCGCCGGACAGTGTGCCGGCGCGCTGGTCGAGCCGCTCCCGGAGCCGCGGAAACGTGTCGAGCACCGCCTCGCGCTGCCGGTGCCGCCAGTCCTCGTCCACCTGCTGCGGGCCGCGCACGGCGATCTCGATGTTGTCGCGCACCGACAGCCCGGGGAAGATGCCGCGGCCCTCGGGTACCAGCGTCAACCCGGCCCGCGCGCGCTCGTACGTCGACCGGCCGGTGATCGACTGGCCGGCGAAGGTGATGTCGCCCTCGCGCACCGGCAGGGTGCCCGAGATGACGCGCATCGTGGTGGTCTTGCCGGCGCCGTTGGGCCCGAGCAGTGCGACCACCGAGCCGGCCGGCACGGAGAGGCTGAGTCCGTGCAGCACCTCGACCCGGCCGTAGCCGGCCGACACGCGGTTCAGCTCAAGCAGAGTCGGCATCGGCCAGCCCTTCCACCCCGAGGTACGCGCTGCGGACCGCTTCGCTGGCCGCGATGTCGGCCGGCGTACCCGACGCGATGAGCTGGCCGAAGTCCATGACGTACACCGTCGTCGACAGTGCCATCACCAGCTCGACGTCATGCTCCACGAGCAGCACCGCCAGCCCGTCATCGGCCAGCCGGCGCAGCACCAGCTGGAGGCGCTCGGTCTCGGTGGTGTCCAGACCACTGCCCGGCTCGTCGAGGAGCAACACGCGTGGCTGTGCGCAGAGCGCCCGCCCGAGCTCGACCAGGCGCAGCAGGCCGGTCGAGAGGTCGCCCGCCCGCAGGTCGGCCAGGTCGGTCAGCCCGACCGTGTCCAGCACCTCGTCGACGCGCCGCACGACGTCCGGCTCGTCGTCGTGGCGCAGCGAGAACACGCCGCGCCAGACCTTGCCGGGCTCGACCACCTCGGCGGCCACCTGGAGGTTCTCGCGCACCGTCATCCCGGTGAACACCTCGAGCCGCTGGAACGTGCGACCCAGCCCGGCCCGGGCTCGCGCGTGCGTCGACCGGCGCGAGATGTCGTCGCCGTCGAGGAGGACGCGGCCGGAGGACGGAGTGAGCAGACCGGTGAGGCAGTTGAACAGCGTCGTCTTGCCCGCCCCGTTCGGCCCGATCAAGGAGGTGACGATGCCGGGCTCGACATCGAGCGACACCTCGCTGACCGCGACCAGACCGCCGAAGCGCATCGTGATGTCGACGGCCTCGAGCCGCCCGCCGGTGACGGTCATCGGTTCGCCGCCAGGAGCTCGCGCGCGTAGTCGCTCGGCTCGAGGCCGGTGCCCGGGGGAGGTGGTCGGTCCTTGGCCGCGTCCAGCCGGCGGCCCAGCCCCGCCGGCACCCAGTCCTTGCTGAGCAGCGCGCGCGTGCCGCCGATCAGCCCGCCGGGCAGCCGGCCCACGAACAGTGCGAGCAGGCCGATCACGATGGTGGACGTGCCGTCGCGTCCGGCGAACGCGTCGAGGACCACGAACAGGATCGCGGCCAGGTACGCGCCGCTGGCGTAGGAGATGCCGGCGACGACCACGGCCGTGAACCAGAACAGGCTCTGGAACGGGTCGTAGGAGAGCGAGTCGAAGGAGCGGGCCTGCTGGGCGATCAGCGTCCCGCCGATCGCGGCGATGAAGGCGCTCGCGGAGAAGACGAAGAGCTTGTAGGTGCGCAGGCTGATGCCGATGGCCGACGCGCCGGTGTCGGAGTCGCGCATCGCCGCGAGGATGCGGCCCAGACGGCCGCTGCGCAGGTTGCGTGCGAGCAGCAGCATGAGCGCGGCCCAGGCGAGTGTGAAGAAGTAGAACGCCTTGTCGCCGTCGAGCGAGAGACCGAACAGGTTCGGCCGTACGACGAACATGCCGCCCTTCGTGAAGAACGGCTGCTCGAAGATGAAGCGGTAGACGACCAGGCCGACGGCGAGCGTGGTGAGCCCGAGGAAGAGTCCCTTGCGGCGCAGCGCCGGGTAGCCGGTGGCCATGCCGATGGGGATGACGAACAGCGCCCCGATCAGCATGGCCAGCAGGACCGGCATGGCGGGCAGACCCGGGAACTGGCCGTGGGCGATGCGGGCCGTGAAGTAGGCGCCCAGTCCCGCGAAGCCGGCCTGGCCGAGGGAGATGTGCCCGCTGAACCCGGTGATGACCACGATCGAGAGGAAGACGATGAAGAAGGCGAGCACCTTCGTCGCGTGCGCGATGCCGTTGTCGTTGAGCGCGAAGGGCGTCACCACCAGGACCAGGCCGTACGCCGCCAGGAGGTAGACCCGACGCCGGGTCACGCGGTCGCGGCGGCCGACCGCGGAGGAGACCAGCCCGCGTGACAGGCCTTCCACGCCGACCTCGTCGAGGTTGCGGTAGACGAGCAGCGCCACCAGCAGTGCGGTGATCAGCAGGTTCGGCGGGAACGCCGCGAGCGGGTCGCGCAGGCTGAGGCCGGTCATCATGCTCTGTGCGATGCCGAGGCCGAGGCCGGACGCCACGGCCAGCGGGAGCGACGCGAGCTTGGCCATCACCGCGACGGCGAACGTGTCGATCACCAGCAGCGTGAGGTGGAACGGGTCGAGCTTGCCCGAGGGCGCGAGCAGTACGCCGGTGAGCCCGGCGAAGCCGCAGCCGATCGCCCACGCGATCGCGGCGACCCGGTTGGCGTTGACGGACGACAGCTCGGCCAGCTCACGCTTGTCGACCACCGCGCGGATCTGCGTGCCGAGGTGCGTGTAGCGGAACATCGCCATGAGCGCGAGCACGGAGACGGCGACGATGACCAGCAGCCAGATCGTCTCGAAGCTCATCGTCACGCGGCCGGCCCGCCAGACACCGCGCGGGAGCAGGCGGGGAGCGTCGGTCTTGGTCTGGAAGCCCCAGATGACCGCGCAGAGACCGACGATGAGGACGAACACGCCGAGGATCGCGACCAGCTTCTCGGAGGTCGCGGCGCCGCTCTTCTGCAGCGGCCGGAAGACGGCGCGCTCGAGGGCGACACCGATGAAGGGGCCGAGGACCAGCAGGGTCAGCGCCGCGGAGAGCCAGAGCGGCCAGCCCCAGACGACGGCCATCTGCCAGTTGACGAACGCGACGAGCACCGCGATGGCACCGTGCGCGAAGTTGAAGACGCCGGTCGCCCGGTACGTGAGGACGAGCCCCATGCCGGACAGCGCCGCGATGCAGCCGGTCGGGATACCGGCGATGGCGAGGTCGACCCACTTCACGGCGGGCCCCGGTCAGCGAGAGACGGCGACGGGGTCGCACAGCGGGCAGGCGATCAGCCCGCGCTGCGTGATGTCCTTGGGCTTCACACCGACGACATCCTCCTTGCCCTCGAGCATGGGGCATTCCGCCGTGTGGAAGCTCGTGCCGTCGCGCAGCGCGACCAGGCCGGTGCCGCCGCGACGGCGGCCCTGGCCGTTGGCCGACGCGGCGGGTGGCGCCTCCTGACCGGTCAGGAGGACGGCGTGCAGGTCCTCGACCATGCGCTCCAGACGCGCGACCCGGTCGGCGTCGCGCCGCAGGTCGTCGATGAGCAGGATCCGGCTGCCGCCCGAGGCGAGGTAGGGCAGCTGCTTCGCGACCAGCACCTCACCCGAGACGCCGATCCACCCGAGCAGCAGCGCGAGCAGGCCGAGTCCGATGCAGCCCCAGCCGACGACCGGGCGGCCGGTGTCGCCGAGCCACTGCACCAGCACCGCACGGTCGTCCGTGCTGGTGGGGTTCTCTCGCTCCGACATCTCGCTCCTCGGCATAGAGGTCTGCAGGGTGTGCGGCCAGGCTGCTAGGTCAGCGCCGCGCGCGGGCTGGGAGGCGGGCCCGGACGCTCACGACGCTGCCGATGCACAGCAGCATCCCGGCCAGGTAGGCGAGGCTGACGCGCCGTGCCTCGGGCTTGCCGAGCAGGCCGGTGACCCGCGTGATCCGGTTGGTCGTGCCCGGCGTCACGGGCACCGGGACCGGTACCGGCGCGCCCGGGTCCGGCACGATCACCGGGACGGGCGGCGCGGCCACGCCACCGTCGGTGGCCGGGGGCGCCTGCGGCTGCCCGAAGTCGACGTCGGGGAGCGGCGCGTCGGTAGGCACTGCGTCGACGTCGGCGTACGCGACGGTGGCCGCGCCGCCGAAGAGCGCGCTGCCGAAGTAGCGGCGGTTGGGGTTCGGGATCGCGACGCACGGGAAGTTCGGGTCGGGCACCGGGCAGGGCAGGTTGGGCATGGGCGGCGCGCCGGTCACGACCTGCTCGAAGTCGACCAGCAGCCCCGCGGCGGTGCTGTGCTGCACCTTCCCGTCGCGCTGCAGCGTGACGCCGACGAGCCGGACGGTCAGCCCGGCCGCCGACAGCGCGGCCTCCAGCCCGTCGTTCGCCGCGTTGAGCAGCGCGGCGTCGTCGCCCTGGCCGGCGAAGTGCAGGCCCTTGTCGTCGATCACGCCGGGCGTGCCGGCGATGGTGACCCCGCTGACAGTGACCGAGCTGCCGTCGGAGATGAGCTTGTCCCCGTCGGTGCTGGTCTGGGAGATCGTGCGGATCGCGTCGATGTGGATGACACCGTCGGCCAGGTCGATGTCCTGGACGAGCGCCTCGGCCCGGGTGACCAGGACCTTGCCGCCCTTCTCGAACGACTGGTGCGTCACCGCGCGGACCAGGCCGGCGGTGCCGATCGGCAACGTGACGTCGGCCGCGACCGCCAGCGTGTCGACGTACTGGCGATCGGCGTGCGCCTTCACCTGTCCCGGGTGGATGCCGAGCGCGGACGTGGCGGCCGCGATCGGGTCGGTGACGGCCGCCATCGGCGGTGCCGCGTCGATCCGCGTCGGGTATGACGCCTCCGTGCTGAACTGCCACGGCGGCGGGAAGCCGGCCGGGCACGAGCCCTCGGCGGCGAGACAGAGGACGCTGGGCAGGTTCGACCCGCCACCCCCGGCCCAGTACGCCGACGCGCGGGCCGTCGACGCGCCGCCCGAGTCGAAGACCGACCGGCCTTCGGGCAGCCCGACGTAGAGCATCTCGACGATCGGGCTGAGCGCCGGTCGCTGGTCGGTGGTGAAGAAGATGCCGTTGGCGGCGGCCAGGCCGGCCCAGGCCGGCGGCCGACCGGCTTCGGGGTCCGCGGCGACCAGGACGGAGCCGGGCAGGATCGCGAGCACGGCAGCACCCGCTGCGCCGGTCAGGCTCAGCCGCCGTACCACTCGTCCCGCTCGACCAAGGCTCACGTGTGCTGGGCTCCCATCACCCGGTCTCGCTGCAGTATCCCTGACTCCCGTGTCAGGTTTCCAGAGTGGTGCGGTCGATCTCGTCCGGCGTGTCCGTTTCCGGGCGGCAGCGCCGGGACTCCGCGGCGACGAAAGCGATGTCCCCGGGGTAGTGCTTCGCCGCGAACAGCATCACCACCCCCCCGACGGCGTAAGCCGGGCAGAGCCAGACCAGGGCCAGCCGCAGGCCGTCCGCGCCGCCGCCGAAGGCGGTCGCCAGCCCGCCGACGATCAGCGGCCCGAACGCCGAGAGCGCGCGGACGACGGAGCGCACGGTCGCCGCGCGGCCCCGCAGCTGGGCGACGCAGACGTCGGTGACCAGGGCCTCGCTCGGCGCGAGGGGCAGCGTGAGGAACAACCCGCCGAAGAAGAACAGCGGGGCCGTCACAGCCAGGCTGGTGCTGGCGAAGGCCGGCATGAGGGTCGCGGTGCCGAGGATCGACCCGACGACGACGACGTAGACGCGCGCGTTCAGCACGCCGCGGCGCAGGTAGCGGTCGGAGATGAAGCCGCCGCCGAGGATGCCGGCCACGGACCCCATGGCCAGCAGACCCATGATCCCGCCTGCCTGGGCCGCGTCGAGGTGGTGCACCTTCTTGAAGTACTCCACCGACCAGAACTGCAGCGCGCTGAGCAGCAGCTGGCCGACGGTCAGCGAGAAGACCCCGAACCACATGCTGCGGATCTTCAGCAGCTCGCGGAACACGTCGCGCGAGCTGGCGGTCGCGTAGTCGAGCGTGCCCACCCGTGGCGGCTCGGGAAGGGTGAGCCGGGCGAGCGTCTCGCCGGCGGCGAGCTCGGGCAGCACGCCCAGGTCGTCGCTGAACTCGTCGTCCTGGTCTCCCCGGCGCGGCTCCGGCTGGGCGAGCAGCAGCAGGATGACCGCGATCCCGAACGGGATCCACATGATGAACGCCCAGCGCCAGCCGCCGTACTTCACCGCGACGCCGCCGCCGACGAACCCGGCGATGCCGCCGAAGAACGCGCCCAGCTGGTAGAGCCCCATCTTCTTGGCCCGGTCCTTAACCGGGTAGTAGTCGGCCAGCAGCGACACCGCCGCCGGGCCGTTCGCCTCGACCATGCCGACGCCCAGCCGGCTGACGAAGAGGAAGGCGAACGACGTGGCGATCGCGCCGAGACCCATGCACAGCGTCCAGATGGCCACGCCCGCGGCGAGCAGGTAGGTACGCCGGACGCGGTCGGCCAGGATCCCGAACGGGAAGGCGCCGACCACCCCGATCAGGAACATGGCGGTCGGGATCATGCCGACCTGGAACTCGCTGAGGTGGAAGTGGGTCTGCAGCCCGTCCACGGCCTGGGCGAGCGAGCCGCGCTCGCCGGTCTCCAGCGCGGTGGTGGCGGCGAGCGCGAGGAGGGGCAGCTTGCCGTAGCGGACGGCGCGGCGCATCCCGGCCGACCCGGTACCGTCCACCGCCGCCGCCACGTTCGGGAGTATCACGGCCGGGGAACGAACCTGACAATTCCGTCAGGGAATCGCCGGAGGCGATTCTCGTCAGGGAATCGCCGGGGTCAGGGAAGCAGGGACGAATGCCGGGTGTTGGCGATGACGTGACTGTGCTGACTTCCGTGCGGCGCCGGCGGCTGCCGCGGCGCGTGGCCACGATCTCCCTCCACACCTCGCCGCTCGACCAGCCCGGTGTCGGCGATGCCGGCGGCATGAACGTCTACGTCGTGGAGCTCTCGCGGCGGCTGGCCGCGCTGGGTGTCGAGGTCGACGTCTTCACGCGGGCCACGAGCAGCAGCCTCCCGCCCGTGGTCGAGCTCTGCCCGGGCGTCACGGTGCGCCACGTCACCGCGGGCCCGTACGAAGGCCTGCACAAGGACGACCTGCCCGGCCAGCTGTGCGCCTTCGCCTCCGGCATCCTGCGCGTCGAGGCGGCGCACGAGCCCGGCTGGTACGACCTCGTGCACTCCCACTACTGGCTGTCCGGGCAGGTCGCCTGGCTGGCCAAGGAGCGCTGGGGCGTGCCGATGGTGCACACGGCGCACACCCTGGCGAAGGTCAAGAACGCCGCGCTCGCCGACGACGACGTCCCCGAGCCCGCCGCTCGCGAGATCGGCGAGGAGCAGGTCGTCGCCGCCGCGGACCGGCTCGTCGCGTCGACCACGGAGGAGGCGCGGCAGCTCATCGAGCTCTACGGCGCGGACCCCACGCGGGTCGCGACGATCGCACCCGGCGTCGACCTCGAGCGGTTCCGCCCCGGCGACCGAGGTGCGGCGCTGCGCGCCGTCGGTCTGCGCGAGGACGCCGTGCTGCTGCTCTTCGTCGGCCGGCTGCAGCCGTTGAAGGCGCCGGACCTGCTGATCCGCGCCGCCGCGGAGCTGGTCGGCCACGACCCCGCTCTGCGCGAGCGACTCGTGGTCGCCGTCGTCGGCGGCCCCTCGGGTACGGACGTCCAGGACCCGGAGCACCTGACCAAGCTGGCCGCGTCGCTCGGCGTCGGCGACGTCGTGGTCTGCACACCGCCGGTGGAGCAGGACCGGCTCGTCGACTGGTACCGCGCTGCGACCGCGGTCGTCGTGCCCAGCTACAGCGAGTCGTTCGGGCTGGTCGCCCTGGAGGCGCAGGCCTGCGGCACGCCGGTCGTCGCGGCGTCGGTCGGCGGCCTGCGGACGGCCGTGGCCGACGACGTCTCGGGCCTCCTCGTCGAGGGGCACCGGCCCGGCGACTACGCGCTCGCACTGCACCGGCTCATCCGCGACCCGGGGGAGCGCGAGCGCCTCGCGAAGGGCGCGCTCGACCACGCGTCGCACTTCGGCTGGGCGCACACCGCGACCGCGCTGCTCGACGTCTACCGCGACGTGACCGAGGAGGCCGAGCAGAGCATGCTGCTGTCTTCATGACAGCTGCTGCCGAGCTCGACGCTCTCATCGGTTCGACCCTGGACGACCTCGGTCTGGGCTACGAGCGGGTGGACGCCGGTCAGTACCTCGTGCGTCTCGAGGGCGAGCACAAGCTCGCGACGATGACCTGGCTGATCGTCGGCGACTACACGCTGCGGGTCGAGGCCTTCGTCATGCGCTGCCCCGCGGAGAACGTCGACGGCACGTACCGGTTCCTGCTGCAGCGCAACTCGCGCGCGTACGGCGTGCACTGGTCGGTCGACCGCAACGGCGACGTCTTCCTGGTCGGGCACGTGCCGTTCTGCGACGTCACGCCGGAGGGGCTCGACCGGCTGCTCGGCACGGTCCTGTCCTACAGCGACGGGAACTTCGACACGCTGCTCCAGCTCGGCTTCGCCGAGGCGATTCGCAAGGAGCAGGCGTGGCGGGCGAAGATCGCCGCGCAGGAGACCGCCCAGCGAGCGGAGCTCCCCGAGGAACCCGGAGCGCCGGCCACATGAGCATGACCCTCGTGCTGCTCCGCCACGGCGAGAGCACCTGGAACCTCGAGGGCAAGTTCACCGGCTGGCACGACGTCGACCTCTCGCCGACCGGCGAGGACCAGGCGCGCGAGGCGGGCCGCGTCCTGGTCTCCGAGAACCTGCTGCCGGACGTCGTCCACACGTCGCTGCAGAAGCGCGCGATCCGCACCGCCAACCTCGCGCTCGAGGAGATGGACCGGCTCTGGATCCCGGTACGCCGGTCGTGGCGACTCAACGAGCGGCACTACGGGGCGCTGCAGGGCCTCGACAAGGCCGCGACCCGGGAGAAGTACGGGGACGAGCAGTTCCATCTGTTCCGTCGCAGCTACTCGACACCGCCGCCGCCGCTGGAACCGGACGACCCGCGGCACCCGCGCTTCGACCCGCGCTACGCCGACCTGCCGCCGGACCTGCTGCCCGCCACGGAGTGCCTGGCCGACGTCGTCGAGCGGATGCTGCCCTACTGGGACGACGACATCGTCCCGGACCTGCGGGCCGGCAAGGTCGTCCTCGTCGCGGCGCACGGCAACAGCCTGCGCGCGCTGGTGAAGCACCTCGACGGCATCTCCGACGACGACATCGCGGAGCTCAACATCCCCACCGGCATCCCGCTGCGATACGAGCTCGACAGCGACCTCACGCCCGTCACGTCCGGCTACCTGGGCGACCAGGCGGCGATCGAAGCGGCCATCAGCGGAGTCGCGAGTCAGGGCAAGCGCTAGTAGCTCGCGATGGCCGCGGGGTGCTCGCGGAGCATGCCGATGCGGGCGCGCTCGTCGCAGTACTCCTTGAGGACGCGGTATGCGCGCAGGCCGATGATCGCGGCCAGCTCCGGTCCGTAGGTGATGTAGAGCCGCTCACGGCCGGTGTGGGCCTCCTTGGCCGACGTGCACCACCAGTCGAGGTCGTGGCCGCCCTCGCCCCAGCCGCGTCGGTCGAACTCGCCGATGGTCGTGACCAGGACCTGATGCCCGTCGTCGCGCTCGACCCACTCGCTGCCGTGGTGGATCGGCAGCTGCCAGCAGACGTCCGGCTTGGTCTCGAGCGGGTGCTTGCCGATGCGCAGCGCCATCCGGTGCAGCGCGCAGCCCTGGCCGCCCTCGAAGTCCGGCCGGTTGAGGAAGATGCAGCCGCCGTCCACGACCCGCGTCTTCTTCCGCCCGTCGTCGCCCAGCTCGAAGATCCCGCCCTTGCGCTTCTCCGGCTTCAGCTGCCAGTCCTCGGCCGTGAGCTGGTCGGCGAAGGCCTTCACGCGTCGCCGGTCGTCGGCGTCGGAGAAGTACGCGCCCTGGCTGCAGCAGCCGTCGTTGGGGCGCTCCTTGAAGATGCCCTTGCACCCCGAGCCGTAGATGCACGTCCAGTACGACATCAGCCACGTGAGGTCGCAGCGGATCTCGTTGTCGTCGTCGTCGGGGTCGTAGAAGCTGAACCACTCGCGCGGGAAGTCCAGCTTCGGGTCGGCCTGCACGTGGGGCGTCCTCTCATGGTTGCGAAGGCGACAGCCTACGTCCGGAGCAGCCCAGTACCCTGGAGCCATGTCCGCACCGGTCGCCCGCGTGCCGGGAGCGAAGGTGGCGCTCTCGACGGCGTCGACGTACCCGGAGAGCACCGCCGCGGCATTCGAGATGGCGGCGCGCCTCGGCTACGACGGCATCGAGGTCATGGTGTGGACCGATCCGGTGAGCCAGGACCCGGACGCCCTGCGGCGGCTCTCCGACTACCACGGCATCCCCATCCTTGCGATCCACGCGCCCTGCCTGCTGATCACCCAGCGGGTCTGGGGCACCGATCCCTGGGCGAAGCTGCAGAAGGCGCAGGCGGCGGCCGAGAGCCTGGGCGCCTCCACCGTGGTCGTGCACCCGCCCTTTCGGTGGCAGCGCGAGTACGCGCGCGACTTCATCTCCGGCATCGACCGGATGGCGGGCGAGACGGACGTGCGCTTCGCCGTGGAGAACATGTTCCCGCTCCGCGCGGGTGGCCGGGCGGTGGTGCCCTACGCCCCGGACTGGAACCCGGTCGACGACGACTACCGGCACGTGACGCTCGACCTGTCGCACACGTCCGTGTCGCAGAGCGACGCGATGCAGATGGCCCACGACCTGGCCGACCGGCTGGTGCACGTGCATCTCGCGGACGGCAACGGCACGCCGCGCGACGAGCATCTGGTGCCCGGTCGCGGCGAGCAACCGTGCGCCGAGCTGCTCGAGCTCCTGGCCACCAGGTCCTTCGACGGCATCGTGGTCGTCGAGATCAACACGCGGCGCTCGGAGAGCCGGGCCGATCGCGAGGCGGACCTTGCGGAGGCACTGGCGTACACCCGGCTGCACCTGGCCACCGCCGCCCTGCCGGCCCCGACGGCGTAGCCGTGCTACGACGGACGCTGCTCTCCGCGGCGCGCAACGAGAAGGTCGCCCAGCTCGTCCGCACGCAGCCGCTGTCGCGGGCCGTCGTCCGCCGCTTCGTCGCCGGTGAGACGGTGGACGACGCGGTGCGCGTCACGCGCACGCTGGTCGACGCCGGGCTGACGGTGAGTCTCGACCACCTCGGTGAGGACACCGTCGAGGTCGGTCAGGCGAAGACGGTGACCCTGGCTTACGTCACCCTGCTCGGCCGGCTCGCCGACGAGGGTCTGACCACCGGCGCGCAGGTCTCGGTGAAGCTGTCCGCGGTGGGGCAGGCGCTCGACCCGGAGCTGTGCCTCGACAACGCCCGGCAGATCGTCGACGCCGCCACCTCGGCCGGGACGACGGTGACCCTCGACATGGAGGACCACACCACGACCGACGACACACTGGCGACGCTGGCCGAGCTCCGGCGTACGGCGCCGGGGGCGAGCGTCGCGATCCAGGCCTACCTCCGGCGCTCCGCCGCCGACATCGAGGACCTGATCGCGTCGGGAGCGGGAGTGCGGCTGTGTAAGGGCGCGTACTCGGAGCCGCCGCACGTCGCCTACCAGAGCCGGCGCGACGTCGACCTCGCATACGTCCGGCTGCTGGTGCGGCTCATGGCCGACGGCGCCTACCCCATGGTGGCGACGCACGACCCGCGGCTCGTCGCGATCGCGGACAGCCTGGCCCGCCGCAACGACCGCCCACCGGGCAGCTACGAGTTCCAGATGCTCTACGGCATCCGCCCGGAGGAGCAGCGCCGGCTGGCCGCGGCCGGAAATCGAGTACGCGTCTATGTCCCGTACGGCGCAGAGTGGTACGGATACCTGATGCGGCGGCTGGCCGAGCGACCTGCGAACCTGGCCTTCTTCCTCCGCGCGCTCGCGACCAAGTCCTAGGAGAGATCGTCATGAGCCAACTGGCAGTGCTCGGCGCCGGAAAGATGGGTGAGGCGCTGCTCTCCGGGCTCCTGCGCGCCGGTACGCCGGTCGCGGACCTGGTCGTGACGGCACGCCGGCCCGAGCGGGCCGAGCAGCTGGAGACCCGCTACGGCGTCAGCGCGATGAGCAACGCCGACGCTGCGGCCAAGGCGTCCACCCTGCTGATCGCCGTGAAGCCGCAGGACATGGACGCGCTGCTCACCGAGATCGCGGACGTGGTGACGCCGTCGCACCTCGTCGTGTCGCTGGCCGCCGGCATCACGACCGCGTTCGTCGAGAAGCGGCTGGCCGACAACGTGCCGGTCGTCCGGGTCATGAGCAACACGCCGGTGCTGGTCGACGAGGCCATGAGTGCCATCTCCGGCGGGCGCCACGCGACGGAGGACCACCTCGGCCGGACCGAGGAGCTGCTCGGCCACGTCGGCAAGGTGCTGCGGGTGCCCGAGTCGCAGCAGGACGCCGTCACAGCGCTCTCCGGCAGCGGCCCGGCGTACTTCTTCTACCTGGTCGAGGCGATGACCGACGCCGGCATCCTGCTGGGGCTGCCGCGCGCGGTCGCGGCCGACCTGCTGGTGCAGACGGCACTCGGCGCGGCGGTCATGCTGCGCGACTCAGGGGAGCACCCGGTGAAGCTGCGCGAGGCGGTGACCAGCCCGGCCGGCACCACGATCAACGCGATCCGGGAGCTCGAGCGGCACGGCGTGCGGGCGGCGCTGATCGCGGCCATCGAGGCGGCTCGCGACCGCAGCATCGAGCTGGCCTCCGGCCACGAGTAGTAACCAAATCGGCGGAACGGGGTTATGAGAGGCATGGGTCGTCGCCGAACGGCGGGCTTTGCCGTGCTCGCCGTGCTTGCGCTGTCTGTGCTTCCGGCGCACGCGGGGCGGGCCAGGACAGCCGACCCCGGTGCGTGGGCGCTCGCCGCGCTCCGAGCCCAGGCGGCGCGCTTCGGCGTCGATGCCGCGGCGTTCCGCGTGGATTCGGTCCGCGAGAGCCTGGTCGGCACGCACGTCCGCGGCCGGGCCTACCGCGACGGCATCCCGGTCGCGGGCTCCGCGTTCGTCGCCCACGTCGCCGACGGCGCGGTCCGGCACCTGGACGCCTACGACCACCACCGGACGCTCTCCGGCGCGCCGGCCGCCCGGCCGCTCGCGGCCGATGAGGCGACCCGGCTGGCCCATGCCGCGCTCGGCGTGCTGCGCGCCGTACCGGCCACTCCGAAGCGGCTGCTGGTCCCCGTCGACGGGCGGCTGGTCGACGTGTGGCGCGTGGGCGTCCTCGGCCTCACCCGGGCCGTCGCGCGCACCGTGGACATCGCCAACGAGACCGGGCTGGTCGTCGGCACGCGCGACGAGTCCGTGCGCGACGGCTCGGCCACGATCTTCGACCCGAACCCGATCGTGACGCTCCGGCGCAAGGTCAGCGACCCGCACTCGGGCTTCTACCCGTACTCGTACAACGGCAACAGCGCGGACCTCACCAAGGCGCTGCGGACGGTGCCCCTCCAGGGGCTCGGTTCCGGCGGCCTGGCCACCGGCCGGCTGACCGGCCCGTACGCCGACGTCCAAGGTCCGCAGCCGTTCAGCTCGACGACGCTGCGCTTCGGCCGGACCGACCCGCGCTTCGAGGCGGCGATGGCCTACGCGCACATCGACCGCGTGCAGCGGCACCTGCAGTCACTCGGCCTGCACGCGAACCGGGAGCCGCAGACGGTCTACGCGCTGCCGCTGATCGGCTACGACCAGAGCCTCTACTACGACGCGATGGACGCGATCATCTACGGCGACGGCGGGGTTGCCGACGCCGAGGACGCCGAGATCGTCCTGCACGAGTACGGCCATGCCATCCACTACGCGCAGGTGCCGGGCTGGGGCGCCACCGACGACGGCGGCGCGATGGGCGAGGGCTGGGGCGACTTCCTGGCCGCCGCCTACTACGCGCGCACGAGCGGGGGCTACGGCGACCTGTGCGTGGGCGAGTGGGACGCCGTCGGCTACAGCGAGCCGAGCGAGTGCCTGCGCCGCATGGACAGCCGCAAGCGCTATCCAGACGACCTGCACCCGAACCGCGAGGTGCACGCCGACGGCGAGCTGTGGTCGGCCTTCCTGTGGCGGCTGCGCAACCGGCTGGGCACGACGGCGAAGTCCAAGAGCGACAACGCGCTGAAGCTGGTCGTCACGTCGCACGAGTTCCTCACCGGCGAGGCCACGTTCGGCCACGCGGTGGCTGCGCTGCGGACCGCGGCACAGGAGCTGCGCCGCCCGGACTGGGCGGCAGCCGTCGACCGTGAGGCGAACGTCACCGGGTTCCCGCTCAACCCGCAGTAGCCGCCCCGGAT
>CAZYXZ010000002.1:73321-99956 GCA_964651395.1 uncultured Frankiaceae bacterium
CTCGTGGCGATGATGCTCGCCGCGGTCACGCAGCCGGACCTCACCTCGGCCCGCATGCTCATGGCGCTCTCGCTGGGCTGGCACATCATCATCGCCTGCTTCGGCGTCGGCTTCCCCGTCCTCGTGCTGCTCGCCGAGTGGCGCGCCCACCGCACGGGCGACCCCGTCTACGACGCCCTGGCCCGCCGCTGGGCGAAGGCGCTCGGCGTGCTCTTCGCCGTCGGCGCCGTCACCGGCACGATCCTGTCCTTCGAGCTGGGCATCCTGTGGCCGGGCCTGATGGGCCGCTTCGGCGAGGTGATCGGTCTGCCCTTCGCGATCGAGGGGATCGCGTTCTTCATCGAGGCGATCTTCCTCGGCGTCTACCTCTACGGCTGGGACCGCATGCCGCGCCGCCGGCATCTGCTCACCGGCGTGCCGATCGCGGTCGCCGGGGTGGCCAGCGCCTTCTTCGTCGTCTGCGCGAACGCCTGGATGAACCAGCCGCAGGGCTTCCGCCTCGTCGACGGGCAGGTGGCCGACCCCGACCCGATCAAGGCGATGTTCAACCCCGCGACCGGGCCGCAGACGACGCACATGATCCTGGCGGCGTACCTGGTCACCGGCTTCGGCGTCGCCAGCGTGTACGCCGTCGCGATGCTGCGCGGCCGCCGGGACCGCTACCACCGGATCGGCTTCCTCCTCCCGTTCACGATGGCGGCCGTCCTGGCGCTGCCGCAGGTGGTGGTCGGTGACTGGGCAGCTCGCTTCCTGGCCGACAAGCAGCCGGTGAAGCTGGCCGCGATCGAGGGGCTGAACGAGACGCAGCGCGGCGCGCCGCTGACCATCGGCGGGCTCGTCATCGACGGCGAGATGCGCTACGGCCTCGAGATCCCCAACGGGCTGTCATGGCTCGCGCAGCACGACCCGGACGCCGAGGTGATCGGGCTCGACTCGGTCCCTCCGGACGAGCGCCCGCCGGTCGCGATCGTCCATCTCGCGTTCCAGGTGATGGTCGCCATCGGCACCGGGTTCCTCGTTCTCGCCGGCTGGTACGGCCTGGTGTGGTGGCGGCGCCGACGGCTGCCGACGACGCGCCTGTTCCTCTACGCCGCAGCGGCCGCCGGTCCGGCCGCGGTGGTCGCGCTCGAGGCCGGCTGGATCGTCACCGAGGTCGGCCGCCAGCCGTGGATCGCGTACGGCGTGCTGCGCGTCTCCGATGCCGTGACGTCGGCGTCCAACCTGCGTGTCGGCTACTACGTGCTGCTCGTCGTCTACTCCGGCCTCACCGTTGCGACGGTGTACGTCCTGCGCCGCATCGCCGCGACGCCGCGCCCGGAGTTCGGCGAGTCCGGTGAGGACCCCGCGAAGCCCGAGCCCCTCGAGCCGCCCGTATGAGCCTCGCCGACTGGGTCCTCGTCATCCTGTGGCTCGCGGTGACGGCCTACGCGCTGTTCGCCGGCGCGGACTTCGGTGCCGGGTTCTGGGACCTCGTCGCCGGCAGCCCGCAGCGTGGCGCCGCGCAGCGCCAGCTCATCGAGCACTCGCTCGGGCCGGTCTGGGAGGCCAACCACGTCTGGTTGATCTTCGCGCTCGTCGTGCTCTGGAGCGGGTTCCCGTCGGCGTTCGCCTCGATCATGAGCACGCTCTACCTGCCGCTGTTCGCGGTGGCGTTCGGCATCATCCTGCGCGGGTCGGCGTTCGCCTTCCGCAAGTCGGTCTCGGGTCTAGCGCTGAAGCGCGCCTTCGGCGCGACCTTCGCACTCTCGTCGGTCATCACGCCGTACTTCCTCGGCTCGGTGGCCGGCGCGGTCGCGTCGGGTCGGGTCCCGCCGGGGAACGCGGCCGGCGACGCGGTCGGCAGCTGGGTGAACCCGACGTCGGTGCTGGGCGGCGTCCTCGCCGTCGGCGTCTGTGCGTTCCTCGCCGCCGTCTACCTGACCGCGGATGCCGCGCGGACCCAGGGGACGCAGCTGGAAGAGGGGTTCCGCACGCGCGCGCTCGGCACGGGAGTCGTCGTCGGGGTCGTCGCCGCGGTCGGGGTCTTCGTCCTGCGCGCGGACTCGCCCGGCCTGTTCCACGGACTGACGCATCGCGCCCTGCCGCTCATGGTGCTGTCCGCGCTCGGTGGCGTGACCACGCTGGTGCTGCTGGCGAAGCGGCGCTACGTGCTCGCCCGTCCGGCCGCGGCGATCGCGGTCACGTCGGTGGTCTGGGGCTGGGGTGTCGGGCAGTACCCGTTCCTCCTGGAGCGCTCGCTGACCGTCGACCAGGGCGCCGCGCCCCCGTCTGCGCTGCGCCCGCTGCTGGTGACCCTGGTCATCGCCATCGTCCTGGTCGTCCCGTCCCTGGCCTACCTCTACACCACCTTCCAACGCGAGGAGCAGGACCACTCATGAGCGAGATGGCGGCGCAGTACCGGCGGATCGCGGAGGGGTTCACCGCGCGTGTGACGGCGGTGCCCGAGGGTGCGTGGGACAACCCGGCGCCGTGCGAGGGCTGGGTGGCGCGGGACGTCGTCCATCACCTGGTGGAGTGGATCCCGGGCTTCTTCGAGAGCTACGCCGGGCTCGAGCTCCCGAAGCCGGTCGCCGGCGAGGACCCGCTCACCTCCTGGCAGCGGCTCGACGCCGCGTTGCAGGCGGCGCTCGACGACCCGGAGGTCTCCGCGAGGGAGTTCGACATGCGCGGCGGGCACTACCGGATCGACCAGGCCATCGATATGTTCTGCACCGGCGACGTCCTCATCCACACGTGGGACCTCGCCCGCGCGACCGGACTCGACGAGACGCTCGACGCCGCGCTGGTGCACACGATGCTCGAGGGCATGCTGCCGATGGACGAGATGCTGCGGCAGAGCGGCCAGTACGGCGCCCGCGTCGACGTACCGGACGACGCCGACGAGCAGACCCGGCTGATCGCCTTCACCGGCCGGAATCCGTAGTTCTCCGGCGCCTTCCTAGACTGGCCGTGTGAGTCCCCGCCGGTTTGCCCTCGCGGCACTGCTGACGTGCCTGCTGGTCACGTCGTGCACGTCGGACAGCAAGGGCGTCGTGGTGGCCACCGTCGAGCGCGGCGACGTCACCGAGGTCGTGGACGCGCCGGCGGCTGTGGTCGCCCGGGTCCAGGCCACGTTGAGCGCGCCGGCGGCCGGGACGGTCGCCGAGGTCTTCGTCCGCGGCGGCGACCGGGTGAGCGCCGGTACGCCGTTGCTGCGCATCGACTCGCCGGCCGCCGTGGCCCGGCTCCGGCAGGCACGAGACGCGGACGCGGCTGCTGCGCGCGGGGTGCCGCGCGGCATCGCGGCGCCCGACCTGCTCGCGTTCCAGGCGCAGCTCGACGCGGCGGCCGCGGCCGGCTTCGCGGCCGCTCGTGCGGCGGCCGAGCAGGCGCCGGAGGAGAACCGCGCAGAGCTGCGGAAGCAGGTGCAGGAGGCGGAGGAGCGCTACGCGCGAGCCAGCGCGCAGGCACGCGAGGCGCTGCGCGAGCTGCAGGCCGGACTCGGCAGCGTGGGCAACGCCGTCGTCGCCGTCGCCGGCGCCCAGCGGACGCAGACCAAAGCCGCGGTCGCCCTCGCCCAGAGTGCTGTGGACGCGCTCCTGGTCCGCGCACCGATCGCCGGCACGGTGCAGCTCGGTGGCCAAGGCGGCGGCGCACCGGGTGACCTGAGCAGCCTGATCGGCCAGCTGCCACCCGCGGTGCAGGGCCAGGCCGCCTCGGCACTGGGCAGCGGCGGCAGCGGCACCGCGCAGACCACGGTGCTCGACGTCCGGCCGGGGGTGCCGGTCGACGCGGGGACGGTCGTCGCGATGGTGTTCGACCTGTCCGGGCTCGGGCTGGTCGCCGAGGTCGACGAGACCGACGTGCTGCTGGTGCGCGCCGGGGTGCCGGCGAGCGTCGAGCTCGATGCGCTGCCGGGGGCGTCGTACGACGCGCTGGTCACGTCGGTCGAGCTGTCACCGACCACCTCGGCGCGCGGCGGTGTCACCTACCGCGTGCGGCTGCGCCTGGGTCCGGGCAAGGACCAGGACGGCCGGCCCGCCCCGGCGCCGCGGCCGGGCATGAGCGCGGTCGCCGGCCTGCGCGTCCGCGCTGCGCACGACGCCGTCGTCGTCCCTGCCGCCGCAGTGATCCGCAGCGGCAACCACGACGCCGTCTGGGTGGTCCGCGACGGACGGGTGCGTCAGCAGGTCGTGACGCTGGGCGCGCAGGGCGACGACGTCGTGCAGGTGTCCCGCGGGCTCCGCCTGGGCGACCGTGTCGTCGTGCGCGGCGCCGACCTGGTGCGCGACGGCCAGCAGGTCTGAGTGCCTGTTCTCGAAGCGGTAGACGTCACGAAGGTCTACGAGCTCGAGGGCGTCACGGTCGAGGCGCTGCGCGGCGTCAGCATGACCGTCGACGAAGGCGACTACGTCGCCATCATGGGCCCGTCCGGCTCCGGCAAGTCCACGCTCATGCACCTGCTCGGCGGCCTCGACCGGCCGACGACCGGGCTCCTGCGCGTCGCCGGGCGCGACGTCGCGGCGCTGCGCGAGGACGAGATCGCTGCGGTCCGCAGCGCGACCATCGGCTTCGTCTTCCAGGCGTTCCAGCTCCTGCCGCGGACGTCCGCGGTCGGCAACGTCGCGCTGCCGCTCGTCTACCGCGGGGTCAAGCGCGCCGAGCGCCGCCGCCGCGCCGCGGAGGCCCTCGACCGGGTCGGCATGGCCCACCGGCTCGGCCACCGGCCGGGCCAGCTCTCCGGCGGCGAGCAGCAGCGGGTGGCGATCGCGCGTGCCCTCGTCGGCGAGCCGCAGGTGATCCTCGCCGACGAGCCGACCGGCAACCTCGACTCGCGCACCGGCGCGGAGGTCATGGAACTGCTCGGCCGGCTCAACGAGGAGCAGGGCGTGGCCGTGGTCCTCGTGACGCACGACGCCGAGGTGGCGATGCGCGCCCGCCGCGAGATCCACGTCCGCGACGGCCTGCTCGACGCCCGGCCGTCGAGCAAGCCACGAGCGCGCCCGAGGCCGAGAAAGGCAGCGGCCTCGTGAGGCTGGCCGAGGCATGGCGCGTCGCCATCGAGGCGCTGCGCGCCAACCGGCTCCGCAGCGCGCTGACGATGCTCGGCGTCGTCATCGGGGTCGCCGCGGTCGTCCTGCTCGTCTCCATCGGCGCCGGCGCGAAGCGCGAGGTGGAGACGCAGGTGCAGGGTCTCGGCTCGAACCTGCTGATCGTCGTACCGGGGGAGTTCAGCTTCGGTGCGGCGCCCACGGCGAGCCGGCTCAAGCTGCCCGACGTCGAGCTGGTCGGCCGGGTCGTGGGCGACCAGCGGCGCGTGGCCGCGACCGTGTCGAGCGGCGAGCTCGCGCGGGTCGGCGCCAACGAGCTGTTCGTCACCGTGCAGGGCACGACCGAGACCGTGCCACTCGTCTTCGACCGGCCGATCGCCCGCGGCTCGTACCTGCGCCGCAGCGACATCGACACGCGCCGCCGGGTCGCGGTGCTCGGGTCGGAGACCGCCCGCCGCCTCTTCGGCGACCGCGACCCGCTCGGCCGGCAGCTCGTGCTGGCCGGAGTGCGGTTCCGGGTCATCGGCGTCTTCACGTCGGTGGGATCGGCGTTCGGCGTCGACCGCGACCAGGACGTGCACATCCCGATCACCGCGGCGCAGCGGCTGCTGGACACGCAACGCGTCGACGGGGTGGCCGTGAAGGCGCCCAGCACCCGCGGGATCGAAAGCCTCGGCGACCGGATCACCCTGGCCCTGACCGAGCGCTATCCGGGTGAGCGGTTCAGCTCGGTGACGCAGAGCCAGATCCTGGGCGCGGTCGGCCGCATCCTCAGGCTGCTCACGCTGGTGCTCGCGGCGATCGCCGGGATCAGCCTGCTGGTCGGCGGCGTCGGCGTGTCCAACATCATGCTGGTGAGCGTGCGCGAGCGGACCCGGGAGATCGGGCTGCGCAAGGCAGTCGGCGCACGGCAGCGCGACATCCTGATGCAGTTCCTCATCGAGGCGGTCGTCCTGACCAGCGTCGGTGGACTGGTCGGCATCGGGCTCGGCATCGGCGGCGCGCTGGCGCTGCGCGCGACGACGCCACTGCCCGCGGAGATCGCGTGGTGGTCGCCGGTGCTGGCCTTTTGCGTCTCGGCCGCGGTCGGTGTCTTCTTCGGCGTCTTCCCCGCACGCCGTGCGGGGCGGTTGGATCCCGTCGTGGCCCTTCGGACGGAGTGAGATGTCCACCAGCACGCTCGTGGTCTGGGACGACGAGCTCGCGCGCTACGACTTCGGCCCGTCGCACCCGCTGCGACCGTTGCGGCTCGAGCTGACCATCGGCCTGGCCCGCGAGCTCGGGCTGCTCAGCCGGCCCGGCGTCACCGTCTGCGCGCCCGAGCCGGTCGAGGAGGACGTCCTCAACCTCGTGCACGACCCCGACTACGTCGAGGCGGTCCGCCGGGCGCCCGAGGACCTCGAGCAGCGGCTCGCCGTCCGCTACGGGCTGGGGCCCGGTGACAACCCGATCTTCCCGCGCATGCACGAGGCCGCCGCGCTGGTCACCGGCGGCAGCGTCGCGGCGGCGCGCGCGGTCTGGCAGGGGGACGCGGAGCACGCGGTCAACCTGGCCGGTGGCCTGCACCACGCGCTCCGCGCCCGGGCGAGCGGCTTCTGCGTGTACGACGACCCGGCCGTCGCGATCGCCTGGCTACTGACCCAGGGCGCGGAGCGCGTCGCGTACGTCGACGTCGACGTGCACCACGGCGACGGCGTGCAGGTCGCGTTCTACGGCGACCCCCGGGTCCTCACGGTCAGCCTGCACGAGAGCGGGACGACGCTGTTCCCCGGCACCGGCTTCCCCGAGGAGACCGGCACCGGCGACGGCCTCGGCACGAGCGTCAACGTCGCGCTGCCGGTCGGCACCGACGACGCCGGCTGGCTGCGGGCTTTCACGGCCGTCGTCCCCCAGGTGCTGGCGGCCTACCGGCCGCAGGTGCTCGTCACGCAGCTCGGCTGTGACACGCACACGCTCGACCCGCTCGCGCACCTCATGCTTTCCGTCGACGGCCAGCGCGCGGCGTACCGGCTGCTGCACGAGCTGGCCCACCGGCACTGCGACGGCCGGTGGGTCGTCCTCGGCGGCGGTGGCTACGAGATCGTCCAGGTCGTGCCGCGGTCCTGGACCGGCGTGCTGTCGGAGGTGGTCGGCGGCACGCTGCCGGAGCAGACGCCGGAGTCGTGGCGCGAGTGGGCGGCGGCCCGCAGCGGCGAGCGCGCCCCGGTCAACCTCTCCGACGGCCGGGACCCGACCTGGACGCCGTGGTCCGGGGAGGCCGACGTGCGCGACCCGGTCGACCGCGCGGTCGCGGCCACCCGCAGCCTGGCGTTCCCGCTGCTCGGGCTCGACCCGGTCGCCCCAGCGCAGACGTGAGAAACGCCCTTTCCTGGCCCGTCGCCCCACCATTGGGCCATTCGGCCCTATGCACGAAGTCCCAGACTGCTCTATAACCCCACTAGACACGTGGGTCGTGACCATCGTCGGTGGGGAAGCCGACGCATGCCCGCGCAGGACCAGGTGCGTAATGGCTACGAACAACCTCGGCGAGGTGCGCTTTCTCACGATCGCCGAAGTGGCGACCGTCATGCGCGTCTCGAAGATGACCGTCTACCGGCTCGTGCACTCGGGCGAGCTGACCGCCGTACGGATCGGGCGCTCCTTCCGCGTCCCCGAGCAGGCGGTGCACGACTACCTCCGTGCGGCCTTCATCGAGGCCGGCTGACCGTTCCGGCTGCGGCCGGGATATCGTGCACGTTCGCGTCGCTGGCGCGACGACCCGACATCGTGAGCAGTGAGGAAGCCGTTTCGTGGGCTCGGTCATCAAGAAGCGTCGCAAGCGCATGGCGAAGAAGAAGCACCGCAAGCTGCTGAAGAAGACGCGCATCCAGCGCCGCAACAAGAAGTAGCCCCCGTGCACGGCTGGGTCACGTTCCTCTCCGACTACGGCCTCGAGGACGCCTTCGTCGGTGTCTGCCACGGTGTCATCGCGCGCATCGCCCCGGACGTCCGGGTCGTCGACGTGTGCCACCAGATCGCGCCGCAGAGCGTGGAGCAGGGTGCGGTGACGCTGGCCGCCGCGGTGCCCTACCTCCCGGTCGGCATCCACCTGGCCATCGTCGACCCCGGTGTCGGCACGAAGCGACGCGGCCTGGCCGTCCGTACGGCGTCCGGCTCGATCCTGGTCGGCCCGGACAACGGGCTGCTCTCCCTCGCGTGGGACGAGCTCGGGGGCGTCGACGCCGCGCACGAGCTGGTGAACGACGCGTACTTCCTGCCCAACCGGGCGAAGACGTTCCACGGCCGCGACGTGTTCGCGCCGGTCGCCGCGCACCTGGCCAACGGCCTGGAGATGACCGAGCTCGGGCCGGTCGTCACGGAGACGAGTCTCGTGCGCATCGAGCTGCGCGAGCCGATCGAGCACGACGACCACGTGCACGGCGAGGTGCGGTCCGTGGACCACTTCGGCAACCTTGCCCTCAACGTCCACCGCACCGACCTGGAAGCGGCGGGCATCACGCTCGGCGACGACCTGGAGCTCCGGCTCAACGGCCGGACGATGGTCGTGCCGTTCCGCTGGACCTTCGGCGAGGTCGCGCCGGGCCGGGTGGCCGTGTGCGAGGACTCGTTCCGCCACATCACGATCGCCGTGAACCTCGGCCACGCCGCGAAGACGCTCAAGGCCGGCCGTGGCGACCCGGTCGTGCTCTCACGCGTGCCCAAGCCCGCCGCGACCTCCAGCGAGCCGATCGGCGTCCTGAGCCCGCCGCCCCAGCCCTCCACCTTCGGCTAGGTCCGTGTGACGGCAATCACGTTGCCCGCGGAGCCCTGCCCACACTAGGTTGCCGGTACTAAGTTAACGACGTTAGGGAGAAGTCGTGTACCGGTCGCTCGGGCTGTTCGTCGTACGCCGCAGGGTCGCCATCCTCGTCGCCTCCGTGATCGGGCTGGTCCTGGCCGGCGCGTTCGGCGGCAGCGTGACGAAGGTGCTCTCGACCGGCGGCTTCCAGGACCCCGCGGCGCCGTCGACCCGGGCGGAACGGAGCCTCGCCGAGACCTTCGGCTCCGGGGAGCCGAACATGGTCCTGCTGGTCACCGCGCGCGGGGGCGACGTCGACACCGCCAGCATCGCCGGCCAGGCCGCGCTGCTGACCCAGGAGCTCGGCCGCGAGCCGGGCGTCACGCAGTCGGCGTCGTACTGGACGCTCGGCCGCCCCGCGCCGCTGGCCAGCACCGACCACAAGCAGGGCCTGGTGCTCGCGTTCATCGAGGGTAGCGAGGACGACGTCCGCGACCGGATCGACGTGCTCGGTCCGAAGTACACGCGCGTCCAGGGGGATCTGGACATCAAGGTCGGCGGCGTCGCGGAGGCCTACCGCCAGGTCGGCACCCAGATCGAGCACGATCTCACCCGCGCGGAGATGGTGGCGCTCCCGTTGACGCTCATCCTGCTGGTCCTCGTGTTCGGCTCGGTGGTGGCGGCGTCCCTGCCGCTCGCCGTCGGCGCCTTCGCGGTCATCGGCACGCTGCTGCTGCTGCGCATGATCGCCGCGGTCACGGACGTCTCGATCTTCGCGCTCAACCTGACCACCGCGATGGGCCTGGGCCTGGCCATCGACTACAGCCTGTTCACCGTCTCGCGGTTCCGCGAGGAGCTGCGGCACGGCCGCAGCGTCGAGGACGCGGTCGTGCGCACCGTCGAGACGGCCGGCCGGACGATCGCGTTCAGCGCACTGACCGTGGGCATCTCACTGGCCGCGCTCGTGGTCTTCCCGCTCTACTTCCTGCGTTCCTTCGCGTACGCCGGCATCGGCGTCGCGCTGCTCGCAGCGGTCGGTGCCGTGGTCGTGCTGCCGGCCCTGCTGGCGGTCCTCGGCGCGCGCGTGGACAAGCTCACGCTCTGGCACCGCGAACCGAAGGAGGTCGGCGAGGGCTTCTGGCACCGTCTCGCGATGGCCGTCATGCGCCGGCCGATCCCGATCGCCACCGTCGTGGTGCTCTTCCTCGTCTTCCTCGGCCTGCCGTTCCTCGGCGTGAAGTTCGGCCTCCCCGACGACCGCGTGCTGCCGAAGTCGGCGCCCGCGCACGTCGTCTCCGACCAGATCCGCACGAACTTCGCCGCGAACGAGACCAACCCGATCCTCGTCGTGTCGACCGGCCAGGACCCGATGGCCACCAACAAGGCGGCCATCACGGCCTACGCGAACCACCTGTCCGCGGTGCGCGGGGTCGCGCGGGTCGACACGATCATCGGCTCGTTCATCGGCGGCCGTCTCGTGGCGCCGCCCGGCCCGGCCGCGCAGCGCTTCCGCGGCGACGGGACGACCTGGCTGTCCGTCGTACCCGGTATCGAGGCCATGTCGATCGAGGCCGAGCAGCTCGTGAAGGAGGTGCGCGCGCTGCGGCCGCCCTTCCCGGTCGTGATCGGCGGCCAGTCGGCGCAGCTGGTCGACTCGAAGGCGTCCATCTTCAGCCGCGTGCCCCTCGCAGCGGGGCTGATCGGGCTCACGACCTTCGTGCTGCTGTTCCTGATGTTCGGCAGCATCCTGGTCCCCGTGAAGGCGCTGGTGCTCAACCTGCTCAGCCTGTCCGCCACCTTCGGCGCGATGGTCTGGATCTTCCAGGAGGGGCACCTGTCCGGCCTGCTCGGCTTCACGGCCACCGGCATCCTCGACACGACGACGCCGATCCTGATGTTCTGCGTCGCGTTCGGGCTGTCGATGGACTACGAGGTCTTCCTGCTCTCGCGGATCAAGGAGGAGCACGACCGCACCGGCTTCAACGTCCAGGCCGTGGCCGCCGGTCTCGAGCACACTGGCCGCATCGTCACCGCCGCGGCCGCGATCCTGGCTGTGGTCTTCCTCGCCTTCGGCACGTCGCAGGTGACGTTCATCAAGCTGTTCGGCATCGGGCTGACGCTCGCCGTCATCATGGACGCCACGCTGATCCGCGCCACCCTCGTGCCGGCGTTCATGCGCCTGGCCGGCGAGCTCAACTGGTGGGCGCCGGGGCCGCTCAAGCGGGTGTACGAGCGGTTCTCCCTCAGTGAGTCCGCACCGGAGGAGCCGGCTCCCGTGCTGGCACACCACTGATGCCGCGTACGCCGACCGCAGTGCGCAGGCCGCGCGCGCGGCGTGGCGACGGCGAGCTGCTGCGCACCGAGATCCTCGCGGCGGCGGAGCGGCTGCTGGCGGCCACCGGGGACGAGGACGCCGTGTCCATCCGGGCGATCGCCGACGCCGTCGGCGTCACGCCGCCGTCGATCTACCTGCACTTCCCGGACAAGGACGCGCTGATCACCGCGGTGTGCGAGGCGCGCTTCCGGGACTTCGACGAGCGGCTCGAGGCGGCTGCGGCCCGGGCCTCGGACCCGCTGGAGTCGATGCGGCTGCGCGCTCGTGCCTACCTCGACTTCGGCCGCGAGCACCCAGAGCACTACCGCATCCTGTTCATGACCCGCAGCACGCACGGTCACGGTGTCGCCGACACCGGCGGCGAGGTAGGCGGCGCGGCCTTCCAGCACCTGGTCGCGGCGGTTCAGGCGTGCATGGACGCGGGCATCTTCACCGCGCGTGACCCGCAGGCCACAGCGATCACCGTCTGGGCCGCGATGCACGGGCTCACGTCGTTGCTGATCTCCCGGCCCGGCTTCCCGTGGCCACACGTCGACGACCTGGTGCACGAGGTGCTCGACGTGCACGAGCGCGGCCTGCTCAGCCCCCGGGCGCGCAAGGTCTGACCAAGGGCGCCACCTGCGCGTTTACCGGGGTGAAACCGGGCCGACGTAGACTCGCCGCTGCGAGCTGCCCAGATTTCCCCACATTTGAGGTGTCATGCGTCCCCGTCGCGTGCTGATCACCGGCGTCTCCCGGTTCTTCGGGGGACGGCTGGCCGGCCTGCTCGCCGCCGACCCGGACATCGAGCAGGTCATCGGCGTCGACACCGTGCCTCCCAAGGCCGACCTCGGTCGCACCCAGTTCGTCCGCGCGGACATCCGCAACCCGCTCATCGCCAAGGTCATCGCGACCAGCGAGGTCGACACGGTCGTGCACCTCAACCTCATCGCGACGCCGCTCACCGCCGGCGGCCGCACGGCGATGAAGGAGATCAACGTCATCGGCACGATGCAGCTGCTCGCCGCGTGCCAGAAGTCGCCGACGCTGCAGAAGCTGGTGGTGAAGTCGACCACGGCGGTCTACGGCAGCTCACCGAAGGACCCGGCGCTGTTCACCGAGGACATGGAGCCGCGGCGGCTGCCCTCCTCCGGCTACGCCAAGGACTCAGTGGAGGTCGAGGGCTACGTGCGCGGCTTCGGTCGGCGCCGGCCGGACGTGAGCCTGACGATGCTCCGCTTCACGAACTTCATCGGCCCGGCGGTCGACACGCCGCTGACCCGTTACTTCGCGCTGCCGGTCGTGCCGACGGTGTTCGGCTTCGACCCGCGCATCCAGCTCTGCCACGAGGACGACGCGCTCGAGGTGCTGCGGCTGGCCACGCTGGAGGACCGGACCGGGACCTTCAACGTCGGCGGCGAAGGTGTGCTGCTGTCCTCGCAGGCGATCCGGCGAGCGGGCCGCGTGGCCATCAAGGTGCCCTCCCCGCTGGTCAGCCAGGTCGGCCAGCTGTTCCGCACGCTGGGCCTCGTCGACTTCTCGCCCGAGCAGATGCACTTCCTCGAGCACGGCCGCGTCGCGGACATGACGCGCCTGCACGAGCAGTTCGGCTACCGGCCCCGCTACACGACCATCGAGGCGTTCGACGACTTCGTGCGCACGCGGGGCGCCGCGCGACGCCTCTACACGCCGGAGATGGTGGAGACGGCCGAGCGCATGGTGCTCGACCGCGTGAGCCGGGTGGCCGCCCGTGCCTGAGGCCCGCGTGATCCCGCTCAACGCCAAGTCCGCGGACGGCGACGTCCCCGTCCGCGAGCGTCGCAAGGGCAAGCCGGCCGACAGCGGCACGCCGGTCGCCCTGACCGAGCCGCCCGTCGTCGCGGACTGGGAGCGCAAGCTGGCCGGCGGCCTGGCCTTCCTGCGCCGGCGGCTGACCGGGGAGTACCCGATCGACGAGTTCGGCTTCGACCCGGAGCTGACCGAGGCCGTCTTCATGAACGCCGTCCGGCCGCTCTACAAGAAGTACTTCCGGATCGAGGCCAAGGGGCTGCACAACGTGCCGAGCACGGGCGGCGCGCTCATCGTCGCCAACCACTCCGGCACGCTGCCGCTCGACGCCATCGGCGTGTCGTTGCCGCTGCTCGACGACCACCCAGCCCATCGGCACCTGCGCATGCTCGGCGCCGACCTGGTCTTCTCCATGCCGCTGCTGGCGCCGCTGGCCCGCAAGGCCGGCCACACGCTGGCCTGCAACGCCGACGCGGAGCGGCTGCTGGCCAACGGCGAGCTGGTCGGCGTCTGGCCGGAGGGCTTCAAGGGCATCGGCAAGCCGTTCAGCGAGCGCTACAAGCTGCAGCGGTTCGGCCGTGGCGGGTTCGTCTCGGCCGCGCTGCGCACCGGCGTGCCGATCATCCCCTGCTCGATCGTCGGGGCCGAGGAGATCTACCCGATGATCGGCAACGTGAAGACGCTGGCCCGGATCATCGGCGTCCCCTACGTCCCGATCACGCCGACGTTCCCGCTGCTCGGGCCGCTGGGTCTGATCCCGCTCCCGTCGAAGTGGCTGATCGAGTTCGGCGAGCCGATCCCGACCGACCAGCTCGGCTCCGCCGCGGCCGAGGACCCGATGGTGGTCTTCAACATCACCGACCAGGTGCGCGAGACCATCCAGCAGACGCTCTACAAGCTGCTCATGCAGCGCCGGTCGGTCTTCTTCTAGGACGGCCCTAGCGCGCCGCCCTGCGGCGCTTGTAGGCGAGGGCACCGAACACGCCGCCCACGACGGCTCCGGTGGTGGCCGCCGCCGGTACGCCGACGATCACCGCCTTGCGGCCGGTCCGGAAGTCCTTGATCTCCCAGCCGTGCTCCTTGGCGTGCGCCTTGAGCTCGGGGTCGGGGTTCACGGCCACCGCCGTCCCGACCACGGAGAGCATCGGGATGTCGTTGCTGGAGTCGCTGTACGCCGTGCACCGGGCCAGGTCCAGGCCCTCCCGGACGGCCAGGGCGCGCACGGCCTCGGCCTTCGCCGGGCCGTGCAGCGGCTCGCCGACCAGCCGGCCCGTGTACTTGCCGTCGCGGACCTCCGAGACGGTGCCCAGCGCGCCCGTGAGCGCCAGCCGGTGGGCGATGATGTTGGCCAGCTCGACCGGCGTCGCGGTGACCAGCCAGACCCGCTGGCCGGCGTCCAGGTGCTGCTGGGCGAGGGCCCGGGTGCCGGAGTAGATCCGGTCCGCGATCAGCTCGTCGTAGATCTCCTCGCCGTAGCCGACGATCTCGGCGACCTCGCGGCCCGCGACCAGGCCGAGGGCGGTCTCCCGCGCCTCGCTGACCGCGTCGAGGTCCTCGCTGCCGCCGAAGCGGAACTTCAGCTGCTGCCAGCCGAACCGGACCAGGTCCTTCGTGGTGATGAACTTCCGCGCGGCCATGCCCTTGCCGAAGAAGTAGATCGACGCGCCGCCCATCATCGTGTTGTCCACGTCGAAGAACGCGGCGGCCGTCCGGTCGGCGGGGACCTCGAGGGCGGCCTCGACCTCGGCGGCCGCGGCGGACGCGAGACCGGTGGCGACGTGCGTCGCCTGCTCCTCCTCCGCCGTACGGCGCCGTCGCAGTCTCACGACGTGAACGCTATAGGAGTCGCAAAACACTGAAGCCCCCCGCCGTGAGGCGGGGGGCTTCAGTGGTCAGATCAGCGGTTCTTAGATCTCCGCGAGGCGACGGCGGCGGGCCACCAGCGCCATGCCGGCCAGACCGGTACCCAGGACTGCGAAGAGCGGGAGCTCAGCGCCAGTGCGGGGCAGCGGGCGTGCCGGGGGCTTGACGACCGGGACCGGCTTCGCGACGCGAGCCGCGTTGACGGCCGTACCGGCCGGGACCAGCTGGATGCCCACGAGCGGCTTGAGGGCCTTCAGCGGGTTCACGATGATGCCCAGACCCTCAGAGGAGGACGAGGCGAACTTGCCGTTGGGGTCGACGTTGACGACCTTCTGGCCGGTCAGGATCTTCACGCCGGCGACGTCGAGGAGACCGTTGACGGTGCCGATGACCTGCTGGAAGGCGTCGTTCAGGGCGCCCAGCGGAAGCGTGTTGCCACCGATGGAGCCGGTGAGGCCGTTCGAGCCCAGGGCCAGGTTGAGGATGTCGCCGACCTTGATGTTGAGGATGTCGGTCGTGGTGTCGGCAGCAGCCGAACCCTTCGAGCCACCCGCGGTGGAGAAGGAGCGGGTCTTGATCGCGTCGATGGTCACGAGGCCACCGAGCACGGTCAGGGCCGGCGTGTCCTTGCCGCCGAGAGACGCGAACGCCTCGGACGTCATGGCCTCGCCCTTGCGGGTGATCGTGTTCGAGGACTCGATCAGGTTCAGACCGAGCAGCGCGTCATCGGCGGAGAGGTTCCCGATGAGGCTGGTCAGGTTGTCCACGAGCGGGTTGACCTGGTCGAGCACCGGCTGAAGCACCGGGGTGACCGGCGTGCTGTTCAGCAGGCCGAGGACCGTGTCGACGACCGGGGTGACCTGGTCGGTCACGCTGGACAGGAGGTCCTCCTTCAGCAGCGGCAGCGCGCTCGTGAGCGCACCCATGCCGATGCGGAGGGTGGCCAGCTGCGAGGACGAGGAGCTCGTCAGCACGGAGCTGGTCGCCTCAGGCGCGACGGTCGACTTGATGTTGCCCAGTCCGAGGGTGACCAGGCCCAGCAGCTGCTGGGTCGGCAGGATCGCGTCGGACTTCTCCAGCACGGTGGTGAGGCTGGCGAGGACTTCCTTGTTGATCAGCGTGCCGTTGCCCAGGGTCGACTTGCCGACCGACTCGAGCGCGCCGTTGAGGCTCTTCAGCGCGTTGCCGTCGGTGAGCGAGATGTCCTGGACGATGCTCGGCACACCCGGGATCGGAAGGTTGACCTCGATGTGAATCGCGGCCGCCTTCGCGGTGCCCCCGAATACGTCTGGGATCTGGACGGGCAGTGCCTGCGCCGACCCCCCAGTCATGGCGACGGCGAATGCCGCCGGTACGAGGGTGAGGGCTGTGAGCCGCGCCCCCCGCTTTGCGAATGTGGCCATGTACCCGACCTCCGTCTGTGCCGGCCCTGGTCCGGCGCCCGAATGGAACTTACGTGCCGATCCGGCGCCCCCCCACGGGAGAGCCATCGACGTAGCCCGTAACGACTACTTCGTCGGACCGGTTACGGGGCTGCTTGAGATTGTGCGGGTCACCGATCGGTCACAGACGCTCAAATGCGGACATTGTCGCGTGGGCGTTATCAAAGCGATATCGAACCTGGCCAGAAGTGCCTAGTTAGAGCGGCGCGGCCTTGCCCAGCGGGACCGGGACCGGCAGTGGTGAGGGGAGCAGCTTCTTGACCTCGTTGAGCAGGTCCTCGACGGTCTGGCCGATCGGGTCGGGCAGCAGCGGGAGCTGGCCTCCGCCGCCCTCCGAGGGGCTGGGCGACGGCGTCGGCGACGGCTCCGGGTTGTTCGAGTCGCCCGGATCCGGGGTCTCCTGCGGGCCGGGCGTGGGCGCCGGCGACGGCGTACCGGCGCAGTCGCAGGGCGTGGGGCCGAGCGCGTCGGAGGTCGGGGACGGCGCCGGCTGCGGCTCGGGTTGCGGCGTCGCACCCGGCGTGGGGTCGACGTCCGGGGGCGCGCAGGCCTGGCCGCAGATGCCGTAGGTGATCAGCGCCGTGGCCCGCTGCTGGACCTCGGTGACCAGCGCCAAGGAGGTCTGGGCGGTCGGCCGGGCCTCGACCGGGATCTCGAACAGCAGCTGGTACAGGCCGCGCTGCTGCCGGTCCGCGAACGAGGAGAGCACCTGCAACGGCTCGGTCGAGCGCTCGTCGTCGTCCTCGTACGCCTTGGTCAGGAGCTGGCTGCCGCGGCGGGTGTCGCGGTTCATGTCGGCCAGCGCGCGGGCGATGCGGTCGGCGCGGCTGCCGCCCAGGGCGACCGGGCTGCCCGCCACGCCGGCCATCGGCACGGGGGACAGGGCGGCGGTGATGTCCTTGTTGGCCAGCTGCGCGACCTCGGCCAGGCGGGTCTCGGCGTGCTGGAGGTAGCGCTTGCCCTGGTTGACGGGGTTGCGGGCGAAGGAGAGCTGGATGCCCTCCGCGCTGCGCTTCAGGCCGTAGAAGGGGTCGCCGGGGAGCGAGCGCTGGCTCGCCGTCGTCACACCCGCGATGGCGACGACGGCCGCCATGCCGGCGGCGGCCGCGGCCATGCCCCGCTGCACGCGCCAGTGGTCGACCCAGACGCGCGCACGGTCCCAGGTGGTGGCCGGTGCGAGCTCGGCGGGCGCCACCGTCGCGACGGCGACCAGGCGCGTGCGCAGCGCGTCGCGGAACTGGGGGGTGGGTCCGAGGGGCAGGGCGCGCAGCTGCTCGGCGAGGGCCAGCAACGGCGCCATCGCGGGGTCCGCGGCGAGGCTCGGGGACAGCGGTCCCTCGAGCGCCACGGCGAACTCCCGTGCGCGACGTGACTGGGCCGGGCGCATCCTCACAACCCCTCCTTCCCCACGGCCAACGACTCGGTAACGAAACGGTTACGGCGGAATCGGGCGATTTCCTTCCCAACCGCCACGAATCCCCTCACTGGACGAGCTCCCTCGGCAGCAGGCGGGCGAGGGATCGCACGGCGCGGTACTGGAGCGCCTTGATGGCACCTTCGGTCTTGCCCATGGCCAGCGCGGTCTCCGTGACGGACATGCCCTGCAGGAAACGGAGGACGACGCATTCCTGCTGCTCGGAGTTCAGCTGCTTGACGGCGCTGATCAGCCGCTCGTTGGTCATCGCGTCGAGGACCTCGCCCTCGGGGCCGTCCTGGGCCCGGTCCGCCTCGAGCATGTCGGCGGTGGCGATCTCCAGGCGGTAGCGGCCGGACTTGAAGTGGTCCGCGATCAGGTTCCGGGCGATGGTGACCAGCCAGGCGGCGAAGTCGCGCCCCTGCCAGCTGAACGAGGAGATCCGCCGTAGCGCGCGGAGGAACGTCTCGCTGACCAGGTCCTCGGTCAGGGTCTGTGTGCCGACGCGGTAGTAGACGTAGCGGTAGATGAGATCGACGTAGCGGTCGTAGAGCTCGCCGAACGCGATCGCGTCGCCGGTCTGCGCCCGGGCCACGATGGCCATGACGTCCGGGCCCTCGGCGGTCTCCTCGAACGGCGTCTGCACCGGCGGCGCCGTGAGCACCTCCGGCGCCGACAGCATCGACCCGTCGAGCAGGGACAGCCCGGCGTCCTCCCCACCGCCCTTCCGCGCCTTCGGGACGCGGCCGGCGCGCGGGGCCCTGGTCGGCTCCGGCACCGGGTCTACCAGCACCTCCGGCTGCCAGACGGGAGCGGATAGGGGAGCGCGCTCGGGCGCCGGCTCGCCCGGGGGCTCCACCTCGCCCGGCTCGGACCCGGATGGCTCGGACCCGGATGGCTCGGACCCGGCGGGCTCGGACTCGGCCTGCTGGAGAGCGCGGTCACCGACTGCGAGCTCGGCCAGTGCGGCGGTCAGGTCGAGGCCCGGCGCGATGACCGGGCCGTTCGGCGACGCCGGCTCCGACGACGCGGTGGCCGGCTCGTCGGTCAGCGCGGGCACCTCGGGCACGTGGTGGAACGCGAGGAGCGCGCGCAGCTCGGCGAAGCCGTCGGAGTCGGGCCCGAAGCGCGGGCCGGGGCGGGTCACGACCTCATGGTTTCGCCGCTACCGCTGGTTCAGGATCTGCTGGAGGCCGAAGGCGAGCACGATGGAGGCGAGCAGCACCAGGACGCCGATGGCGGTGGGGGTGCGCACGCGGTCCTCCTTCAGGCGCGACGAGACGGGCTTCGCCGCGCGGGGACATCGTACGGGGGCGCGCGCCGGACCTCAGTCGAGGTCGAGGCCCAGCCGGTCCAGTTCTCGCTCCAGGACCGCGAGTCCTTCCAGCTTGGCCAGGCAGAGCGACACGCCCGCGTCCTCGGCCTCGCGCCGAACGGCGGCGTCGACGTAGGCCGTGTAGAGGATGACCGACTGCTCGGGGTTCGCGGCGCGGATCAGTCGCGTCGACTCGAGCCCGTCGAGGACCGGCATGCGCAGGTCCATGACGACGACGTCAGGATTGGTGCTCGCCGCCATGGTGACCGCCTCGGCGCCGTCGTGCGCCTGGCCGACGACCGCGAAGCCGTCGAAGGTCAGCATCTCCGCGAGCATGCTGCGGACGTGGTCCGTGTCGTCCACGACGAGAACGCTGACGGGCATGAGGGGCCTCCGGGTCGGTCAGGTCAATGTAGGTCGCCGGGTACCCTCGCCGTGTGGCTTTCGCGAAGTCCGTCCCGCGGTTCTCGAGGACCCGCCCGGCGCGCCCGCGCAGCCGCCGCCAGCGGATCCTCCGTGGCTTCCGCTGGGTGGCGCTCGGCGTCCTCGTCGGGCTGGTCGCCTTCGTCACCGGTCTGCTCACCGCGCCGGTCGACCTCACACCGCCGCCGCCGCCGTCGCAGTCGGCGATCCTGCTCGACGCCAACGGCGAGTACTTCGCGACGATCCGCGCCCCTGAGCAGCGCGCCGAGGTGGCCGAGGACGCCATCGCGCACCACATGCGCGAGGCGATCGTCGCGTCCGAGGACGCGCGGTTCCTGCAGCACAACGGCGTGGACCCGATCGCGATCATGCGCGCCGCCTACCGGGACCTGCGCGCCAAGGGCGTGCGGCAGGGCGGGTCGACGATCACGCAGCAGTACGTCAAGAACGTCTACGTCGGCTCCGACCGCACGGCACTGCGCAAGATCAAGGAAGCGGCGATCGCCTACCGGCTGGAGAAGCAGAAGACGAAGCGGGAGATCCTTACGGCGTACCTGAACACCCTGTACCTGGGCAACGGCACCTACGGCGTGGAGGCCGCCGCGCACTACTACTTCAACACCACCGCGGCGAAGCTCACGCTCGGCCAGGCGGCCATGCTCGCCGGTATCGCGCCGGCGCCGTCGCTGTACAACCCGGTGCGCGACTTCCGGCGTGCGAAGCAGCGCCAGTTCGGTGTCCTCGACCGCATGAACACCCTCGGCTACATCACGCCGGCCGAGGCCTCGGCCGCCTACAGCGGCAAGCCCAACCAGCCCAGCGACATCGCGAGGTTCCGTCCCCCCGAGCTGAAGTCGGAGGCGGCGGAGTACGCCGACATGGTCCGCAACGAGCTGCTCGACGCGGTGGGCGAGGAGCGGCTGTTCCGCGAGGGGATCCGCGTCCGTACGACCCTCGACCTGGCCTTGCAGCGCGCGACCGCGGCCGCGGCGGAGGACGTGCTCGACGCCGCGAACCCGGACGACCCGGACGTCGCCATCGCCGTCATCGACCCGAAGACCGGCGACCTCAAGGCGGTCCACTCCAGCCGGTACGTGCGCCACGGCTACAACCTGGCGACGCAGCCACGGCGGTCACCCGGCTCGGTCATGAAGATCTTCGACCTCGCCGCCGCGCTGAAGGCGGGCATCAAGGCCGACGACGTGTTCCCCAACACGAGCTGCTTCCGCTACGGGCGCGGGACCAAGGACGTCGCCTGCAACTACGAGAACACCGGCGGCGGGAGCCTCACGCTGCGCCGCGCCGTCGAGCGGTCCTCGAACACGGTGTTCGTCCGCATCGGCCGGCAGATCGGCATCGACAAGATCAAGGCGACGACCGAGGCCATGGGCGTCGGCGGCTTCATCGACCCGGAGCTCGGCGCGACGGTGCCGATCGGCGGCGGCGTCGGCTTCTCCGCACTCGGGGTCGCCCGCGGCATCGGCGTGATCGCCAACGGCGGCGTCCTGCAGAAGACCCGGCTGCTGCTCGAGGTGCGGGCCGGCGGCGACCCGCTCGTGCCGTTCTCCGGCGAGCTGGTGACGCCGAAGGCGGAGGCCCGGCCGAAGGGCACGCAGGTCCTCGACAAGGCGCTGGCCGACATCGAGCTGGACATCCTCAAGGGCGTCGTCACCCGAGGAACCGGCCGCGCCGCCCGGCAGTCGTTCGAGGTGTTCGGGAAGACGGGCAGCGCGAGCAACAACACCGACGCCTGGTTCGTCGGCTGCGGCGTCGGCAGCCCCGAGCACGAGCTGTGCGTCGCCGTCTGGATGGGCTTCACGAAACAGAAGCCGATGGTGCGCATCCACGGCGTCGCGTCGGTGACCGGCGGCAGCCTGCCGGCGCGGGTGTTCAGCGCCTTCTGGAAGCGGGCGGCGGAGTTCCGTGCCGCCGCCGCCGCCGAGGCGGCCGGGGAGGCGCCCTCGCCGGCGCCGACGACGACCCGCCGCCGGACCACCGTCCCCGAACCGGTTCCGGCTCAGACCACCGAGCCGGTCTCGACGCCGAGCAGCGCCGCGCCGAGCCCGACGCCGTCGCGCCCGCGGCCGTTCCAGTCCTTCCCGACCGCCAACCCCAACCCCACGCCTTCGGCCTCGGCGACCGGCCCGCCCTGACGGTCAGCGGACGGCTAGGCGCCCAGCGCGCTCATCACGTCGAGGTAGACGACCGCGTGGTCGAGGGCACCGGTTGCCGGCCGGCCGGACGCCGCGCTCTCGGCCAGGGCGAGGCGGCCGCGCAGCACGGTGGCCGGATCGACAGCCGGCACCACCGCCGGTCTCGGTACGCCGACGCGCGCGGGGCGCACCGTGGCGGGCTTGCGGACGGGTGCGGCGACCCGCTTCGGTGCCGGTGCGGGTGCCGCCGCGGAGACGCGGGCGGGCGCCGGCTTCGGTGCGGTGGAGTGCAGCGGCTGGCGGAACACCTGGGCGACGTAGACGTAGCCGTCCGCGGTCTCGGCGGTGCCCATCCCGACCTCGGTGTAGTCGTGGTCGAGGATGTTCGCGCGGTGGCCCGGCGAGTTCATCAGCGCGTAGTGCACCGAGTCGATGTCCGGTCCGCGGCCGACGTTCTCGCCGACGGCCTGCCAGTTCGCGACCTCGGACCTGATGTTCGGGTTGTGGTAGATCTCGCCGCGAGCGGCCATGCGCTCCGCCTGTCGCCGGGCGACGGCGGTCAGGTCGTCCCGGACGGCGTAGCCGGCGAGGTGTGCCTCGCTCCGCTCCCCGTTGAGGCGCGACAGGAAGTCGGCCTCGGCGGCGTTGAGCGCCTGCGCGGGCGTGGCCAGGAAGGCGAGCGTGGCGACGGAGGCCACTGAGGCAAGCAATGCGGAACAAAGCTGACGGCGCACGGGTCCCCACCCTCACGTGTTGCGGTGACCGAGCCGTGCTGCCGTTCTCGCCGAAGCGAGGGGCCGATGATGAGCGGACCCTTCGGTAGGTGGCTGACTGCCTGCGCAGTCCCGTGCCTTTGCGACCCGCGCTCGCGCGCGGTGTGCCGTTATCGAGGTCGGAGCTCGTCTCGGATTCTGTTGTGTGTCAGGACAACGGTTCGGCAGTACGGAGGTGTCGCTGAAGCCGGACAACGAGGCACTAGGCAGTTTGGGTGCGCCCGGTTTCGCCGGTCTCGTCCCGGCGTCGACGGGTACGTCCCGTGAATTCCTCCGAAGAATGACGACGACGGACTACCCGCTCCTGGCCCCGTGTTTCCGTGCCGTTCCGGCGTCGTGGCTGTGCGACACTGCGGCCCGTGAACCTGGCCGATCTCGTCCGTTCCGCCGCAGCCCGGACGCCGGACAAGCCGGCCCTCGTCTTCCGTGACGAGTCGGTCAGCTGGGCTGAGCTGGACGCGCGAGTCGACCGCGCCGCGGCCGGGCTGCGCGCGCTCGGCCTCGACCCCGGCGACCGGGTCGCGATCGTGCTGTCCAACACGCCGGACTTCGCCATCGCGTACTTCGGTGCGCTGCGGGGCGGGCTCGTCGCGCTGCCCGTCAACACGACTTACACCGCCGAAGAGCTGACGCACGTGCTGGGCGACTCGGGTGCCCGCGCCGTCATCGGCCGGCCCGGATCGGCCGAGATGTTGCTCCGTCTCGCCGGGTCTCTCGACGCGCTCGACCATGTCGTCGTCACCGACGTCGACACCGCGCCCTCGGGGGCGACGTCGTTCGACACCGTCCTCGGCGCCGGGACCCGCGCGGTCGACACCGTCGGCGGCGACGAGGACCTGGCGGTGCTCATCTACACGTCCGGCACGTCGGGCCGCCCGAAGGGCGCGATGCTCACCCATCGGGCCCTCCTGGCCAACCTCGACCAGTGCGTCCGGATCGAGCCGCCGGTGGTGGCGGCGGACGACGTCGTGCTGCTCGTCCTGCCGCTGTTCCACATCTATGGCCTGAACGCCGGGCTCGGCATGGTGGCGCGGACCGGGGCCACCGGCGTACTGGTCGAGCGCTTCGACCCGGTCGAGACCCTCGCCGAGATCCGCCGTCGGCAGGTCACCAACATCATCGGCGCGCCGCCGATGTACGTCGCGTGGTCGATGCTGCCCGACCTCGGCGAGGCGTTCAGCACGGTGCGACTGGCTGTCTCCGGTGCCGCGCCGCTTCCCGCGGCGGTGCTCGAGCAGATCCTCGACACGACCGGTCACCACGTCTTCGAGGGCTATGGCCTGACCGAGACCGCCCCCGTGCTCACGTCGACCCTGGTCTCTCCGGCGGCCAAGCCCGACTCGATCGGCCGGCCCATCCCAGGTGTGGAGCTGCGGCTGCTCGACGAGGACGGCGGTGAGCCGGAGGAGGGCGACCCGGGCGAGCTCACCGTCCGCGGTGCCAACGTCTTCTCGGGCTACTGGCCGGACGGCCACGACGGTCCCGACGCCGAGGGCTGGTTCCGCACCGGCGATGTGGCCTACGCGGACGAGGACGGTGACCTCCACCTGGTCGACCGCCGGACCGAGCTGATCCTCGTGAGTGGCTTCAACGTCTACCCGCGCGAGGTGGAGGACGTCCTCGTCCGCCACCCGGACATCGAGGAGGCGGCCGTCCTCGCCGTGCCGCACCCGTACACCGGCGAGTCGGTGAAGGCCATCGTCGTGCTGCGCGACGGCGCGCGCCTGTCGGCGACCGACGCCATCGACCACTGCGCGCTCTCGCTCGCTCGCTTCAAGTGCCCCACCGTCGTCGACTTCGTCGCCGAGCTGCCGCACGGCGCCACCGGCAAGGTGTCCAAGGGCCGGCTGCGGGAGGACGAGGGGCTCGCCCTGCGGTGAGGCACGACGCGGTCCTGCCCCTGGTGGCGACGCTCGTCTCGCTGGAGTTCACGCTGGCGCTGCTGCGCCGCTGGTACGCGACGCGCCGTGCCTACCTGCGGTCGTGGACGCTCTCGCTCGGCTGCTTCACGGCCGGCTGTGCGGCGCTCTGGTACGGCACGGCGTTCGGCTGGAGCGGCCCCAGCTTCCGCACCTACTACATCTGCGGCGCGGTGCTGTCCGTCCTCTGGCTGGCGATGGGCGAGCTGGAGCTGCTGCTGCGGCCGCACGTCGCGCGGATCCTGCTGGTGTTCCTCGTGCTGCTCAGCGCGAACGTCGTGATCAGCCTCGCCGCCGTGCCGTTCGTCGACGGCAAGGAGATCGCGCGGCTCGGCCTGCCGCACGGGCACGACTACTACCCCGTGGGCGCGCGCGTGCTCGTCGTGCTGGCCAACGTGCTCGGCACCTTCGTCGTGGTCGGCGGGACGATCTGGTCCGGCCTGCGCTCGCGCCGCGGTGGCGCCGCCGCCCGGGCGCGGTTCCACGGCACGCTGCTCATCGTGGCCGGCGTCCTGGTCTCCGCGGCCGGTGGGGCCGTGACATTCCTCGCCGAGGCGGAGGCGGTCGCCGCGTGCCTCGCGGTCGGCGCCGGCCTCATGTACCTGGGCTTCGTCGCCGCGTCCCGCCGGCCCGGGGCGCATCGCGCGGCCGGCCGGCGCAGGCGGGAGGAAGTGGCCGCGGTCACCGTGGCGGCGGGGGAGCGCGCGTGACCGAGCGCCTGGTGCTGCTCACCAAGCCGCGCTGCCCCGCCTGCGACGAGGCGCGTGCGGTGCTCCAGGGGCTCGGCGAGCCGTTCGGCGAGCGGGACGCCACCGCCGATGAGGCGGACTACCGCGCATACGGCGACCGGCTGCCCGTGCTGCTGCTGGACGGCCGCGAGCACAGCTTCTGGAGCATCGACGTCCCCCGTCTGCGGCGAGACCTGGGCGCCTGACCCTCGTTTTGTGCCTGCTTTCACAAGCCCGTATTCTCAAAGGCACAATCTCGACGCGGAGGGTGCGGCAGGTGCGAGATCGCAGCATCCCCGAGGCCACCGTCGCCCGGCTCCCGGTCTACCTCCGGGCCCTGGTCGGCCTGGCGGAGGACGGCACGACGACCGTGTCCTCCGACGCGCTGGCCTGCGCGGCCGGCGTCAACTCGGCCAAGCTGCGCAAGGACCTCTCCCACCTCGGCTCCTACGGGACGCGCGGGGTCGGCTACGACGTCCAGTTCCTCGTCTACCAGATCTCCCGCGAGCTCGGCCTGACCCAGGACTGGGCCGTGGCGATCGTCGGCGTCGGCAACCTCGGTCACGCGCTGGCCAACTACGCGGGATTCGCCGACCGCGGCTTCCGGGTCGCCGCGCTCGTCGACGCCGACCGGCGGCGGGTCGGCGAGCAGCTGGCCGGCGTCACCATCCGCCACATCGACGAGCTGGACGCGATCGTCGCCGAGCACGGCGTGTCCATCGGCGTCATCGCCACGCCCGCGCAGGCGGCCCAGGACGTCTGCGACCGGCTCGTGCAGGCGGGCGTGACCAGCATCCTCAACTTCGCGCCGGCGGTGCTCACCGTCCCGGCGGGGGTGGACCTGCGCAAGGTCGACCTGTCCATCGAGCTGCAGATCCTGTCCTTCCACGAGCAGCGCAAGGCGGCACTGACCGCGCTCAACGGCAACGGGCACCTCCCGGCGCCCGCGCCGACGGCGGGTGTGGGCCTGTGAGCGTGCTGTGCGTGGGTCTGTCTCATCACTCGGCGCCGGTCGAGCTGCTCGAGCGGTGCGCGATCGCTCCCGGCGACCTGCCGAAGGCGCTGCACGAGCTGCAGCACGGCGCCCACGTCGCCGAGTCGGTGGTGCTGTCCACCTGCAACCGGGTCGAGGTCTACGCCTACGTGTCGCGGTTCCACGGCGGCGTCCAGGAGGCGAGCGAGCTGCTCGCCGGGCTGTCCGGCGTACCGATGGACGAGCTGGCCGAGCACCTCTACGTGCATTACGAGGAGCGTGCCGTCCAGCACGTCTTCACCGTCGCCTGCGGGCTCGACTCGATGGTCGTCGGCGAGGGCCAGATCCTCGGCCAGCTGCGGTCCGCGTTCCGCCTCGCGCAGGACGAGAGCGCGGTGGGCCGCTCTCTCGGCGAGCTCTTCCAGCACGCGCTGCGCGTGGGCAAGCGGGCCCGCACCGAGACGGCGATCGGCCGGGCCGACGTCTCGCTGGTGACCGCCGGGCTCGACGTCGCCGCGCGGTCGCTCGGCGGCCTGTCCGGACGCACCGTGCTCGTCGTGGGCGCGGGCGCGATGGGCGCCCTCGCCGCGACCTCGCTCCAGTCGGCCGGCGCCGGCTCCATCACGGTGGCCAACCGGACGGTCGCGCACGCGGAGCAGCTGGCCGGCGAGCTCGGCGCCCAGGTGATCCCCCTCGCCCAGCTGGAGCCGGCCGTCGCTGCC
>CAZYXZ010000002.1:99966-123447 GCA_964651395.1 uncultured Frankiaceae bacterium
ACCGGCGCGAGCGGACTCGTCGTCGGCCTCGACACCGTGCGCGGTGCGCTCGCCGCGCGCGGGGACCGGCCGCTGTTCGTGCTCGACCTGGCCGTCCCCCGCGACGTCGACCCGGCCGTCGGCGCACTGCCCGGCGTGACGCTGGCCGATCTCGACTCGCTGCGCGCCGTGAGCGCGGTCGATCCGAGCGAGACCGAGGTCGACGCGGCGCGCCGCATCGTCGCCGACGAGGTCGAGGCGTACCTGCTGGCTCAGGCGTCGCTGCGCGTCGCGCCGACGGTGGTCGCGTTGCGCGCGAAGGCCGATGCCGTCATCGCGGCGGAGCTCGACCGGCTCGAGGGGCGGCTGCCTGGCCTCGGTGACCGCGAGCGCACGGAGGTGGACAGCGCCGTACGACGGGTCGTCGACAAGCTCCTGCACGCGCCGACGGTGCGCGTGAAGGAGCTCGCGGGCTCCCCCGGCGGCGACCGCTACGCCGAGGCGCTGCGCGAGCTGTTCGGCCTCGACCCGCACGTCCCGGAGGCGGTGCTGGCCGTCGAGCCGCCCGTCGACCCGCAAGGCCCCTCATGACCGCCCTCCGGCTGGGCACGCGCCGCTCCGCTCTGGCCCTGGCGCAGTCCGGCGGCGTGGCCGCGTCGCTGATCGCGGCGACCGGCCGCGACGTCGAGCTGGTCGAGATCACGACGGACGGCGATCGGTCGCAGGCTGCGATCAGCGAGCTCGGCGGCACCGGTGTCTTCGCCACGGCGCTGCGCGAAGCCCTGGTCGCGGGCCGCGTCGATCTGGCCGTCCACTCGCTCAAGGACCTGCCCACCGCGCCGTTCCCCGGCGTCGCGCTCGCGGCGGTCCCGCCGCGCGAGGACCCGCGCGACGTGCTCTGCAGCCCGAGCGGCGCCACCCTGGCCGAGCTGCCGGCCGGTGCGCGCGTCGGCACCGGTTCCCCCCGCCGCGCGGCTCAGCTGCGCGCGCTGGGTCTCGGCCTCGACGTCGTCCCGATCCGCGGCAACGTCGACACCCGCCTGCGGCTGGCCGCGGACGGCGCCGTCGACGCCGTGGTGCTCGCGCGCGCCGGTCTCGCTCGGCTCGACCGGCTGGACGCCGTGACGGAGACGCTCGACCCGATCCAGATGCTGCCGGCCCCCGGGCAGGGCGCCCTGGCCGTGGAGTGCCGCGACTCCGACCTCGACCTGCTGGCGCTGCTCGCCGCCCTCGACGACCCGGACACCCGCACCGCGGTCAGTGCCGAGCGTGCCCTGCTCTCCGCGCTCGAGGCCGGCTGTACCGCGCCGGTCGGCGCCCTGGCCGACGTCGCGGACGACGAGCTCTACCTGCGCGGCGCGGTCGCCGCACCGAGCGGCGACGTAGTCCTGCGGCGCAGCATCGTCGGCCCGTACGACGACCCCGAGGGTCTCGGCCGCAAGCTGGCCGAGGAGTTCTTCGCCGACGGCGCCCGAGACCTCATGGAGGCGTCATGAGCACTCCCCACGACGCCGCTGCGCGCCGCCGCGGGGGCCCCGCAAGCCCGCGGAAGCCAGGCGGATCCGTGGCGCTGGTCGGTGCGGGCCCGGGAGACCCCGGGCTGATCACGTTGCGCGGTCGCGAGCTGCTCGCGCGCGCCGACGTCGTCGTCATCGACCGGCTGGCTCCGGAAGAGCTGCTCGCCCACTGCCGTCCCGACGTCGAGGTCGTGCAAGCCGGCAAGGCGCCGCACGGTGAGGGCATGACCCAGGCGGACATCAACGCCATCCTCGTCGACCGGGCGCGGGCCGGGTTGCGCGTCGTCCGGCTGAAGGGCGGCGACCCCTTCGTGTTCGGCCGCGGCGGTGAAGAGGCCGAGGCCTGCGTGAAGGCGCACGTCCCGTGGGAGGTCGTTCCGGGCGTGACCTCCGCCATCGCCGTGCCGGCGTACGCCGGCATCCCGGTCACGCAGCGTGGCGTCACCCAGGACATGGCCGTCATCAGCGGCCACGTGGACCCGTCGGCGCCGGACAGCCAGGTGGACTGGCGAGCGCTGGCCAGCGGCCCCGGCACCCTGGTGCTGCTCATGGGCGTCGAGAAGATCGGCAAGATCGCCGCGAAGCTGGTCGAGCACGGCCGCCCGGGCGACACCCCGGTGGCGATGATCCGGTGGGGGACGACCAGCCACCAGCAGGTCGTCGTCTCCGACCTGGACGGCATCGAGGCCGCGGCGACGGCCGCGGCGATGAGCGCGCCGGCGGTCACCGTCGTCGGCGACGTCGTGCGGCTGCGCGAGCGGCTCCAGTGGTGGGAGGAGCGCCCGCTGGTCGGCTGGACGGTCGTCGTGCCGCGCACCCGGGAGCAGGCCAGCTCGCTGGCGGCGCAGCTGCGCGACCTGGGCGCGACGCCGCTCGAGGTGCCGACCATCGCGATCGAGCCACCGCGCAACAACGCGCCGATGCAGCGGGCCATCGCCGGGCTGGTCTCCGGTCGCTACGCGTGGGTCGCGTTCACGAGCGCCAACGCGGTGCGGGCGATCCGCGACGGTCTCGTGGAGCTCGGCCTCGACGCGCGGATCTTCTCCGGCGTGAAGATCGCGGCCGTCGGCGACGCGACGGCCGACGCGCTGCACGGCTTCGGGCTGCGGCCCGACCTGGTGCCGGCCGCGGCGGCGAGCTCCGCGGCGCTGGCCGAGGAGTGGGCCCCCCGCGACGACGTGCTGGACCCGCTCGACCGCGTGCTGCTGCCTCGCGCCGACATCGCGACAGAGGGTCTGGTCAGCGGGCTGAAGGCCAAGGGCTGGGTCGTCGAGGAGGTCACCGCGTATCGCACGATGCGCGCGCCCGCGCCGCCGGCCGAGGTCCGCGAGCGCATCCGTCGCGGCGGCTCGGGCGTCGCAGGAGAGCGGGACGCGATCGCGTTCACGTCGTCGTCGACCGCGCGCAACCTCGTGTCGCTGGTGGGGATGCCGCCGGCGGAGACCGTCATCGCGGCGATCGGGCCGCAGACGGCGGCCACCTGCCGCGAGCTCGGGCTGCGGGTCGACGTCGAGGCCTCGGAGTCCTCGGTCGCCGGCCTCGCCGCGGCGCTGGCCGGCTTCGCGATCGCGCAGCGAGAGCAGCCCGCGCCGCCGCCCGCGCCGAAGCGCAAGCCGGCCAAGTCCACGGCCAAGGCGGCGAGCGCGAAGAGCGTGCGGGCCAAGAAATGACGGAACCGATGTTCCCGGTCGCCCGGCCGCGCAGGTTGAGGGGGAGTGCCGCGCTGCGGCGGTTGGTCGCGGAGACGCAGGTCGCGCCCGGTGACCTGGTGCTGCCGATGTTCGTGAAGGAGGGCATCGACGCGCCCGTGCCGGTCGCCTCGATGCCCGGCGTCGTCCAGCACACGCGCGAGTCGCTGCGCAAGGCCGCCGCGGCCGCCGTGGAGGCCGGCGTCGGCGGGCTGATCGTCTTCGGCATCCCCGCAGCCAAGGACGCACGCGGCTCCGCGGCCGACGACCCGTCCGGGGTGGTCCAGCTCGCGCTGGCCGACCTGGTCGCCGAGGTGGGCGACGCCACGGTGCTCATCGCCGACCTCTGCCTCGACGAGTACACCGACCACGGCCACTGCGGCCTGCTCCACGACGACGGCCGCGTCGACAACGACGCCACGCTGGAGCGCTACGCGTCGATCGCGCTCGCGCAGGCAGCGGCCGGCGTCCACGTCGTCGCCCCGAGCGGGATGATGGACGGCCAGGTGGGCGCGATCCGCAGCGCCCTCGACGGCGCCGGCCACCAGGACGTCTCGATCCTCGGCTACTCGGCGAAGTACGCGTCCGCGTTCTACGGGCCGTTCCGCGACGCCGCGGAGTGCGCACCGCGGTTCGGCGACCGGTCGGCGTACCAGATGGACGTGGGCAACATCGCCGAGGCGCTGCGCGAGGTGCGCGCCGACGTGGCCGAAGGCGCGGACATGGTGATGGTGAAGCCGGCGCTCGCCTACCTCGACGTCATCCGGGCCGTCCGCGAGAGCACCGACGTGCCGGTCGCGGCCTACCAGGTGTCCGGCGAGTACGCGATGGTCGAGGCCGCCGCCGCCAACGGCTGGCTGGACCGCGAGCGCGTGATCCTCGAGACCCTCACCGCGATCCGCAGGGCGGGTGCCGACTTCGTGCTCACGTACTGGGCGGCCGAGGCCGCCACCTGGCTGCGGTAGCCGCCACGTGCCCTACGGCGACGACGCACCGATCTCGCGAGCGCTCTTCGACCGTGCCCAGGTGGTGACGCCGGGAGGGGTGAACTCGCCCGTGCGCGCGTTCCGCGCCGTCGGCGGGACGCCGCGGTTCATGGCCTCGGGCAAGGGTGCGTGGCTGACCGACGCGGACGGCCGGCGCTACGTCGACCTGGTCTGCTCCTGGGGCCCGCTGCTGCTCGGCCATGCGCACCCCAACGTGGTCGCGGCGATCACCAACGCGGTCCAGCGTGGGACGAGCTTCGGTGCGCCGACCGCCGGGGAGGTCGACCTCGCGGAGGAGATCGTCGGCCGCATCGACTTCGTCGAACAGCTGCGCCTCGTCACGTCGGGCACCGAGGCGACGATGACCGTGATCAGGCTGGCGCGCGGGTTCACCGGCCGGCCGCTGGTCGTGAAGTTCGCCGGCTGCTACCACGGCCACGTCGACGGGCTGCTCGCGGCCGCGGGCTCGGGTGTCGCCACGTTCGGCCTGCCGGACACCCCCGGCGTGACCGGCGCGAGCGCGAAGCAGACGGTCGTCCTGCCCTACAACGACCTCGACGCGGTGCACGCGGCGTTCGAGAAGCACGGCGAGCGGATCGCGTGCGTGATCACCGAGGCGGTGCCCGCCAACATGGGCGTGGTCCCGCCGGCGGCCGGCTTCAACGCGGCGCTGCGGGATCTCTGCCGACAGCACGGTGCGCTGTTCGTCCTCGACGAGGTGCTGACCGGGTTCCGCGTCTCGCGGACCGGCTGGTACGGCGTCGAGGGCGTGGCCCCGGACCTCGCCACGTTCGGCAAGGTCATGGGTGGAGGGCTGCCGGCGGCGGCCTTCGGCGGACGGGCCGACATCATGGCCTGCCTCGCGCCGGCCGGACCGGTCTACCAGGCGGGCACCCTCGCCGGGAACCCGCTGGCGGTGGCCGCGGGCCTGACCACGCTGCGCGCGGCGACCACCGACGTCTACGCCGGCATCGACCGCGCGGCCGACGTCGTGATGGGGGCGGTGCGCGACGCCTTGAGCGCGGCGGGGGTTCCGCACCGGGTCAACCGTGCCGGCAACCTCTTCTCTGTCTTCTTCACCGACGAAGAGGTCACCGACTACGCCTCGGCCGGCCGGCAGTCGGTCGCTGCCCATCGCGCTTTCTTCCACGCGATGCTGGCCGGCGGCGTCTACCTCCCGCCCAGCGCCTTCGAGGCCTGGTTCCTCTCTGCTGCGCACGACGAGCCCGCCCTTGCCCGCGTCGTCGAGGCACTTCCCACGGCAGCTCGCGCTGCCGCCCACGCGATTGCGTAGCAACCGCGTGGGCGAATCGCGGGTGCACCTGCTCCGCCATGGCGAGGTGCACAACCCCGCCAAGGTGCTGTACGGGCGGCTGCCCGGCTTCCGGCTCTCCGCCGTCGGCGAGGAGATGGCGCGCGCCGCGACCGCCGCGCTGCGCGGGCACGACGTCACCGTGCTGGTCTCGTCTCCGCTGGAGCGCGCTCTGCAGACGGCCGAGCCGCTCGCCGCGGAGTTCGGCCTGGACGTCCGCGTCGACGACCGGCTGATCGAGAGCGACAACGTCTTCGAGGGCAAGACCGTGGAGTTCGGCGCCGGTTCGTTCAAGGACCCGTCGCTGTGGCGGCACCTCTACAACCCGTTCCGCCCGTCATGGGGCGAGGCCTACGCCGCGATCGCGACGCGCATGCTCGCCGCGGTGGAGGACGCGCGCGACCTGGCACGGGGTCACGAGGCCGTCCTCGTGAGCCATCAGCTGCCGATCTGGATCCTCCGCCGGCACGTCGAGGGACGCCCGCTATGGCACCGCCCGGACCGTCGTCAGTGCGGGCTGGCCAGCCTCACCTCGCTGACCTGGTCCGGTGACCGGCTGACCGGTGTGGAGTACTGCGAGCCCTACGCGAGCACCGGTCCGGAGGGACCGCCGGGGGCCTAGGCCGTGCGCAGCGCGGCCTCGCGCTCCTGCTGGCGGATGTCGACCAGGCCGAGCCCGACCGCGTGCAGCAGGAAGAGCAGGAACGAGCCGCCGAGCGCGTAGTACGTCGGCGTGGACAGCGTGCCGCGCTCGAAGAACAGGTCGACCGTCTTGGGTTTGATCTTCGCGATGACCGCGCGCTGCTCCGGCGTGGTCGCGTCGGTCACCTTGGCCGGTCCCGCCGTGACGCGCGCGAACTGCACGCGCCGGTCCTTGCGCACGATCTCGGTCTTCGTGACCACCCACGCGGTCGGCGAGGCGACCTCGGTCTTCTCGACCTTGAGCTCGTCGGCGTACTGCTCGGTGAGGCCCTCCGTGGCGGCCGTCTGGGCCGCGGTGACCTCGCTCGCCGTGTTCTGGTCGATGATGTCCGGCGTCGCCGTGACCAGCTGGTCGGCGGGCAGCGGGTGGGCAGTCTTCTCCTGGGGTTCGTCGAGCACCTCCCAGACCGCCTCGCTGCCTTGCGGTCCGAGGAACCGTGGTGTCGACACCGGCACCTTGAGCGGCCCGAGGCTGAACCCCGGCACCCCGGTGAACCACAGCACGGCCAGCACGAACCAGCAGCCGAAGAACGCCGTGCCGGTGATCAGGTAGCCCTGCAGCGGCCCGAAGTTGCTCTGCAGCAGCAGCCACACGCCGCCGCAGAGCATGAGGAACATGAGGCAGACGGCGAAGACGGCCTTCGGTCCCTTGGTCCGCTCCTCCTCGGCGAGCAGGAGCGCGCTGCGGCCCAGCGGGCTGGCAGCGGCTGCGTAGACGTACGGCACGTCGAGCCTCTCGGGTCGGGCGGGGTCAGGCGGAAACGGCGGCGGAGAACGCGATGAGCCGCGAGAACGGCCCTCGCTGCATCTGGATGGCGAGCGGGAACTTGTCGGGGACCTCTTCCTGGATGGAGAGCAGGTAGTTCATGACGTCCTCGATCTGCTGGTCGTTGAGCGGACCGCCGAAGCCGAGGCCCCACGTCGGCATGGGCGTGCTGGCGCGGCCGCGGGCGATCGTGTCGAAGACGAACTGGTAGGCGTCCTTGGGCGACTTCTTCAGGTCGACGAGCTGCCGCTTGAAGACCAGCCGGAGGTTCGGCGCGGGGTAGTCGCGCGGTGTCGCGTTGGGCTGTCCCTGTGGCTTCCAGTTCTTCACGACGCCGCCCTCGGCGTTCGCGCCGTGGCACTCCGCGCAGCCGAAGCCGTGCGGGTTGTGCTCGAGGTCGTTGAGGGCGAACGTGTGCGCGCCGCGCTCGATCGAGTGCTCGCGGAACTTCAGTGCCTTGGCCTCCGTGCGGGCCGGCTCGAAGACGATGAGGTACGCCGCGATGTGCAGCGCCATGAACAGCGTCAGCAGCAGCCCGAAGCCCTGCCACCGCTCGAGGACGGTGGTCTCCAGCTCCTCGTCGGACGGCGCCGGCCGGAACCCGATGGGGATCTTGGGAGCGACCCGCCGACGGGCGAGCTCTCCGCCGTCGCGCTTCGATACGTCACTCATCGTGGGCTGCTCTCGCTCCTTCGTCGCCGGGGGCTAGGCCTGGCAGTACGGGCCTTCGGGGCTCTGCTGGATGGTGTCGACACCGCGCGGCGGGCCGGGCTTGCCCGACGCCGTGTCGACGATGATGTTGCCGTTGTCGTTGGTGAGCGGGAAGTGGTGCAGGCCCCGTGGTGCGGGCCCGAACTGGTACTCGCCGGCCTTGTTGTAGCGCGAGCCGTGGCACGGGCACTCGAACCAGTTGCTGGTCTCGCAGTGCGGCACCTTGCAGCCCAGGTGGGCGCACTTCTGGTAGATCGCGAGGAGGCCGTCGTCGATCAGGGCGAGGTTCTTGTAGACGCTCTCCTGCCCGGCGACCGGCTTGTAGGTGACCAGGTACGTGCGCGCCTCGGGGTAGTACTTCACGCCGCCCGGGATCGCCTCGAGCTCTGCCTTGAGCGCCGTGACGTCGCCGAGGTTGATCTTGGCGCCGAAGCCGCCGCGCAGGCTCGGCCACAGCATCGCGAGGCTGGCCCCGCCGAAGCCGCCCAGGTAGACGCCGAACGCGCCGAGCCATCCCCAGCGGAACAGGTCGCGGCGGGAGATGCCGCGCTTCTTCGCCATCGTCGGCCCCTAGAACTCGAAGTAGAGCCCGCCCTGCCACGGGAACACCCAGTTGTAGCCGGGGCCGCGGAAGAGCGAGCCGATCGTGGACAGGATCGCGGAGAACATCATGAAGAACGTGAACAGCATGATCGCGAACTTGCGGTTGACCGGCCGTACCGACGGGTTCTTGTCGAGGTACGGGAAGGCCATGAGCAGCAGCAGGCCGACGCCGGGGATCGTGACGCCGGCGATCATCGGGTTGAAGTAGCGCAGCAGCTCCTGCAGGCCGAGGAAGTACCACGGGGCCTTCGACGGGTTCGGCGTGAGGTTGACGTTGGCCAGCTCACGCAGCGGTGCGTCGACGACGGTGGAGAACACCGTCATGAACGCCAGCATCGCGAGGACGGCGACGAACTCGATGAGCAGCAGGTGCGGCCAGACGTTGACCTTGTCGTCCTGGGTGCGCTCGACCCGCTGGATGCCCTCCGGCGGCACCATCGCGAGGAGGCGGTGCGTCATGCCCTCGCTCAGGCCACGACCGGTCGGCGCCGCGGGTGCGCCACCCTTGCCGGCCAGCGCGGCCGCGACCCGGGCCTGGCGCTCGGCGGGGGACAGCGGCGCCTCCCGGGTGGCCGTGGCTGTCCCCGCTGCTGCACCTGCTGCCGCTGGAGCGGCTGCCATGGCCGCGGCGGGAGCGGCAGCAGCCGCAGCGGGCGCCTCCGCAGGAGGGCTGTCCACTGCCGCCGCGGCGGGTGCCTCGGCGGGCGCCTCGGCCGGAGCGGCGGCGGCCGCCGCCTTGCGCGCCTTCTTCACGGCCGCCGACTTGGCCAGCGCGCGGGCTACCCGCTCCGGGTTGCCCGCGGCGAGAGCGGCCTGGTAGGCCTCTTCGTCGGGGACGATCTCTTCGGACATCGGATCACGCCTTCGTGAGTACGGACGACGGGTGTTACAGCGGGCCGGAGATCCCGCCGTCCTTGCGGATCCGCCAGAAGTGGACGGCCATGAAGATGACCGCCACGAACGGCAGCGCGAGCACATGGAGCACGTACCATCGGAGCAGTGTCGGTGGTCCGATCTCGACTCCGCCGAGCAGGACGAACCTGACCTCCTTACCGAACACCGGCGTGTAGCCCATCATCTGCGTGCCCACGGCCACGGCCCAGATGGCCAGCTGGTCCCAGGGCAGCAGGTAGCCGGTGAACGAGAGCAGCAGCGTCAGCAGCAGGAGGATGACGCCGACCACCCAGTTGAACTCCCGCGGCGCCTTGTACGCGCCGTGGTAGAAGACCCGCGCCATGTGCAGGAAGACCGTGAAGACCATGCCGTGGGCCGCCCACCGGTGCATGTTGCGCACGAGCTGGCCGAACGCGATGCCCTGCGAGAGCTGCTGGATGTCCTTGTACGCGAGCTCCTGCCCGAAGCCGGCCGAGGGGCGGTAGAAGAACATCAGGTAGATGCCGGTGACGGTCAGCAGGATGAACAGGAAGAACGAGAGACCACCCAGGCAGTACGTGTAGGTCAGCTTCAGGCCGTGCCGCTTCAGCTTCACCGGGTGCAGGTGGTACATGACGTTGTTCATGGTCGCGAGCGCGCGGTCGCGAGAGGTGTCCCGGTAGCCGGGGCGGTAGATCGAGCCCGGACGGAAGATGGAGCGCCAGACCTGACCCTGTCGCGGGTCCTTGGGCGCGGCCATCTCCTTGAGGTTGCTCGTCACCTCGCCGAGGCGTTCCTTGCGGGACGGCCGGTCGGCCACCTGGTCCTCCGTGCTGCTCGTCGCGTCGGGTCGGGTGGAGCGCGAGACCTACTTCTTGCGGGGTGCTGCTTCGCCGATCTTGGAGTAGAAGAGCGCGTAGGGCGGGCAACGGTCCACGCAGATGCCGCAGCGCGTGCACTCGTTGTCGTCGATGATGAAGATGGCGCCGGCCGTCTCGGCGAGCGTCTTGAGCTCGGGGTTCTCCGCGTTCTCGATGATGTCCGGGGACATCATGAAGATGCACTCCCACGGGCAGACGTCCTCGCACGCGCGGCACAGGATGCACAGCTCCGGCGCGAGGGCGATGTGCCGCTTCGGCTTGACCCGCTCCTGCAGCCAGTTCGGGTCGACGGTGCCCAGGGTGTAGTCGTCGTAGATCTCGACGCGATCGCTCACCGGTGCCCCCGCCCTACCGGTACCCGCCACCCTCGCGCTTCGACTCGTCCGGGTCCGCGTTCACCGGGTGGAGCCGCTGCCAGAGGGAGAAGGCCAGGAAGGTGGCGACGATGACCCCGCCGTGGTAGCCCATGACGGCGGCATCGCGGATCCGCGGACCCCACGCAGCGCCGCCGCTGTTGTTCTCCACGAGCGTCCACTCGTCCGTCCAGCCCATCAGGAGCGAGGGGATGGCGGCGTAGAAGATCATGAAGAGGAAGGTCATGGCGAGGCCGGCGAAGGACACCCGGAACCACTGCGAGCGGCGCCACAGGTTCGGCATCGAGCAGCTCCACCTTCCTGCTTCGTCGCGCTGACCGCGCGGGCGGCGGCCGGGTTGCGATACTACGACCGAGGCAGGTGCCCCGCGAATCGACGCGGCGGTGTCGCCGCCTCGTAACCGGAGGAGTTCTCGTATGCCCCGCTGGGCGCTGGCGCTGCTCGTCGCGCTGGCGGCCTGTTCGGGGGGCGACGGCGGCGCGGCGCGCGAGAGCCGCGGGCTGATCCCGGTCGCCGACCGTGAGCTGGCCGCAGTCCTCACCGGGATCAACCTGACCGGCGAGGCGGTCGACACCAGTGAGCTCCGCGGGGCGCCGCTCGTGCTCAACATCTGGGGCTCCTGGTGCGCCCCGTGCAAGGCGGAGCAGCCCGAGCTGGAGCGCGCGGCCCGCGACACGGGCGGCCTCGGCGTGAAGTTCCTCGGGATCGTCGTGCGGGACACCAAGGCGCAGGCGCTGGCCCACGTGCGCACGTACAGCGTCAGCTACCCGAGCGTGTTCGACGGGACGTCGGGCCTGGTCGCGCGGCTCGAGGTCGTGCCGCCCAACGGGATCCCGAGCACCGTGGTGCTGGACCGCCAGGGCCGGATCGCCGTCGTCCTGATCGGCGCCACGACGTACGACGAGCTCGTGCCGCTGCTGCGCCAGGTCGCCGAGGAACCCCTGCAGTGAACGAGCTGGTCCTGGCGGCCGGCCTCGGCGAGCGGTTCCGCGACGTGGCGGGGGACGGCCCGCTGCTGCTGGCGATCCCCGTCGCCGCCATCGCCGGCCTGGTGTCCTTCCTCTCGCCCTGCGTCCTTCCGTTGGTCCCGGGCTACCTCTCCTACATGACCGGGCTGTCCGGCGCCGACATGGAGGCGGAGGCGGAGGAGCCCGGGCACAGCACGCGGCGGGTGCTGCTCGGGGGAGCGCTCTTCGTGCTCGGCTTCTCCGCGGTCTTCGTCAGCTTCGGCGCGCTCTTCGGGCACGTGGGCAACGAGCTGGTCCTCCACCAGGTGGCGCTCAACCGGGTCTTCGGCGTCCTCACCATCGTGTTCGGGCTGCTGTTCATGGGCGTGTTCTCGCGGTTCGCCGTCGCCAACCGGGAGTTCCGCGTCCACCGCCTGCCGGCCGCGGGGCTGGCCGGGGCACCGTTCCTCGGCGTGGTCTTCGGCGTGGGCTGGACGCCCTGCATCGGTCCGACGCTCGGCGCGGTCCTGACGCTGTCGGCCAGCCAGGCCAGCGCCGGGCGCGGCGCGCTGCTCACCGTCTTCTACTGCCTCGGGCTGGGCGTGCCGTTCGTCCTGACCGGACTCGCGTTCCGCCGCTCGATGAAGCTGTTCGCCGTCGTACGCCGGCACCAGGCGGTCGTGACCAGGGTCGGCGGCGCGTTCCTCGTCGCCATCGGGGTGCTGCTGCTCACGGGGGTCTGGGCGGACGTCGTCGCGCACCTGCAGAACTACGTCGACGGGTACACGACCGGCCTGTGACCCGACACCTGGCGCGGGCCTGGCGCGCGCTGACCTCGATGCGGACCGCGCTGGTGCTGCTGTTCCTGCTCGCGCTGGCCGCCGTGCCCGGGTCGTTGCTCCCACAGCGGCCGGTGAACCGCGCGCTCGTGTTCCAGTACAAGCTGCGCCACCCCTACTGGGGGTCGGTCATCGACCGGCTCGGCGGGTTCGACGTGTTCGGGGCCCCATGGTTCCTCGGGCTCTACGCGTTGCTGGCCGTGTCGCTGGTCGGCTGCCTCTGGCCGCGCTTCCGGCTGCACTTCCGCGCCATGACCGCGCGACCCCCCGCGCCGCCGAAGGTGCTGGACCGGCTGCCGTTCTCCGCGGAGGGGCGCGGCGCCGGGAGCCCCGAGGAGGTCGTCGACGCCGCGGAGACGCTGCTGCGCCGCAAGCGGTGGCGCGTGGAACGGCGTACGCACGACGACGGCGCGGTCTCCGTGGCGGCGGAGAAGGGTCACCTGCGGGAGACCGGCAACCTCGCGTTCCACAGCTCGATCCTGCTGATCCTGGTCGGCATCGCGACCGGCGCGCTGTTCGGCTACCAGGGCACGCTGCTCGTGGTGGAGGGCGAGACCTTCACCAACACCGGACTGGCCTACGACGAGCTGCGCCTCGGCCGCCTGGTCAGCGGGCGCGACCTCCCGCCGTTCTCGCTGCGGCTCGACGACTTCCGCGCGACGTACCTGCCGAGCGGGCAGCCGAGCTCGTTCGAGGCACGCGTGCACTGGGCGCCGGGGCTCGACGCGGCGGCCCGCCCGCAGACACTCCGCGTCAACCAGCCACTGACCGTGCGCGGCAGCCGCGTGTACCTGCTCGACCACGGGTTCGCACCCCGCCTCGTGGTCCGCGACCGGTCCGGGCGCGTCGTCTACGACCAGGCCACGCCGTTCCTGCCGGAGGAGACGGCGACCTACGTCTCGCGCGGTGTCATCAAGGTGCCCGACGCGGGTCCCGTGCAGCTGGGCTTCCAGGCCTACTTCTACCCGACCCTAGGCGTGGACGCCGACGGCCGCACCTACTCGCGCTTCCCGGACGACCAGCTGCCGGCGGTGACCTACACGGCGTACGCCGGCGACCTCGGGCTCTCCTCCGGCGTTCCGCAGAGCGTCTACGCCCTCGACACCAGCCGGATGGTCGAGACCGGCACCGGCTTCCTCCTCGACGGGCAGACCGAGACGGGGCTGGCCGGCGGCGCCTCGATCTCTTTCGAGGGGCACCGCGAGTACGCCGTGTTCCAGGTCACCGACGACCCGGGCAAGTGGCTGGTGCTGGGCAGCGGCGTCCTCGCACTGCTCGGCATCACGCTGAGCCTGCGCGTCCGGCGGCGAAGGATCTGGGTGCGCGCGGCGGCCGGGCCGGACGGTACCGTCGTGCAGGTCGGGGGCCTCGCGCGCCAGGACCCGGAGGGGTTCCGGGCCGAGTTCTCCGGCCTCGCCAATGAACTGACCACCAAGTCAGCCGTTGCCGGCGAGCGACGATGACCGAGAAGTAGGAGCCCGTGCCCGTCGACGTCCAGCTCGCGGAGACCAGCGACACGCTGCTGTTCCTCGCCGTCGTGGCCTACGTCGCCGCGATGCTCGGCTACGCGGCGGAGTTCGCGTTCGCGCGCCGCGGCCGCGACGAGCTCCGACCCATCGCCGGCGGCTCCGTCGACACCCTGCCCGAGCAGTACGCCGAGCGCTCCGCCGACGGCGACGGGCTGCGTGGCGACGGTGCCGGCGCGTGGGCGGTGGTCGTCGGCAAGGCGGCGGTGGCGGCGACCGTCGTCGGCTGGGCGCTGCACGGGGCCGCGGCGGTCACGCGCGGGCTCGCGGCGGACCGCGTGCCGTGGGGCAACATGTACGAGTTCTCCTCGATGGTCTGCCTCATCGCGGTGACGTCGTTCCTCGTGCTGCTCACGCGCCAGCCGGTCCGCTACCTCGGGGCGTTCGTGATGCTGCCGGTCGTCATCTACCTGGGCATCGCCGGCACGGTGCTCTACGCACCGGCCCAGCCGCTGGTCCCGGCGCTCGACTCGTACTGGATCAAGATCCACGTCGTCGGCGCGATGTCGTCGTCGGGGATCTTCATGTTCGGCGCCGTCGTGACCCTGCTCTACCTCGTCAAGGACGGCTGGGAGAAGCGGCACCCCGACGCGACGGCAGGCTGGGGCTCGCGCCTCCCGGCGGCGGCGACGCTGGACCGGGTGTCGCACCGCGTCGTCGCCTTCGGCTTCCCGGTGTGGACCTTCGCCGTCATGGCCGGCGCGGTCTGGGCCGAGGCGGCGTGGGGTCGCTACTGGGGCTGGGACCCCAAGGAGACTTGGTCGTTCATCACGTGGGTCGTCTACGCCGGCTACCTCCACGCGCGGGCCACCGGCGGGTGGCGCGGCCGGCGCGCGGCCTACGTCGGCCTGGCCGGCTTCGTCTCGCTGATGATCACCTACTACGCGGTCAACCTCTGGATGAGCGGCCTGCACTCCTACGCCGGCGTCTGACTGTCCCGCGCCGGACCCGCCGGCGTCCGGTCCGGTGCGGCGTTTCGGCTTCGCCCGCCCCGCCCTCTATTCTCAGCGCCGACCGGCAGCACGACGTCCCCGACGGAGGTTCCGTGGCCCTCGCGACCACCTCGGCGACCGGCACCGAGGCCGGTCCCGCCGCGGACCGCGACTGGCGTCGTCCCTCCGCGGCGTCCCTCACCTGGCTCACCGCCGGTGCGGCGTACCTGTTGCTGGGCGGCGTCGTCCTCCTGGTCACCGCCGTCCAGCGGGTCTCGCCGGACCTGCTGACCCTCGGCGACGCGACGTCGGTCGAGCGGCTGCGACCGGTCGCCACCAACCTGGTCTTCTGGGGCGGGCTGTCGATGGTCGGCATCGGCGCGGCCCTCGACATCACCCGCCGTCTCTGCCGCGCACCGGTCCAGCTCGAGCCGGTCGCACGCATCGCCGGCGCCCTCATGACGCTCGCCGTCGGCGCGGGGACGCTCGCACTGCTCCTCGGCCACAGCACCGGCCGGCCCGGGCTGGAGTACCCGCGCGTCTTCGCGGTCGGCATCGCGCTCGCGCAGGTGCTCGTTGCCGTGGTCGTCGTCCGCACCATCGCCGCCCGGGCCGGTGCCGGACTGCACCCCGCGCTCTGGCACATCGCCGCCGCGGTGGTCACCGCGCCGATGGTCCACCTCGCCGGCACGCTGCCCCGGGTCTCGGGCGGCGACGACGCGCTCCTCGTGGCCTTCGCCGGCAGCGGGCTCCAGCTGCTCTGGCTGGGCGGGCTGGGTATCGGCCTCGCGCTGTACGCCGTGCCGGCGGCGTGCCGCGCGCCGCTCCACAGCCCGGGTCTGGCCGCCGCCGGCTTCTGGGGCTGGGTCGTGGTCGCGCCGTTCGCCGGTGGCGCCCGGCTGGTCGCCGAGTCCGGCCAGGAGCACCTGGCCGCGATCGGCGTCGCGGCCGGCGTCGCGCTGCTGGTCCCGGCGCTGGCCGTCGCGGTCAACCTCGCGCGGACCTACGCCGACCGCACCACCCTCGCCCCCACGGCAGCGGCCCGGCTCGGCCTGCTCGGCGGGAACCTGCTGGCCGTCCTCGCCGCGCTGCTCGGCGTACGGGTGCTCGGCGACGTGGGCGAGCGGCTCCACCTGACCCTGTTCGACACCGGTGTCGGCGAGCTCGCCGTCACCGGCGCGGCCGCCGCCCTGATCCTGGCCGGCGCCTACCACGCACTCCCCGGCATCGCCGGTGGTGTGCTGGGCAGCCCGCGCTCCGCCCTGCGGCAGTCGGCGCTGCTCGCGGTCGGCATCGGGTTCGCCGTCGGCGGGCTCGCCGTCGCGGGCTACGTGCAGGGTGCGCTCCTCGAGCAGGCCGCCGGCGGGGACGGGGTCGAGGACCTGATCAGCTCGCTGCTCTGGCTGCGTGTCGTGGGCGAGGGACTGCTCCTGCTGGTCTGGGCCCGCTTCTTCCAGCACGTGCTGTCCACGACCCCCGCCGAGCCGGACACCGGGGCGGCCGGCTGATGGCCCGCAACTCGCTCATGGCCGTGATCCTCGGCGCCGCGCTGGCCGTCGCCGCGGCCTTCGCCGTGACGGTCGGCGTGCCGACCGCGGACGCCAAGAGCACGACGTGGGGGGAGTGCGTGACCGGCGACGCCGAGACGACGGCCCAGCTGACCGAGTTCGCGGCCTACCTCGTGTCACTGCACTGCGAGCAGGAGGTGGGCACGTGAGCGAGCGGCCGCTGTTCATCGACCCCGTGCCCGAGGACGCCGGCGAGGCGATCGGCGAGGGCCGGGCGCCGGGCTGGTTCGTGTGGGTCGCGCTCGTGCTGCTCTTCGCCGCCGGCTACTACCTGGCCGCCAACTGGTCCGGGCCCTGACCGAGCAGACTCCTAGATACTGAGCCCGTGGCGTACGACGACCTGCGGGACTTCCTCACCAAGCTGGACAAGGCCGGCGAGCTCCGGCATGTCGCCGCGCCCGTGGACCCGTACCTCGAGGTCACCGAGATCGTCACGCGCGTCATCAAGGCGGGCGGCCCGGCTCTCGTCTTCGACTCGCCGGTCGGCGCGGACCTGCCCCTGGTCATCAACGTCTTCGGCACCGAGCGCCGCATGGCCATGGCCCTCGGCGTCGAGTCCCTCGACGAGATCGGCGACCGCATCGCGGAGCTGATCAAGCCCGAGCTGCCGCACGGCCTCGGCGGCCTGCGCGAGGCGTTCGGGAAGCTGGCCGACCTGCGCTCGTTGCCGCCGAAGAAGGTGCGCACCGCTCCGTGCCAGGAAGTGGTCAAGACCGGCGGCGACGTCGACCTCTTCGAGTTCCCGGCGCTCACCACGTGGCCCGGCGACGGCGGCGCCTTCATGAACCTCGGCCTCACGCACACCCGGCACCCCGTCGACGGCACGCGCAACCTCGGGCTCTATCGGTTGCAGCGGCACGACCGCAACACCGTCGGCATGCACTGGCAGATCCACAAGGACTCGACCGCGCACCACGCCGTCGCGGAGCGGCGCGGCGAGCGGCTGCCGGTGGCCATCGCGTTCGGCTGCGACCCCGTGGTCACGTACTCGGCCAGCGCGCCGCTGCCCGGCATCGACGAGTACCTGTTCGCCGGCTTCCTGCGCCGCGAGCGCGTGGAGCTCGTCGACTGCAAGACGGTGCCGTTGCAGGTGCCCGCCAACGCGCAGATCGTCTTCGAGGGCTGGCTCGAGCCCGGCGTACGCCGGCCGGAAGGCCCGTTCGGCGACCACACCGGCTTCTACACGCCGGTCGAGCCCTTCCCCGCGCTCACCGTCGACTGCGTGACGTACCAGCGGGACGCCCTCTTCCAGACCATCATCGTCGGCCGGCCGCCGCAGGAGGACGGGCCGCTCGGCAAGGCGACGGAACGCATCTTCCTGCCGCTCGTGCGCATGACGCTGCCGGAGGTCGTCGACTACGACCTGCCGGTCGAAGGTGTGTTCCACAACTGCGTCATCGTCTCGATCGAGAAGCGGTTCCCGAAGCACGCGCACAAGGTGATGAACGCGATCTGGGGCACCGGCCTCTTGTCGTTGTCGAAGCTGATCGTCGTCGTCGACGCCGACTGCGACGTGCACGACTACTCCGAGGTCGCCTGGCGCGCGTTCGGCAACGTCGACTACGCCCACGACCTGCTGCTCTCGTCCGGCCCGGTGGACCATCTCGACCATGCGGCGTACCAGCAGTTCTGGGGCGGCAAGGCGGGCATCGACGCGACCCGCAAGCTTCCGACGGAGGGCTACGCACGCGACGGCGGGTGGCCGGAGATGATCGTGCAGGACCCGGCCGTGGTGGAGCGCGTCACCAAGCGCTGGCCCGAGCTCGGTCTCGGATGACGCGGCAGTGACCACCTCCGCGGAGCCGGCCTCCAAGACGCGGGGCTTCCTGCGCCTGGTGATGATCGAGCACTCGGTCTTCGCCTTGCCGTTCGCGTACATCGCAGCGCTGACCGCCATGCGGCTGGACGGCGGCTCGGTCCGCTGGGGCGACCTCGGCCTGATCACCGTCGCGATGGTGGCCGCTCGCACCGTGGCCATGGCCGCCAACCGCGTGATCGACCGCGAGCTCGACGCCCGCAACCCGCGGACGGCGTCGCGCGAGCTGGTCACCGGCGTGCTGACCGTCACGACCGCCGTGCGCGGCATGGTCGTGGCGCTCGTCGTCTTCCTGGTCGCGTCGGCGCTGCTGTCCCCGCTGTGCCTCGCGCTCGCGCCGCTGGCCCTGGTGCCGCTGGTGGGCTACCCGTACACGAAGCGGTTCACCTGGCTCTGCCATGCGGTGCTCGGCCTGGCGCAGGCGGTCGTGCCGGTTGCCGCGTGGATCGCGGTCACCGGTCGCTGGTCATGGACTGCGGTGCTGCTCGGTGTCGCTCTCGGGCTGTGGGTCGGCGGCTTCGACCTGATCTACGCCTGTCAGGACATCGAGTCCGACCGCCGCGAGGGCGTGCACTCGCTGCCGGCCCGCTTCGGCGCCCGCACCGCGCTGACCGTCTCGTCTCTCGCCCACCTGGTCACGGTCGGCCTGCTGCTGGTCTTCGGGTCCCGCGCGGACCTCGGCGGCTTCTGGTACGCCGGCGTACTGGCCGCAAGTGGCGCGCTGGTCTACGAGCACCGCATCGTGTCGCCCACTGACCTGTCGCGCGTCAACCGCGCCTTCTTCACCGTCAACGGCCTGGTCGGGATCGGGTTGCTGCTGTTCGCCGTCACGGACCTGATGGTCCTCGGCGGGCTGGGCGCATGACCCGGCTCCCGTGGGTCGTGGGCATCAGCGGCGCCAGCGGTACGCCGTACGCGCGCGCGGTGCTCCTCGCCATGTTCCGCGCGGGTCACCCGGTGGACCTGATCGTCTCGCGCGCGGCGCGGCTGACGATGGTCGACGAGAACCCGCACGGCTGGCGCGACAGCCACTGGCGCGAGGACCTCACGCGCTGGCTCGGCGAGGAGCCGGGCGACGTCGTGCACTGGGTGCCCAGCGACCTGGCCGCCGGGCCGAGCAGCGGCAGCTACCAGACGCGCGGAATGGTGGTGATCCCCGCCTCGACGGCCGCCGTCTCGGGCATCGCGCTCGGGCTGTCGAAGGATCTGCTGCAGCGTGCGGCGACGGTGACGCTGAAGGAGCGGCGACCGCTGGTCGTCGTGCCGAGGGAGACTCCGCTGTCGCGATCGCACCTGGTCGAGATGCTCGCGCTGCACGACGCCGGGGCGGTCGTCCTGCCGGCCAGTCCGGGCTTCTACGCCGGCCCGCTCATGGTGGAGGACCTGGTGAACTTCGTGGCCGGCAAGGTGCTCGACGTGCTGGGCGTCGAGCACGACCTCTTCCGGCGGTGGACCGGCGAGGTCGGCGGAGCGCGCAGCTAGGGGTCTCTGGCGGACCGGCTAGGCGGTGCGCAGCCGCGGGTCGCGCGGCTGCGCCTGCGCCTGGACCACGGTCTCGCCACGCAGCAGCGCGCGGACCTCGGACTCGCGGAAGCGGCGGTGGCCACCCGGCGTGCGCAGGCTGCCGATGCGGCCGGCCACGGCCCAGCGGGTCACGGTCTTGGGGTCGACGCGGAACAGCGCCGCCACTTCCCCGGGCGTCATCAAACGGTCACGCTGCTCGGACACGGGTCCTCCCCTGATGTTCAGCCCCCCGGCCGGCCACTCTGGCGTCGAACGGACAACGACGTACCGGACGTTCGGTGACGCCGAGGACATCTCTCGTACGGCGCGGTGGGCCCTCCCACGCCCGAATTGCCGCGCCGTCGACGGCTATCGACTGGTCCGTTGTGATCAGGTGCAAATGCCCACGACGGGCCATGGCCGGATGGGCCCCTTGTCGCGAATCTGTGCGGAGTCCGAAAAGCCCGCCAGATACCTCACAAGGAGTCCCGGATGCGTCGCATTCCCACCCTCGCCACCGCACTTGCGGTGGGCGCCTTGCTGCCGCTGGCCACGGTCGCGAGCGCAGCACCCGCTGCGGTCACGGCCGCCGGTGCCGCCACGTCGTCCGCCTCGATCGTCAAGGTCAGCGCGGCCGGCCACACGCTCGAGGTCGGCAGGCTGCGTGCCTTCGCCGACACGATCCACCCGGCTGACGCCTCGGTCAGCTTCACCCCCGTCATCGTCGACGGGGCTGCAGTCGTTCCGCCGGTGACGGCGACGCCCGAGAGCGGTTCGAAGTCCGTTGGAGGCACTTCGACCAGCTCCGGCCTCGCCTCGATCCTGTCGGCGACCAGCCCGTCCGCCACCATCAACGCGGTGATCGGCGAGGCCGGCCCGGCGTCGACCGTTCTCTCGCAGCTCGGCTCCGCCTCGCTGCTCGGCATGCCGATCGGCCTCGACGGCGTCCTCGACGTCGGTTCGCTCGTCACCAAGGACCAGGCCGCTGCCAGCAAGGGACTGACCATCAGCGACGTCAGCCTGCCCAGCCTCGCGGACCTGCTCGCCGCGCTCGGCATCGACATCGGCAAGCTGCCTGCGCCGGTCCTCAACGACCTGCTCAGCGACCTCCCGCTCGACACGTCCGCAGTCGACGGCGCCATCGCCACGGCCAACGGCGCCATCGACACCGCCCAGGGCACGGTCGACACCGCCACCGCGGCGATCGCGCCGCTGCAGGCGACACTCGACCAGGCCACCGCGAACGCCACGGCGGCTTCCGCCGCGCTGGCTGCGGCGCAGGGCGTGTTCGACGCTGCTCTGATCGCCGACGGCCTGACGCTCGGCGAGTGGACCGCACTGCTCCCGCTCGACCAGGAGCTGCTCCACCCGGAGGTCTTCGCGGCCTCCGAGAGTGTCGGTGACACGACCGCGGCTCTCGCCACGGCGAACGCACTGGTCAACACCGCGCAGACCGCGCTGGTCGCGCCGACCGCCGCCCTCGAGGCCGCACTCGCCGCCCTCCAGGCAGCGATCGGGCCGCTGGCCGACATCGTCACCGGCGTCCTCGACGGCAACCCGCTGGTCTCCATCGGCTCCGCTGCCGTGCAGTCCTCCGCGATCGCCAAGAAGGCCGGCTCCGCGGACGTCACCGGCACCGTGACGGGCATCGAGGTCCTCGGTACGGACCTGCTCTCCGCCCTCACGGGCAGTTCGACTCTCGACCTGGTCGGCCCGGCGACGAGCACGCTCAACCAGGTCAACGCCCAGCTGGCGTCGATCAGCTCCACGCTGTCGTCCGTGCTCGGCGGCGCCACCGGTCTGTCCGTCCCGGTCCCGGTCATCAAGGTCCTGGACAAGGTCACGGCGACCGGCATGAACGGCGGCTTCAGCGTCGCCGACGCGGACGTCAGCGTGCTGTCGATCAGCATGCCGGCGATCGCACTGCCCCGCCTGTTCGCAGTCGACGAGCTCCTCGGCGGCGCCACGCTGCCGGGCATGAGCCTCGCCCCGGGCAACGCCACTGGCTTCATCAGTGCCCCGTTCTCGGTCGAGGTCGGCTCGCTCAGCGAGAACGCCACGTTCCGCCCGGCGTCGACGACCAGCACCCCGGTCGACGGCACTCCGGATGGCTCCCCGACCCTCCCCGTGACCGGGGGTCCGGCTGGGCTGGCCGCGCTGGCGCTGTTCGCAACCGGTCTGGCTGTCATCGGCCGCCGCTACCTGGTGCACGCGGAGAACTAGCCGCTCGCGCCACATAGAGATAGGCACTCGACCCCCGCGGACCCCCCGCCGCGGGGGTCGAGTGCTGTGTTGATTCCCGCCGACCTGCGGTCGGCTCCTCCGCGAGCGGGGCCCCAACCCCGCCGCGGCCGTGGTTCCTGGTTATCGCGCTTCTACCAACCCCCTGCTCGACGCTGGGAGGGCGCGGCGGTTCTCGGCACCCAACCCACGGGGTCGGCGTCTCGGTGGGTCGGGTAGCGTCGGGGCATGACGTGGGACAGCGCACGGCAGGCTGAGCTCGAGGAGAAGATCCGCGCGGGCGAGCGGCTGAGCTACGACGACGGGGTCGACCTCTACGACTGCGACGACCTCGCCTGGCTCGGCGGCCTCGCGCACGAGGCCCGCACGAAGCGCAACGGCGACCTTGTCATGTTCAACGTGAACCGCCACCTCAACCTGACCAACGTCTGTACCGCCTCGTGCGCCTACTGCTCCTTCCAGCGCAAGCCCGGTGCGGCCGACGCCTACACGATGCGCGTCGAGGAGGCGGTCCGCCTCGCGAAGGAGCTCGAGCCCCAGGGCATCACCGAGCTGCACATCGTCAACGGGCTCCACCCGACGCTGCCGTGGAAGTACTACCCCCGCGCGCTGCGCGAGCTGAAGGCCGCGCTGCCCGACGTCGCCCTCAAGGCGTTCACCGCGACGGAGATCCACTTCTTCGAGAAGCTCTCGGGCCTGTCCGCCGACGAGGTGCTCGACGAGCTGATCGAGGCGGGTCTCGAGTCGCTCACCGGTGGCGGCGCGGAGATCTTCGACTGGGAGGTCCGCAAACAGATCGTCGACCACGAGACCCACTGGGAGGACTGGTCGCGGATCCATCGCATCGCGCACGGCAAGGGGCTGCGCACGCCCTGCACGATGCTCTACGGCCACATCGAGGAGCCGCGCCACCGGGTCGACCACGTCCTGCGGTTGCGCGAGCTGCAGGACGAGACCGGCGGGTTCGTGACGTTCATCCCCCTGCGCTTCCACAACGACAACAACGCGCTGTCGCACCTGCCGATGGCCACCGGTGCCGAGGCGCTCAAGACGTTCGCGGTCTCGCGGCTGCTCTTCGACAACATCGACCACGTGAAGTGCTTCTGGGTCATGCACGGGCTGACGACGGCCCAGCTCGCGTTGTCCTTCGGTGCGGACGACCTCGACGGCTCGGTCGTCGAGTACAAGATCACGCACGACGCCGACGGCTTCGGCACCCCGGACACCATGACCCGCGAAGACCTGCTGACCCTCATCCGCGACGCCGGCTTCACGCCGGTCGAGCGCAACACGCGCTACGAGATCATCAAGACCTACGACGGTCCTGTACCCCTGCGCGACCGTCGCGCCGAGCCGCAACCGATCTGGGCATGAGCCGTCCACGGGTCGGTCACATCCAGTTCCTCAACTGCCTGCCGCTGTACTACGGGCTCGTGCACTCCGGGGCTCTGCTGGACGTCGAGCTGCGCAAGGACACCCCAGACGCCCTCAACGACGCCCTCGTCGGCGGCGACCTCGACGTCGGCCCGATCAGCGTCGTCGAGTACCTGCGGCACGCCGCGGACCTCGTCGTCCTGCCCGACCTCGCCGTGGGCTCCGACGGCCCCGTCCAGTCGGTCGGGCTGGTCGGCACGCGGCCGATCGACGACCTGGACGGCGCGCGCATCGCACTCGGCTCCACGTCGAGGACGTCGGTCGTCCTCGCCGAGCTGCTGCT
>CAZYXZ010000003.1:0-45709 GCA_964651395.1 uncultured Frankiaceae bacterium
CCGGAAGACGCCGCCGAGCTTGCCGACGTCCTCGCCCATGATCAGGACCTTGGGGTCGTTCTCCATCGCCTTGCGGAGGCCCTCGTTGAGCGCCTTGCCCATGGTCACGGTCGCGGCCATCAGTGGCTCTCCTCGGCGAACCCGGCCAGGTAGCCGGCGAAGAACTCCTTCTGCTCCTCGAGCAGCGGCGTGGTCTCGGCGTACACGTTGTCGAAGATGGCCAGCGGCTCCGGGCTGACCATCTCGAGGCAGCCCTTGCGCAGGTACGCCGCGAGCGTGTCGGACTCGGCGTCGAGCGCTTCGAAGAAGTCCTTGCCGGCCAGCTGGTTGCGCACGAGGAACGACTTCATCCGCTCGAGCGGGTCCTTGAGCTTCCAGGCCTCGAGCTCGCTCGACAGGCGGTAGCGGGTCGGGTCGTCGGACGTCGTGTGCGCGCCCATGCGGTAGGTGAACGCCTCGACGAGTGTCGGGCCGCTGCCTTCGCGAGCCCGGTCGAGTGCCGCGCGCGTGACGGCGAGGGTCGCGAGGACGTCGTTGCCGTCGACGCGCACACCCGGGAAGCCGAAGCCGCGCGCGCGCTGGTAGAGCGGGATGCGCGACTGCTTCTCCAACGGCTCGGAGATGGCCCACTGGTTGTTCTGGCAGAAGAAGACGATCGGCGCGTTGAACACCGCGCCCCAGATGAACGCCTCGTTGACGTCCCCCTGGCTCGACGCCCCGTCGCCGAAGTAGACGATGACGGCGTCGTCGGTGCCGTCGCGCTGGACGCCCATCGCGTAGCCGGTGGCGTGCAAGGTCTGCGAGCCGATGACGATCGTGTAGAGCGCGAAGTTCTTCTCGTTGGGGTCCCAACCCCCGTTGCTGGCGCCCCGGAAGAGGCCGAGCAGCTTCAGCGGGTCGACGTCGCGCGTGAAGGCGACCCCGTGCTCGCGGTAGGTCGGGAAGGCCATGTCGCCGGCCCGCAGGGCGCGGCCGGAGCCGACCTGGGCGGCCTCCTGGCCGAGCAGCGAGGCCCAGATGCCGAGCTCACCCTGGCGCTGCAGAGCGGTCGCCTCGACGTCGATACGGCGGACCAGGACGAGGTCCCGGTAGAGCTGGCGGTACTCCTCGTCGGTGAGCTCGACGTCGTACTCGGGGTGCCCCACACGCTCACCCTCGGGCGTGAGGAGCTGGACCAGCTCGCCGTCGGCAGTGTCGCTGCCCTGCATTCGGTCTCCTTGTTCGGCAACTGCCCGCACGACGGGATCGCCGCCGGCCGGACACGCCAGACTCTAGAGGGAGTAGCCCTTGGTCACGAACGTGGCGATCGCCCAGAGGGCCACCAGCAGGCCAACGGTCAGTCCGGAGAGAATCCTCACGCGACTGGGGGCGCGCACGGCGGTTCCGGAGGGACGCTCAGGAGGCCAGTTCCCCTCACGCCGCAACCGCACGAGGGCTACGGCGTTAGCAAGGAACAGCGCCATGCCGAAGGCGACCAGGAACTCGACGAGGATGACGGGGACGGGAACCACGGTGAAAGTGTGGCACGCCGCGCTGGGCGCGGCGCTGGTGCTGTCCGTCGCGCCGGCCCTCGGGACGGCGCAGGCGGCCGACCCCTGCGCGCCGTGGACCGTACGAACCGTGGCCAGCGGGCTCGGTTCACTGGAGAACCTGGAGCCCGACGGCACCGGCGGCATGCTGCTGTCCGCAAGCGACCGCGACGCGGTCGAACGGCTGACACCGGACGGCCGTACAACGACCGTCGCCGCGGACGTTGACCGCCCGGGTGGGCTGCGCGTGCGAGGCCGGACTCTCTTCGCCAACACCGGTGACGGCCTGCAGTCCGGGCTGCTCGGCACCAAGGACGGCACGATCCAGCAGATCGACCTGCGCACCGGCCGGCGGACCACCTACGCGACCGGGCTGATCATGCCCAACGGGCTGGTCTTCGCCCCCAACGGCGACGCGTTCACGAGCCGGGACGTGCCCAACGGCGCGATCACCCGGATCCCCGCGAAGGACCCGGCGCACCCGCAGCTCGAGTGGGCCGACCTGCCGGACACCAACGGCCTGGCCGTCGACCCCACCGGCACCTGGCTCTACGTCGCCACGACGTTCAACCTGCCCGCGAACGTCTACCGCGTGGCGCTGCGGGACCCCTCGCGCATCGAGCTGGTCGCCTCGCTGTTCGACATCGGCGTACCGAAGGGTCTCGACGACCTGACCATCGACCGGCGCGGCATCCTCTACGTCACCGCCAACAGTGGCGGCCAGGTGATCCGGCTCGACCCGCGTACCGGCGACCACTGCGTCATCGCCGGCGGCATGCTGCTGGTCTCGGCGGTGAAGTTCGGCCGCGGCCCCGGCTGGGCCGCGAACCACCTCTTCACGACCGGCTTCGACGGCACCGTCCACGAGCTCACTCCCCCCGCCTAAACGGATCTCACGTACCAACAGGGGTCGGAAACCGACCCCTGTTGGTACGTGAGATCCAGATTTGGGGTCAGGGGTGGGCGGCGGACCAGGTGGCTACGGCGGGGGCGGGGGACTGCTGGCCGCCGGACCTCCAGGAGTCCAGGTACGGCCACGGGTAGACGACGCCGCGGCGTACCTCCCAGTCGCCGGGACCGCGCGGCGGCGAGATGCCGAAGTGCAGGTGGCACGCCGTGCCGCGCGCGCTGCCGGTGTTGCCGACCTCGCCGAGCTGCTGCCCGGCGGAGACGCGGACGCCGGGCTCGATCCCGTACGCGACCGCGCGCAGGTGGCTGCCGTAGTAGCGGACGCCGTCGTCCCCCACGACGCTCACCGACAGGCCGCCGCGCGTGGCGCCGTCGTCGGGCGGCTTGCGCCAGGTGTCGACCAGCGTGACCTCGTCGACGCGACCGGCCACCGGCGAGACGGCCGGGCGGCCGCACGGCGCGAACATGTCCGTCGCCGGGTAGTCGTGATGGCTGCGGGCGTACGTGACGCCGCTCGCCGGCTGGATCGGGAACGTGTACGGCCCGCTTCCGGCAGCCGGCGCCGCCGTCGTGGCAGCCGGTTGGGAGAGGCCCGGCACGGGCAACGTCGTCCGCACGACGACCGGCGCTTGGCTCGGCGGGTCGAACGACGCCGACGGGCTGGCCTGCACACCGACCGGCGTGCCGCTCTGCGCGCAGGCCGCGGTGAGGCCGGCCAGCAGCGTGAGCAGCGTGACGCGTGGCATCGTTTCCCTCCGGTAGGGCCACCGTACGTCGCAGGGAGACGATTCATGCGCACCGCTCCGCAGCTCGTGGCCGCGCTGGCCGACACGCTCGACTCGCTGCTCGCCCTCGGCGACGAGCTCGGCCCCGCCGACTTCGCCACGCCGACCGGGTGTCCCGGCTGGAGCGTGCACGACCAGTTCAGCCACGTCGCCGACCTGGAGAGCCTCCTGGCCGGCCGTCAGCGCACCGAGACCGCCGTGCCGGACCTGCCGCACATCGCCAGCGACAGCGGGCGCTTCATGGAGGCCGGTATAGAGGCTCGCCGGCAGACGCCGTCGTCCGAGGTGCTCGCCGAGCTCCGCGCCGTCGTCGCCGAGCGGATGGCCGCGCTGCGCACGCTGACGGAGGACACCGACCTCAAGGCGGAGGTCGACGGCTTCTTCGGCAAGGTGCCGCTCGGCCGCTCGCTCGGGATCCGCGTCGTGGACATCTACTCGCACGAGCAGGACATCCGGCGCGCGACCGGCCGCCGGGGGCACGAGAGCGGACCGGCGGCCGAGCTCACCCTCGACCGCTACACGCTCGCGTGGCCGACCACGCTGGCCGGCGTACTCCCCGACGGCGTGACCCTGCGGGTCGACATCACCGGGCCTACCGTGCGGTCCCTGGGCTTCCGCGGCGTCGGGGACGGCGTCGAGCGCACCGAGACCGGCGAGGCGGACGTCGTGGTCAGGATGCCCTTCGATGCGGCGCTCGCCCTCGCCTGCGGCCGGGCGGATGCCGACCCGGGCGCGGCCGAGGTCACCGGGGACGCCACCGTCGCGGCGGCCGTGCTGTCGAACCTGCGCGTCGCGCCCTAACCGAGACGGCCGGGGTCCACGTCGGCGTAGCCCAGCGGCATGCCGATGATCCCCACGCGACCGGGGTCCTCATTCTTGCCAATCGTCCCGAACTGGCCGAGAAGTCCGAAGAAGTTGTAGAGGTGCGGGCTGTACTTGTTGTGCAGGAGGCGCTGCCGCTCGTACAGCTCCCCGAGATAGCGGCCCTTCTGGTCGATGAAGATCTCCTGACGCTCCAGCCAGTGGCCGATGTTCTTGCCGGTGCGTGAGAACAGCCGCGTGCCGACGATGACCGCGATGTAGCGCCCGCGGCTGTCGTAGACGTACTGCACGGCACACCCCGTTCCCGGTCTCCTGCGCTCACGATACGATTGCACCCTCACGAGCGCACCGGGGAGGAACAGGGTGCTCGCGCTGCAAGACCAGCACGATGTCATCCGGCCGGCGGCGTTCGCACCCGAACAGGCCGCCGCCCAGATCGTCGCTGCCCTGCGCCGCCACGACGTCGCGAACAACGGTCTGTGGCGCGCCACCGTGTCGCACTGGGAGCGCTACGACCGGCCCTGGCTCGACGCGCACAACCCCGGGGAGAGCAAGCTCATCGGTTCGGTCTCGGTCATGTACGACCGGCCGTGGAAGCACCAGATCGTCGTCTACCGGGTCCGCACGACGGTGCACGGGCTCACCTACGGCTGGAACGCCGAGCTGCTCGTCGACGACGCCTTCGCCTTCGCCGGGCTGACTCTCGCCAACGCCCCCCGGACGGACATGGAGGCACCCCCGGCGCCGGACCCGTTCCGGGCCCGGCGCAACCCCGAGTACCCGGTCGCCGACGGGGACTAGAACAGCGTCGGCGTGCCTGGCTCGATGCCGCGCAGGCTGTCGTAGTCGAGCTGGATGCACGTGATGCCGCGGTCTGCGGCGAGCACCTTGGCCTGAGCGGTGAACTGCTGCGCCGCCAGCACCCCGCGCACCGGGCGCAGGAGCGGATCGAGCTCGAGCCGCTGCAGGTAACGGGTCAGCTGCTCGACGCCGGCGATCTCGCCCTTGCGCTTGATCTCGACGGCGACCTTGGCGCCGTCGGCATCGCGGCAGAGCAGGTCGACCGGCCCGATGTCGGTCGGGTACTCACGACGGACCAGAGTCCACCCCGCGCCGAGCACCTCGCACCGGTCGGCCAGCAGCTCCTGGAGATGCGCCTCGACACCGTCCTTCTGCAGGCCCGGGTCGACGCCGAGCTCGTGCGACGAGTCGTGCACGATCTCCTCCAGCGTGATCACCAGCTCCTCCCCCGCCTTGTTCGTCACCCGCCAGACCCCGTCGCCCTCGACCAGGTGGCACGGGGGGCTCATCCAGTTGAGCGGCTTGTACGCGCGGTCATCGGCATGGATCGAGACCGAGCCGTCGGCCTTGAGCAGCAGCAGGCGCAGCGCGGACGGCAGATGCGCGGAGAGCCGACCGACGTAGTCCACGCTGCAGCGGGCGACGACGAGGCGCATCGACCGATCAGACCACGCGCAGGACGAGCACCGCGACGTCGTCGGACGCCTGACCGCGGCAGAAGGTGAGGACGGCGTCCTCGACGCCCAGCGCGGTGGCCGCCGCATCCCCCTCCATGCTCGCGAGGACCTGCTCGACCCCCTCCTCGCAGAACATCGGCTCCCCCTCGCCGGGGCGGGCCTCGATGACCCCGTCGGTGAAGGCGACGAACGCGTCGCCCGGCGCGAGGCGCAGCACCGTCGTCTCGGGTGCGGCGGGGAACGGGCCGAGCAGGGTGCCCCCGGCGGCGACCGTCTCCACGGCTCCGCCGGCGCGACGGATCATCGGATGCGGGTGCCCGGCACCGACCAGCGCGAGCTCGGCGCCGCCGTCGCCGACCTGGAGCTCGCCGTAGAGCAGGGTGCAGAAGGCCTCGTCGTCGTCGAGGGCGCGCAGGGCTTCGTCGATGGCCAGGACGACGTCGGCCGGACTGGACACGCGTGAGGCGACGGCCCGCGCGGTGTGCCGCACGACAGCGGTCGTCGCCGCGGCGCGCGCGCCGGTGCCGACGACGTCGCCGACCATCACGGCCCAGCGTTCACCGACCGGGAAGACGTCGTAGAAGTCACCGCCGACCTCGAGACCCTCGAACGCCGGTCGGTAGCGGGCCGCCAGGTCGACGTGCGGGATGGCGGGAAGCGCCGGAGGCAGCAGCCCGGCCTGCAGGTCCTTCGTGATCGCGGCGCGGTCGGCGTACAGGCGTGCGTTGTCGATCGCGACCGCCGCGCGGGAGGCCAGCTGCTCCGCCAGCGTGATGTCGTCGGCGCTGAACAGCGACGCGCCACGCGGGCGGGCGACCGACAGCAAGCCGAGCGTGCGGCCGCGCGCGCGGAGCGGTACCAGCAGCGCGGGGCCGATCGCGAGCTGCTTCACGAGGTCGTACGCCGCCGGGTCGTCCGTGGCCGCGCGCATGCGCTCCTCGGTGACCTCGTCGAGAGCGACCGTCGCGCCGTCGGTGAGCGCCCGGTAGGCGCTGGTGCCCGGCTGGATCGGCGCCTCCCGGAGCAGGGCGAGAATCTCCTGGGACTGCGGGTCGGCGTGGGCCATCGCCACGCGTCGCGTGCGCCCGCCGGCGCCCACCAAGTCGACCGCGCACATGGACCCGAGCACACCCAGGACCAGCTCGGCGATCCGGCCGAGCACCACGTCGACGTCCAGGGAACCGGCCAGCACGGCACTCGCCTCGGCCAGGAACGTCATCCGCTGGGCGGCCTGCTGCTCCACGTCGGACAGGCGCGCGCGCTCGAGAGCCTGCGCGCACTGGTCGGCCAGCGCGGCATGGAACTGCCGTTCGGCGTCCCCGAACTCGCGCACGTCCGCGAAGCCGAGCGCGAGACACCCGATGGTGCGTCCGTCCACGTGCAAGGGCAGGACGGCGAGCGCCTCCGACGAGCTCGGGGTCCCCACCAGCACCGGCCACAGCTCGTCGCGCTCGACGACCGAGCGGATGTAGAGGGCTTCGCCGTGCCGCACGACGTGCGGACCGGGCAACGGTGCCTCCATCGGCAGGGTGGCGAAGGTCTCCGCCACGCCTTCCTTCATGCCGGTCGCGGCTGCCAGACGCAGTGCAGCCGCATCGTCGTCGAGCAGCCACACGGCCAGGGTCTCGGCGCCGGGGTTGCTGACGCCGTGCGTGAGCAGGACGTCGGCGACCTGCGGGACGCTGCGGGCGCGGGACAGCTCGCTGGTCACGGCGAAGAGCCGGCGGAGCAGATCCGGCGCGTCAGCACCCCCCGCTGAAGTCACTGCCCCCACTCTCGTCCAGCCGCTTGCGCCGCGCCTGCCCCCAGACGGCCCATTCTCCCGTCGATGGCGAGGCCCGCAACAGTGGCGGTGGGGCTACTGACTGAGGCGGACCGTGCGCAGGACCGGGCTGGTCCTGATCTGCGCTTCGCAGAAGCGACCAGGCACCCACTTCTTCTGCCCGAACAGCACGGTCTGGTCGGCGTAGTGCGGTGAGGTGGGGTTGGCCGACTGCGAGTAGGTCAGGATCGTCCGCGTGTCCGGGCAGCGGCTTCCCGTGAACGAGACGACCTGCACGAAACTGGTGCCGTGCGGCGGGTCGATGTAGCCGCGTGTCGCGTCCCACGTGACGTTGACGGCGTTGAACATGCCGAGCGTTCCCGGGCCGCCGTGGATCGGGATCTTCGCGCCGTTGCGCACGGCGTACTGGAAGTCCTTGAGCGGGGCACCGAGCGGGATGCCGGCACCCGCCAGGTCGTTGACGGCGTCGCCGAGCGCCTTCACGACGAGCGGGTTCGACGTGTCGAGCGTGTTCGGCGTGTGGACCGGGTCGTCCGGGTCGAAGGCGACCTTCCAGGGGCTGAGCGGCAGGAACTGGTTCGCGGCGGACGCCTGCGACGGCAGCGCGCCGATGACGTTCACCCAGAACCGGCGGAAGAGCAGCGCCCCGCGGCTGTTGGGGTCGTCACGGCCGTCCCATCCTTCGAGCACGGGACAGGCCTCGGACACGTCGACCGGACCCTTGGAGGACAGCGCCCAGCCACCGGGCATCGAGTTGCACAGCTCGACCAACGCGTCACGGGTCAGCTCGCCGGCGTACTGCCGGTTGTTGAACACCAGGTCCTGGAGGTCCTGGCGGGTGAAGCCCTTGTGCTTCGCACCGACTCCGGCGAGCCGCTCCTCGACCATCACCAGACCGCTGCGCGTACGCAGGGTGCGAACGGTCTCCTCGTTGCCGATGATCTGCGCGAACCCGGTCAGCGGCTGGCGAGGGTTGGAGAGCCAGTAGCTGTCGTTGCTGTTGGTGACGTAGTCGCGGCGGATGAGCGAGGGCATGTGGCCCGGACCGAAGGTGCCCGGCTGCAGCGCGTCCGGATCGTTGTCCCACATGCAGTCGGCACGGCTTCCGTCGAGGACCGGCAGCCGGAGCAGCCGGAAGGTCGCGGTACCGACGGCGGTGTTGCAGTCGGCCGCCTTCTCGTCGGAGACGTTCGGCGTCACCGAGATGTCGGCGTACAACGCCTCACCGTTGTTGTCCGCCGCGATCGTGTTGACCCACGGGATGCCCTGGTTGCGCTTCAGGATGGCCAGGACGTCGCGGACCGACGCGGCCTGGTTCACCTCGAAGAAGTGGTTCATGTACCGGAAGTTGCCGGCGTTGGCGTCGCCGAGCGCCCACGCGACAGTCGGCGTCCACGGGAAGATCGGCAGACCGATCAGAGACGTGAGCACCGGTCCGTAACGGGTCGAGTAGAGCGTGCGGCTCTGCTTCGCGAGGCTGCCGTCCTCCTGCAGCACGTCCACGGTCACGTCGCGCGTGGTCATCCGCTCGGGCATGCCGTCGACGAGGTACGCCGTGGGCACGCCGGGCACGAGGGTGAGCTGGAACGGCGTGAACCGGAACGCGGTCGACACCGTGTGGCTCCACGCGACCGAGGCCGTGTGCCCGATCAGGACCAGAGGGACTCCCAGCAGGCTGCCACCGGACACGTCCACCTTGCCCGGGATGGTGATGTGCGCCTGCCAGAACCGCTCCGAGCCGCGCCACGGGAAGTGCGGGTTGCCGAGCAGCAGGCCGCGGCGGTTCACCGTGCCCTGCGATCCGACCGCGACGGCGTTGCTGCCGATGGCCAACGTCTCGAAGCCGCGCGCCAGCGACGCCGCGGCCGCGTCCGGGTCGGGCGCGACCGGGAGCGGCAGCGACGGGTGCGGCGGTTGCGCCGACGCGATGCCGTCGATGGCGACACCCGAGCTGGCCAGCAGCGCGAGCTGGTAGAAGCGCCGGTACGCCGTCATCTCCGAGATCGGCCGGACCCAGGGCTTGCCCTTGCAGGCCGGGTCGGTGACGCCCGCCGCTCCGCGGATGTCCTTGAGGTAGCGGTTGTAACCCGCGACGTAGCCGGCCACGCCGAGCTTGATCTCCGGACGAGGACCGTGCGGCGGGCGCAAGGTGAGCATCTTCTCGATGCGCTTGTCGTCCATGATCTGCTGGAAGAAGAAGTCGCTGTTGAGGTTGTTGACCGAGTAGCCGTTGCCCGAGAACACGTAGCCGGCGTCCGGGCCGAAGTACCGCGACCGCTGCGCGTCGACCGTCGTGTAGCTGTCCGCGAGGATGCAGATGTTGTCCTTGGCGGCCGCGTAGCCGTAGCCGAAGCCGACGCCACCCCAGTCCTTCGCGGTGATGTGCGGCATCCCGTACTCGGTGTACCGGATCGTCGCGGCGAACCGGGGCGCCGCCTGCGCACCTCCGGCGACGAGGCCGCTGCCCAGCAGCACACCGGCCAGGCCGACGCGGAGCACACGGGATGAGGGAGCGAGGCGCACGGATCCTCCTGAGATGAGCGGCGTGTCTGTTGAGTTTCAACGCGGCGGCCACGGCAACCTCCCGCCGTGCCTCAGAATGCCGCGATGGGGATCAGCCGGCGCCGACTGCTCATCGGAGCAGGAGCCGCGGCCGTGGTCGGGACCGGCGGGACGGTCGCGTCGTACGATCCGCGCATCCGTCGCGCGATCCGCGCTCGTGGCCTTCTCGACGGCCCGGACCAGCCCGTGCCCGACGTCGCGGCGCCGGAGCCGCGGGAGTCCACGTTCCGGTCGCGGCTGATGAACCGCGACGTCGGCTACGCGATCGCCACGCCCGAGCGCCGGTCCGACGTCATGCTGGTCTGCCTGCACGGCCGCGCCGTGGACCACATGTACGCCTTCCGGGTTGCGGGCGTGCACAAGTTCGTGGCCGAGCAGCGGCTGCCGTACACAGTCGCCTCGGTCAGTGGCGGGGACGCGTCGTACTGGCACAAGCGGCAGGACGGCACCGACGCGCAGCGGATGGTCGCCGAGGAGTTCATCCCGCTGGTCGCGCGCACGCTGCCGAGGCACACCGACCCCCGCATCGTCCTGCTCGGCTGGTCGATGGGCGGCTACGGCGCGCTCCTCCAGGCAGCGGCGGACCCCGAGCGCTTCGCGGCGGTCTGCGTGACGGGCCCGGCCGTGTGGCGACGCGCGACGCAGGTCGCCGTCGGCGCCTTCGACGGGCCTACGGACTTCGCGGCACATGACCTCTTCGACAAGGCGGACGCGCTGAACCGTGCGCGACTGCGGATCGACGTCGGTCGGTACGACCCGTTCGCGCCCGCGGTCGAGGACCTGATGCGTGCGGTGCCGAGCGCGATCGGTGGCCTGCGGGACGGAGCGCACGACAACCAGACGTTCCGCTCCGCCATCCCCGACCAGCTCGACTTCGTGCGGGCCGGGCTGCGCAGCACGTGATCGACATGCGCCGGAAACATCCGCAGTGGACGATGGCCTGATGGAACCGCAGGTCGAGAGCCGCGTGGTGCACGGTCACCTGCGCTCCTACGTGCGCGCTGGCTCCGGTCCGCCGATCCTGCTGATCCACGGGATCGGCGACTCCAACCGCACGTGGACGGAGGTCGTCCCCCTGCTCGCGCGCACGCACACCGTGATCGCGCCCGACCTGCTCGGCCACGGACTGTCGGACAAGCCGCGCGCCGACTACTCGATCGGCGGCTTCGCCAACGGGATGCGCGACCTCATGACACTCCTCGGCTACGAGCGCTTCACCCTCGTCGGCCACTCCCTCGGTGGCGGCGTCGCGATGCAGTTCGCCTACCAGTACCCCGAGCGCGTGGAACGTCTGGTGCTCGTCTCGTCCGGGGGACTCGGCGCCGAGGTGAGCTCCTTGCTACGGCTGGCCGCGCTGCCCGGCGCGGAGCTGGGCATCGCCGCGTCACTGACGAGGCCGGTACGGCGGACGCTGCAGCTGCTCGCCAAGGGCGCGACGAAGGTCGGCCTGCTCACGTCGTTCGACGTCAACGAGATCTTCGAGGTGTGGAGCGGGCTGCGCGATCCGTCCACCCGGGCGGCGTTCCTCCGGACACTGCGCGGCGTCATCGACTGGAAGGGCCAGGCGGTGACAGGTCGCGACCGGCTCTACCTCGCCGAGGGCATGCCGGCGCTGCTCGTCTGGGGCGACCGCGACCCGATCGTGCCTGTGACCCACGCCGCGAAGCTGGCCGAGGTGTGGCCGGGCGCGCGCATCGAGGTGATGCGGCGGTCCGGGCACGTGCCGCATCGCAGCCACCCGGAACGCTTCGCGAAGCTGGTTACCGACTTCATCGCGACCACCCCCGCGGCGCAGTACGACGCGAAGCGCTGGCGCCGTCTCCTCGCCGCCGACATCGTCGCCCCCGTGGAAGAAACCGGCGCCTAGAGCTGGATGACGTGGCCGACTCTCGGGGCCGACGTACCGCCGAGGACTTCGAGCCACACGTCGCGCAGGGCCTCCGGACCGTGGCTCTCCACGACGTCGACCCAGCCCTCGACGACCGGCGCGAAGCGGCGCCACGCGGCGCCGAACCTGTCCTCCACGCCGCCCGGTCCCCAGTCGCTGCGCCGCTTGCGGATCTGGTCCGGCGCGAAGAAAAAGGTCGGCTTGCCGCCGAGCAGCGGTCCGGTGCGCTGGCCGAACTCCTCGTAGTGCGTGGCGCCGACGACCGCGTTGTAGACCAGCTTCTCCTTCAGGTGCTCGTGCAGCGCGACGCGCAGGGTCCGGCTGCCCGCGCAGTCGGCGTACACCGTCGGCACGTCGGTCGCCAGCGACGTCACGTCGTCGTAGGAGAGCACCCGGTCATAGCAGCCGAGGGTCTCCGTGAACGCCACGTTGCCGGCCGACGTCAGCCCGACGACCTCCGGACCGCCGGCATGCTCCTGGAGGAGGAACGCCGTGCCGTAGGCCGTCTTGCTCGACGCCGATGACAGCACCGCGGTGTCGGCGCCGAAGTAGCCGTTGTCGCTCAGGAAGTCGTCGAGCATGAACGACGTGATGAACAGCGGCCGGTAGAGCACCTGCAGGTCCTCGCGCTCCACCTCGTACGCCGGGTCGCTGCTGGTGCGCGAGTAGATGTTGTACGGCCCGGGCAACGGCTGGCGGTGCTCGCTGCCGTCGCGGAACCCGCGCTCGTCGAGGTGGTCAGGCCGGATCACGAGGTGGCTCGAGGTCGGGAAGTACCCGTAGAGCCTCGTGCCTACCTCGACACCTTCGACCTGCGAGTCCGCGACCTCGCCGAAACCCCACAACGGGACGCGTCCCCAGCCCTCCTCCGTCGGGAAGAAGTTCCAGTAGCTCATCTCCTCGCCGACCACGGCGTACGTCACGTTGTTCGCCGTGACGCCGACCCGGTCGACCTTGATCACCGCCTCGCCAGGGCCGGCCACCGGCACCTCGCGGTCGAGGACGGCGGTCTTCGCGAAGTCGTCGCGGCGGACGACGAGGTCCCAGGCAGCTGCGGTCATGGCCCGGCACCATACGGGTAACTAGTCCTCCCAGCCGGGGCAAGATGCCCAAGACGGGCTATTGGGGCGCAGTCGGGCGTCTGCGACGGTTCGCCCATGCCCCGAGACACCCTCTTCGCTCCGCGCATCCCACGCTGGACCGGCGCCGTCGTCGCGCTCACAGCCGTGGCCGTCGCCGCGATCGGGGCGCAGGTCGTCCGCTCGCGCGACGCGGCGAACGTCGCCGTCGCCCCAGCCGTCACTTCCCTCGTCGTCCCGAGCGAGCCCGATGCAGCAACCCCGCCTGTTGAGGTGCCCACCGCCCCCTCAGCAGTCGTGGCTGCACCCGGGTCCTCGCCGGCGGTCACGCCGTCCGTCGCCGCCCGCCGCGCCGCCGCTGCCGCCGTGGCCGCGGCCATCCCCAACCCGGTCTCCGTCGTGGTCACCCCACCCACGACCGGGAGCAGCACCCCGCCCGCGACACCGGTCGCCAGAACCCAGCCGACCGTCGGCAGCTACCCGGCCACCATCACCGGCAGCGCCAAGCTCAACGGCAACCCGCAGCAGGTCGGGCCGACCGGCACGCTCGACATCGCGCAGCTCACCGGGACCGACCAGCACCAGAGCACCGAGGGCGGCCCGGCCGACCTCGACCTGACCCTCCGCTACGACGCCGGCTCGGCCAAGCTCGTCACCCTCGTCCTGGCGGCGGGTGGCATCACCAAGACGGTCAAGCCGACAGCGCCGGTGCAGTTCCTGCCGTTCGCCGGGCCGCAGGGCACGCGGTGGACCTGGCGCGCGACGTCCACCGACGGCAAGACGACTATCGACGCGGTCGGCACGGTCACCGGTTCCGACGTGCTGACCATCGACGGCCGCTCGGTACCGGTCACCGTCGTCGACTACGTCATGACCCCCAGCGGCGACGTCACAGGCACGGTCCACCTGACCAGCTGGGTCTCCTCGGCATACCGCCTCGTGGTGAAGCAGCACCACGTCATCGACGCGAAGGCCACGGCCTACGGCTTCACCGTCCCGTTCACGTGCGACACCACCACCACCCTGACCGATCTCGACCCTGCGTAGGAGCTCGACGTGACTGTCACCTCGACGACCCGGCACCGCGTCACCTCCCGCCCCCGCGCACGCGCCGCGTCCGCCGAGGCGGCCCGGCCGGTCACGCTCCGCGTCGAGGGACTGACCTCCAGCACCCCTGACGGCGTCCGCCTGCTCGACGACGTGAGCTTCTCGCTGCGCAAGGGCTGGCTGGTCGCCGTCGTCGGGCCGACCGGCGCCGGCAAGACGTCGCTCGCCAACGCGCTGACCGGGGCGCTGCGCATCGAGTCGGGCAGCGTGTGGCTCGAGGGCGTCGACCTGGCCACCGCCGACGATGCGGCGCGGCGTCGCATCGCGTACGTCCCGCAGGACAGCGTCCTGCATTCGCAGCTCGACCTGCGGCGCACCCTCGAGTACGCCGCGGTCCTGCGCCTGCCGCCGACCACGGGGCCGCAGGAGCGCGCGCACCGCGTGTCCGGCGTCCTGGCCGAGCTGGGTCTCGAGGGCTCCGCCCACCTGCCGGTCGGCGCGCTGTCCGGCGGGCAGCGCAAGCGCGCCAACATCGCCGCCGAGCTGGTCGGCGACCCGCAGCTGATCGTCCTCGACGAGCCGACCTCCGGGCTCGACCCGGGTTACGAGAAGTCCGTGCTGGCCAGTCTCCGGCAGCTCGCCGACAGCGGCCGCACCGTGCTGACCGTGACGCACAGCCTCACGGTGCTCGAGCAGTGCGACCGCGTCCTCTTCCTCGCACCTGGCGGCCGGGTCGCGTTCTTCGGACCGCCCGCCGAGGCGGCTGCCTTCTTCGACCGTCGCGACCCGGCGGACGTCTTCGCCGCGCTCGACAGCGAGCCGGGGACGAGCTGGCAGCGCCGCTTCCGCGACGACCCGGCGTACGCCCGCTATGTCGGCGCGCCGGTCGCCGACGGACCCACGAACGAGCCACACACCGCCACGCCGAGCGCGCGCTGGCTGCGCCAGCTCACCACGCTGGTACGCCGGCACGTCGCCCTCATCCGCTCCGACCGGCGCCATCTCGCGCTGCTGCTGCTCGAGGGCCCGATGCTCGGCCTCCTTCTCTACGCCGTCATCGCGCCCAACGCCCTCGGTCCGTGGGGCGCGGCGCCGACGAGCGCCAGCACCGCGTCCGTCGCGATGTTCCTGGCCGTGAGCGCCACGTGGCTCGGCGCTACCAACGCGATCCGCGAGATCGTGAAGGAGCGCATGATCCTGCGCCGCGAGGTCGGCTCCGGGCTGGCGCCGAGCGCGTACGTCAGCGCAAAGATGCTGTCGCTCTCGGTCGTCACCAGCGCGCAGGTCAGCGTCCTCACCGTCGTCGCGACGCTGCGGCAGGGTCCGCTCCCGCGCGGCTCCGTGCTCTCCTCCGGCCTCGCCGAGCTCATCGTCGCGGGCGTCCTGGTCGGTCTCGCCGCCGTCGGCATGGCACTGCTCATCTCCGCGCTCGTCACCACCATGGACAAGGCGCTGACCCTGCTGCCGATCGCGATGGTGACGCAGATGGCCCTCACCGGCGGTCCGGCGTCGCTGTTCACCGTGCCCGGCATCCGGCAGATCAGGGCGCTCACCGGCGCGCACTGGGCGGTCGAGGCGATCACCGCGACCGTCGCGGGCGACCGTGACACGTGGTGGTCGGCGGTCGTCGCGCTGCTGGCGCTGACCGTCACGTCGGTACTGCTCACGGTGGCTCTGGTCCGGCGCAGCACACGCTCCGCGTCGCACGTCGCGTGGCGCCCTGAGCTGACCCTCTCCGGTCCGGTGAGCCGGCCGCTGCTCGGCGTGGCTGCGGCCGTCGTGCTCTTCGGTTGCGCCAGCGTGGCGATCCCCCGGCTCCAGTCCGACGGCGCGCACCCGTCCACCGCCGCCGCCGCCGAGAAGACCTTCCCGGTCGTCGGCCAGCCGGAGCCGGACGTCCGACGTCCGGACCCGGCCGCCGTCGTCCCCCAGCCGGCTTCGTCGCCGGTCCTGCCGGCTCCTCGTACGCCGGTGGGCGCCGGCCGCGGCGTGACGATCGCGCTGACGCCGGTCGTGCGGGTCGACGCGCCGGTGACCGTGCCCGTCACGCAACCGATCGCTCCGCCCGCGGTGCAGCCGACCGCGAGCGCGCCGAGCCCCAAGCCGAACGGCCCGGAGTACGGCGAGGGCGAAGGCAGCTGGTGGACCTGGAACGCGATCGGCAAGAAGCCCTAGCGGGAGACGAGCACCAACAGCAGGGCGACGACGGCGGGCAGCGCCTGTACGTAGAGGATCCGCCGCGAGGCGGTGAGCGCGCCGAACACGCCGGCGACGGCTACGCAGCTCAGGAAGAAGACGCGCAGCCGGAAGTCGAGTGGCTCGTTCGCGATCAGGCTCCAGACCAGCCCGGCCACCAGGAAGCCGTTGTAGAGACCCTGGTTCTTCGCAAGCGACGCCGTGGTGGCAGCGTCCTCGGCCGAGAGGCCGAACGTGGCGCGGCCCTGCGGCTTCTCCCAGAGGAACATCTCGAGAACCAGGAACCAGAGGTGCAGTGCGGCGATCACGCCGATGAGAACGCTCGAGGCCAGCTCCATGCGCGCAGTATCCAGATGCGCGCAGTACGGTGCACGCGATGAGCGCCTTGACGACGGGGAAGCGACTCGCGCTGTACGCCACCGCGGTCGTCCTCGGCCATCACATCGGCACGATCGCGAAGCCGCTCGGGACCGTCGGTCCGACCGAGTGGGCGGACTGGATCGACCTCCTGGTGCCGCTCGCCGTACTCGGCGGAGCGGCCGCCGTGCTCAAGGCAGCAGGCGCTCAGCGCAGCGACTGGGTGCTCTTCGGACTCGGGGCGCTGCTCTACGCGCAGGGGCAGGGCCTGCACCTCGGCGCCAACTCGATCAACAACGCCGACCCGGTCGGCCTGGCCGAGGACGCGGCGCACCTGTGGGACGAGGTGGTGAGCCACTACATCACCTACGTCGGCCACACGATCGTCGTCGGCGCGTTGACGCTGACGTTGCTGCGCACCGGGCTGCAGGCGCACCGGGCGAGCTTCCTGCTCGCCGCGCTGTTCGGCCTGACCTGGACCAACAACACGATCGAGGGCGGCACGCCGGTGCTCGGTCTCGCGGTCGCGATCGGCTACGCCGTCTGGGGGTGGCAGCGGCGGCAGCAGGCGGCCGCCCGGCTGCTGCTCGCGGCGTATGGGCTGAGCTTCCTGCTGCTCGCCGGCTTCGGCATCTGGCAGGGCGGCTTCCCGCAGTTCAGCGAGCTCGGCTGGATCTAGCTTCGGCCCATCCGTGGAGACTTGGGAGATCAGCGGCCGGTGACGACTCCCGCGACGCGACCGGCGCCGTCGAAGCGGACGGTGACACGCCCGCGCGCGCCGCAGTAGGTGAACACCGTGCCGCGGCGGGAGTCGGGCTGGCCGACGGCGGCCAGCACCTGCTCCGGCGTCATGCCGCCGCGGATCCGGCCGACGTCCGAGGCCGAGAGGTCCGCGATGTCGGTGCGGCAGCTGTTGCCCTTGACGCCGACGGCCCGCTCCCAGGTCTGCAGCAGCTGCTCCGCGCCGCGGTAGAGGTCGGCGAGGAAGGCCGGGCCGTCCTTGCCCAGCTGCACGCGCACGTCCTCGACCCAGTCCGGGTAGAGGCCGTGGTGCGCCAGCCCGTCGGCGTTGATGTCGAAGACCCGGCGGCCGCTGACCTGCTTGTCGACCCGCACGCCGGCGAAGCTGGTGAACGGGTAGTCGACGTCGGTCGTCTCGTCCGGGTTGCGCGGGCCGCCCTGGGTCGAGAAGCCGTTGATGTCGGAGCCGAAGCTGATGCCGAACGGGTAGCGCGGGTCGGCGTACGACTTCATGCGCCGGTACTTCTTCACGAAACCGTCCGAGCCGCCGGCGTGCGGCGTCACGGTGCCGCCGACCCGCAGGATCGCCCGGTACGTCGGCTCGTCCGCCCAGGAGTGGCTGGACACGACGCCGGAGTACTTCGCGGCGGCGACGTGCTCCATCGACTCGAGCCGACCCTTGGCGCTCATGTGGTCCGGGTCGAAGAGCATGCCGCGCTTCATCAGGCCGTTCAGCGCGAAGTGACCGAGGTCGGTCAGCCCGATGGTGTTGCAGTGCGGCGACGCCGGATAGAGCTGCGACGCACCGGTGGGGCCGACTTGGGCGAGAACCGCGCCGAAGATGGCGTCGCGGCCGATCGCGCCGTCCGACTCGTCGGCGATGTTCATCTGCGTCTTGTCGTGCCGGTGGTCGTGCTCGGGGAGGTTCGCCGGCTCCTCGCAGGTCTGCATCTTCCAGTTGTGGCCGGTCTTTTGCCGGTTGGCGTTGTTGACCAGCAGGCCGAACGTGCCGCCGTCGCCGGTGACGCCGGTCAGCGCGTTGTCGAACTTGTTGGTCAGCTCCATCTGGCGCACGCCCATGGCGTACACATCGTCGAGCTGCGCCTCGATGTCGGTCTCGGAGCAGCGGGGCATCTCCATGAGCTCGAAGCAGTCGAACGGCGTCGAGACCTCGATGCCCATGATCACGGCCAACTTGCCGGCGTTGATCACACGGCGGGCCTGGAACGGGTCGGTGACGATGCGGAACCAGCCCTCGCCGGGACCGCCGCTCTGAGCGTCGATGTAGCGCTCGAGCTCGCGAAGCCGCTGCGCCTGCAGTCGGACACCGTCCATCTCGTTGCAGCTGTTCTTCTTGAGCGGGTAGAGCTCGCAGAGCACCGAGTTGTCGACCAGCAGGTTCGTGAACATGCGCAGGCCGCCGCGCCACGAGCGCTCCAGCCAGCGGTAGTAGACCTGCTCGTGGGTGAGCGACCCGTGCTTCGGCCAGTAGCCGAACGTCGGCCAGCCGACCGTGTCGTGGCCGGTGACCGGGTCCGCGCCGGACACGCCCGCCTCGAGGATCGCGCCATGACCGCCGGGCAGGTGGTCCCAGCAGTCGACGAGGGCGTAGCTGATGCCATAGGGGTGCCAGGGGCGGCCGCAGCGTGCCATGCCGCCGAGGAACTCGAACGCCATCATGTGCAGGTGCGCGTCGACGAAGCCGCGCGCCTCGCCGTACGGCGTCGCGCCGGTGCCGACCGGCCCGGTGACGCCGATGTCGGCCTCGGCCCACGGCGCGCAGTCCGTGGCCTGCTCGAGCCGGAAGCGTGCCGCCTCGCCGCCGTCTTCGCCGTCGGCGATGGACAGGCTGCCGTCGTCGCCGACGACGAGCGTGCCGGTGACCGGAGCGTCGAGCGGACCGGGGTTCGCGATGTCGTGGTCGTCGGCGTACTGGTGCAGCGTGAAGACGCCGTTGCCGGCCTGGCGCACCTCCCACTCGGCGGAGTGCTTCGGCAGGCGTGCCGCGTGCACGGCGTCGTTCACCTCGGTGGTCAGCACGTCTGAGCCGTCGGCCAGCTGCCCGATGCCACCCACCAGCGGGTCACGGATCGGGTCGATGCGCTCGTCGAAGGTGCCCTTCGCGTAGCCCTCGACGACCTCCGTCACCGGGCGTACGCCGTCGGCGAGCAGCGGTCGCGGGCCGGCGAGGAAGTCACTCTGCGTGCCGTAGAGGAGGTAGCGGCCCAGGTCCAGCGCGCGGAAGTGGAACTTCTCCGGGGCGGTGACGTTCTTGGGTCGCGCGACGAAGGTTCCGTAGCCGTGCGACAGGTAGCCACCGGTGCCGACCGATCGGAGGGAGTAGCAGCCGCCGGCCATCGCGAAGCGGTCCTCGGGGACCGCCCGGCGCGGCGCCACCGTGAACGGGCGCTCGGCGGCGGTCGTGGCCGCTGCAGTCACCGCGCCGGTGCCGCCGGGCGCCGCGGAGCTCAGCGTGGCGAGCCCGGCGACCCCCGCGACGACGACGAGCAGCATGGAGCGCCGGCGTGACGGCATTGGTCCCCCTTGTCGGATTTCTTGCTGGCCAGACTCGCATACCTAACGACGCGGAACGCCGTCAGGTGTTCTGCCAGAGTGCGGACGTGGCGAAGACGACACGCATCGACCGGCCGGGCCGGCGCGCCGTCGTCATCTTCGTGGGCCTGCAGCTCGGCCAGGTCATGAGCACTCTCGACGGCACGATCGTGGCCACCGCCCTCCCGTCGATCGTGCGCGACATCGGCGGCCTGACCCACGTGACCTGGGTCATCACGGCGTACACGCTCGCGATGGTCGCGTCGATGCCGCTCTACGGGAAGGTCAGCGACCTGTACGGCCGCAAGCGCGTGCTCATCGTCGCGCTGGTCGTCTTCCTTGTCGGTTCGGCCGCCTGCGGGCTGGCGCAGTCGATGCCGCAGCTGCTCGTCGCGCGCTTCGGCCAGGGGCTGGGTGGCGGTGGGCTGGCCACCCTCGCGATGGCGGCGCTCGCGGACGTCGTACCGGCCCGCCAGCTCGGGCGGTGGATGGGCTACCAGGGTGTCATCTTCGTCATCGCCAGCGTGACCGGCCCGGTGGTCGGGGGTCTGTTCGTCGACCACCTCAGCTGGCGGTGGGCCTTCCTCATCAACCTGCCGCTCGGCGTCATCGCGATCGCGATCGTCACCGCGATGCTCCGGGTCCCGTCGCGGCGCATCGCGCACGCGCTCGACTGGGCGGGCAGCGGGTTGCTCGTCACGGCGCTCGTCTGCCTCGTCCTGCTCGCGACGCTCGGCGGCCGCGAGGTCGCGTGGGGGTCGCCGGCCAGCCTCGCGCTCGGCTCCGGCGTGGTGCTGCTCGCCGTGCTCTTCGTCCTCCGCGAACGGCGCGCTGTCGAGCCGGTCGTGCCGCTGTCACTCTTCGCCGACCGCGTCATCCGGGTCGCCGCGGGCATCAACTTCACCAGCGGGCTGCTGCTGTGGTGCGGGCTGTTCTTCGTCCCCATCTACGTGCAGGAGGTCAGCGGGCTCTCTCCCACGCGGTCCGGTGTGACGCTGATGCCGCTGATGTTCGGAGCAGCCTTCGGCACGCTGGTCAGTGGCCGCTGGGTCGAGCGCACCGGGCGCCTCCGCGTGTGGCCGATCGCCGGGGCGGCCTGCTCGGCGGTCGGCGTCGGCCTGCTGGCCACGCTCGGCCGCGACGCGCCGCTGGTGCTCGTCGGCGGCTACGTGCTGCTGCTCGGCACGGGCGTCGGCTTCGCGATGCAGACCTCGCTGCTCGCGGTGCAGAACAGCGCGGACCCGCGCCAGCTCGGCGCCGCCACGTCCACCGCGCTGCTCTGCCGCGCTCTCGGCAACACCGTGGGTACGCCGATCCTCGGGGGCATCCTCAACGCCGGGCTGGCCGGGCGCGCGCACGACTCCTCGGCGTACGCGCACGCCCTCCCGGGCGTTTTCCTGACCGGGCTGGGTGTGGCGCTCGTCTCACTCTGGGTGTCCTGGCGACTACCCGAGCGGGCGCTGCGCGAGGAAGTGGGGGAAATGTCGCTCCTACCCGATTAAATGTCCGGGTCGGTCGCATCTGGGGAGGTTCGTCGTGGGTCGTCTTGCCGGCTGGTGCTACGACAACAAGCGTCGTGTCGTCCTGCTCTGGATCGTCGCCTTCGTCGGCATCGGCTTCGTCGGTGCCGCGTTCGGCGGCAAGTTCGCCACCGACTTCAGCGCGCCGGAGTTCGAGTCGCAGAAGGCCTACGACCTGCTGCGCGAGAAGTTCCCCGACGCCGCCGGCGACTCCGCGCAGCTGGTCATCAAGTCCGACAAGGGGCTGACCGCCGACCGCGCGCGGGTCGAGGCCGTGTTCGCGGACCTCAAGGCCGTCGACAAGGTCAAGGGCGTCCAGAACCCGTTCACCGACCAGTCCGCGGGACGGCAGATCTCAGCCGACGGCAGGATCCTCTACGCCGACGTCACCTTCAGCGTGAAGGCGTTCACCCTGCTGCCACCGGACATCGAGAAGATGACCGCGGTGTCCGAGGCTGCCAGCAAGGACGGCCTCCAGGTCGAGCTCGGCGGCATCGTCGTCCAGGGCGCCACCGCCGAGCAGCCCGGCGCCGAGGCCGGTATCAGCATCCTGCTGTCGATGCTGGTGCTGCTCGTCGTGTTCGGCTCCGTGCTCGCGATGGGCGTCCCGCTGCTGACCGCCATCATCGGCATCGGCATCAGCTTCAGCCTGCTCGCGCTGTACACGAACTTCCTCGATGTCCCGATCTTCGCCCCAGGGATGGCCGGCATGATCGGCCTGGGTGTCGGCGTCGACTACGCCCTGTTCATCGTCACGCGCTACCGCGCGGCCCTGCACGGCGGCGCGGAGCCGCGCGACGCCGTCGTCGAGGCGATCTCGACCAGCGGTCGCGCGGTGCTCTTCGCCGGCTCGACCGTCGTCATCTCGGTGCTCGGCATCATGATCGTCGGCTTCTCCTTCCTCATCGCGTTGTCGGTCACGATGGCCTCGGCGGTGCTGGTCACGATGCTGGCGTCGGTGACCTTCGTCCCGGCACTGCTCGGCTACGTCCGCCACCGCATCGACAAGTGGCACGTGCCCGTGTTCCACCGCGCGGAGACCGGGCATCGCGAGACGTTCTGGTACCGCTGGAGCCACCGGATCGCCGATCACCCGGCGATCTACGCCCTGGGGTCGCTCGTCGTGCTCGTCGCCCTCGCCCTGCCCGTCTTCAGCATGACGTTCGGCTTCTCCGACGCCGGCAGCGAGCCGCGCACCAGCACCGCCCGTCGCGCGTACGACCTGCTGGCCGAGGGCTTCGGCCGCGGGTTCAATGCGCCGTTCGTCGTCGTCGCACCCCTCAGCGGTGCGACGACCACCGCAGCACTGCAGTCCTTCGCCGACGAGGTGGCGCAGGACAAGGAGCACGTCGCCGCCGTCACGCCGGTGATCCCGAACCAGGCGCAGGACACGGCGATCGTCACCGTCGTGCCGGCGAGCGCACCGCAGGACCCGGCCACGAGCGACGTCGCGCACCACATCCGCGACGTGGCCAAGAAGCACGGTGTGACGGCGTACGTCGGCGGGTTCATCGCCTTCAACGTCGACTTCGCCGACCACCTGACGAAGCGACTGCCGATCCTCATGGCCGTGGTCATCGTGCTGTCGTTCCTGCTGCTGATGGTCGTGTTCCGGTCGCTGCTCGTACCGCTCAAGGCCGCGATCATGAACCTGCTGTCCATCGGCGCGGCCTACGGCTTCGTCGTCGCGGTCTTCCAGTGGGGCTGGCTCAAGGGCTTCTTCGGGGTCTCGCACACCGCGCCGATCGAGGCCTGGGTGCCGATGATGCTGTTCGCGATCCTCTTCGGTCTCTCGATGGACTACGAGGTCTTCCTGCTCTCGCGTATCCGCGAGGAGTACGACAAGAACGGCGGGAACAACCGCGAGGCGGTCGCCGACGGCCTTGCTACGACGGCAAGGGTCATCACTGCGGCGGCGCTGATCATGATCTTGGTCTTCATGGCCTTCGCGCTGGGCAGCCAGCGTCAGCTCAAGCTGTTCGGCCTCGGTCTCGCGGTCGCGATCCTCGTCGACGCGACGATCGTCCGCATGGTGCTCGTGCCGGCGACGATGGAGTTGCTCGGCGACGCCAACTGGTGGCTGCCTAAGTGGCTGGACCGGCTGCTGCCGCGGATCGACGTAGGGGAGTCGTCCGCGGAGCCGCGGGAGTCCGCACTGGAGCCTTCCGGCTGACGCGCGGCACCGGTACGACCTCTCGCTCCTCGCGAAGGGCAGTCAGCAGGCGCTCCCAGCGAAGCTGCCCGTCCGCCCACCGCAACGCCTCGTCTGCCGTCATGGCCGACTCCCCTCATGCGGTTCTGTATGTAATATACATTTCTGTATCCAAGAGTCAAGGATGCATCGGAGTGCGAGGATGTCGGCCATGCCCGTCGAGCGCCTGACGCCGGAGCGCCGCCGCGCCATGACCCGCCAGGCGCTGGTCGAAGCGGCTGCGGAGGCGTTCGCGGCCAAGGGCTTCTTCGGCGCCTCGCTCGAGGAGATCGCCGACGCCGCCGGCTTCACGCGGGGCGCGATCTACTCCAACTTCGCCAGCAAGGAAGACCTGTTGCTCGCCGTTCTCGACCACTACCTCGAGGCGCAGATCGACGCCGTCGGCCAGGCGCTGGACGACCAGGTCACCCACGAGAACGTCGCCGACGTCGCCGTGGCGACCGCAGCCTGGCGGGCGGTGACGGGTTCCACGGCAAGCCGGGAGGCCCTCGCGCTCGAGCTCAGGCTCGCGGCGATGCGCAACCCGCAGGTGCGGGAACGACTGCTGGCCGCCGAGATCGAGGGCGCGGAACGGGTCGCGCAGCTGATCGAGCGCGAGACCCAACGCCGCGGCGCGCAGCTTCGGCTACCGGCGGTCGACTTCGCCCTCATCTGTCAGGCCGTGCTGAGCGGGATGGATCGTCTCGCGTTTCTGGACGAAGCCCACACGGAGCGCTACCACCGGCTCACGGAGCAGTTGTTCGTGATGCTCGCCGAAGTCATGTTCATCGACCCCGCCTAGGCAGCCGCCGCGTCAGGTGCCGGTCATCGCGGTCACGACCTGAGCCCGCGCGAGGTGGACGCGACCGAGGAGCGCCACGGAGAGGGCGACGCTGCCGAGCCCGGCGGTCAGCAGCAGGCCGGCACGTGGCTGCCAGGTCTCGACGACCAGGCCGGCGAGCACGTTGCCCAGGGAGGCGCCGAGGAAGATGGCGGTCGTCGTCCAGCCGAACGCCTCGGTCAGGGTGCCCGGTGGTGCATGCCGCGACATGAGCAGGTTCGCGCAGGCGCCCGACGGCGCGATCGACAGCCCGTAGACGAACAGCAGTGCGCCGAGCGCCGGCAGGTTGGGCGCCAGCATCGGCAGCGCGGCGCCGAGCGCGAGCAGCCCGACGAGCCGGAGGTAGAGCCGCTCGCCAGGCAGCCGCCAGGTGCGCCCGCCGTAGACCAGACCGCCGATCGCGGACCCGCCTGCCCAGATCGCCAGCAGCAGGCCGCCGGTGGACGGACGGTAACCCCCCGCCTCCGCCATGGCCGGCACCGCCACCTCGACTGCGCCGAACGACGCGCCCGTGAAGGCGAAGACCGCCAGCAGTACGCGGATACCCGGACTCACCAAGGGCCCGGCCACGTGCCGCGACGCGACGTCGCCATGCGGACGCCACTGCCGGCTGAGGTGGGTCATCGAGAGCGCGAGGGCACCACCGGCCGCGGCCCCTCCGGCCGCCGCGACCGCTGGTGCCGGACCCCAAGCCGCGCTGATCAGGCCGACGAGCAGCGGACCGAGCACGAAGGAGGTCTCGATGAGGACGGCCTCCAGCGCGTACGCCGTCCCACGGGTCTCCTCGTCCGGCGCGAGCTCGGCCCACAGCGCGCGCATCACCGCGCCGAGCGGTGGCACGGCGAGGCCGGCGACCAGCAGCAGCGGGAGATAGACCAGACGCGGAGCGTCGTTGAGCACCGCGACGAGGAAGCCGGCGATAGCCAGCGGATGGACGACGCCCGAGACCCGCAGGACGCGCGTCTGGCCGTCGCGGTCCACGGTCCGCGACCGCATCGGCGAGGCGATGGCCAGCGTCACGGCGTACACCGCAGCGGCGACGCCCGCCTCGGCGTACGAGTCGTTCCGCTCCTCGATGAGCAGCAGCACGGCCAGGCCGGTCATCCCGAAGGACAGCCGCCCGACCAGCACCGCCAGGACCGCGGGCACAGCGCCCGGCAGTCGCAGCAGCGCGGCGTACCGCCGGAAGACCGTCACCGCTCCACCCTAGGTTTCCACGCGAGCGGAGCCGAGTGGATTAGGTGCAGGGGGCCTGGGTGGGCTCGCCGGTGTAGGCGTTGGGGGCGGTCGGCGGAGCGCTGATGTACCAGAACTTGGCCGGCGCATCGGCGTGCACCGCCTTCATGCAGTGCGCCTTGTCGCTCGCGCTGGTCACGGTCAGCGTGATCTTCGGCGGGATGACCAGACCCGCCTTCACGAGTTCCTTCACGTCCTTCGTATAGGTGCTGTAGTCCGTGAAGTAGACCTCTTGGGCCGTCGCCGCGCTCTTGAGCGTGGACTTCAGCTCGAGCGTCCGCGTGCGTTCGTCGACGACCGCGTCGGCCTTCGTGGGTGACGCGCCGCCGGTCTGCCTCGGCACGACTGCAGCCGGCTCAGCCGCGTCGTCGCTGCCGACGTAGTAGCCGGCGCCGAAGCCGGCGGCGAGGGCGGCGACGACCAGCAGCACGACCAGCGGGACCCGGCTGCGGCCCGACGGCGCGGCCACCGCAGCCGGCGCCGGCGAGAGGTCGAACGTGCCCATCGGTTCAGGATCGGGCTCGGCGGCCGGCGCGGCGGACACATGCTCGGTCCACTGGTTGCCGTCCCAGTAGCGCATCTGCTGCGGGTTGCTCGGGTCGGCGTACCAGTCCGCCGGTGTCCCGCCCGGTCCCATCGTCATCGGCCATCCCCCCAGACGCGAGGCGGCCACGATAGCGGCGATGGAGCGGGAAGGCTCATACCAGCGCGATCTCGTGGTGCACGGGACGGTCGGTCACGTCCGGCCCTCGGTAGGGACCGCTGACCGTACCCATGCAGGCCCACACGTCGGTCGGCTGCGCCAGGAGCCCCTCCAGCGCACTGGACAGCGGATCATCGACGGCCAATCCGATGTTGAGGAACGAGTAGCCCTTGCCGCGCAGGTCGGCGTAAGCCCGAAGGACCAGAGCGCGCAACACCTCGGGTGACGCGCCCGGTACGCAGATGTGGACGGCGGTGACGAAGCGCAGAGCCGCCCCCGGTGGTGGCAGCTTCGTCGCGCCGAACAGGGAGGCAAGAGCGTTGAACGCGGCCCGGACGACCTTGAGGCGCCGCGAGTAGCCGGTGACGACGAGCTGCTTGAACGAATGCTGGTCCCACAACCCGATGAAGCCGGTCAGCGCACCAGTGCGGTCCCGGGCCAGCAGGTACGACGACGGCTCGAGGGCCGGCGCAGACTCGATCCAGGCGGCAAAGGAAGCGGCGTCATGCGCCGCCGCGAACTGCCGTGTGGGCGCCACCCTCTGCCACAGCGCGGCCATCTCGTCGATGTCTTCGGCTCGCCCGCGGGCCAGCGTCAGCGCGGTCGGAGTCGATGCCTTGCGCCGCCAGAGCAGCGGCACCGAGTGCGACCGGATGGTGCCGAAGCGATGCAGATGCGGCAGCCCGCGCGGGCCGGACAGCCGTCGCTCCATCGCGTCGTTGCCCGCCAGGATGGTGAGGAAGGTCGGAATGTCCTCGCCGCCCCGCTGCACGCAGAGGTCCCGCGCGTACTCGGTCAGCGCGTCGGCCGCCCCGGTGCCCCGATAGGCGGGCAACACCTTGAGATCGCTGACGTACATCGTGCGCGTGGGCTTGCCACCCAGGTACGCCATGCGCTCGGCTAGGGCGACGCAGCCGATCGGCCGGCCCTCCTCTCCGTCGACGACAGCGACCCGCCAGGTATCGCCCTCAAGGGCGTTCAGCGCGAAGAAGTCGGGCGCGCGTTCGACGCAGAGCCCGATGTCGCCCTCCATGGGACAGGCCGCCGTGAGCGCCAGGAGGGCCTCGTTGTCCGCTGGTGCGGCCTCGCGAACCGCGCTGATCCGTGGACGGTTGCTCACGCCGCGTCGGCGATCGTGCACACAGCGATCCGGCGCTGCAGCAGGCTGCGGTCCCGCAGGATCAGCGCCTCGCCGCGCGCGCGGTCCTCGACCACGCGGTCCCGCCAGCGCTCCGGGACCTCGGTCCATCCCACGAAGTTGCGGAAGACCAACCGTGCGCCGGGCGCAGCGGTGCGCACGATCTCCGCGAACAGCGCGTCAAGCTGGCCGGCGTCGAGCCACTCGGCGATGTTCGACAGCGCGAAGCCGTGGATGCTGCCGTCCTCGCAGGTCGCGAGATAGTCGCCGTACGCCGCGTCGACCAGCGTCAGCCGGTCACGCAGGCCGGTCAGCGCACCCGTGGACGACTCCGCAAGGTAGGGCGGCACCCCGTTGTCGACGTCGATGGGGTACCGGCCGGTCAGCATCTGGTGCAGGAAGTAGTTGTCCCGCACGGGCACCTCGGTGAGCCCGTGCTCGACCAGTCCGTGGAAATGCCGGGCGAAGCTCGGGTTCTCTACGTGCGCGAAGAACGCGGGGTCGTAGGTTTTGCGGAAGACGGCGCGGTTGAGCAATGCGCTGAACAGCAGCCGCCAGCGCCGGTTGTCCCACTCTCGCCCGTAGAGCGCGCGTTGCTCGTCCAACGTGCGACACGCGAGCAGCCGGCCGATCCTGCGGCGGCCATGGATGCCGGCCTTCATCACGGCGATGACCAGCCCGATGAACCGCTCGCTCACCCCCGCCGCCAGCAAGCCCTTCTCGATCGTCCGGCGACGGTCGTCCCAGTACGCCTGTGTGGCGGGCGAGAGCGCTTCGCGCAGCCCGAGGTACGTCGACCAGCGGTCGCTCCCCGGTGCTGCGCCGAGGAACGCCACGACCTCTCCCGCCGGCAGCCGGGCGAGCGCCTCGGCCTTCAGCTCGACGACGTGGTTCTGCGCGGTGTTGAGGTCAACCGCAACCACGCGACCGGCCCCCGCGGCGAGCAGCGAGAGTGCCGTGCAGCCACCCGAGCTGACCACGACGACGGTCTCGCCGGGCGCGGGCGCCAGCGCCTCGATCTCCAGCAGGGGGTCCTCGCGGACCTGCGCGAAGAACAGCCGGTCCTCGCCGGATCCCGGCAGCGTGACCCGATCCCAGCCCCGCTCGCCCCCGGTCATTACCGGATGGTAACCAGGCCACCTGGCGCAGAGTCTGACCAGGCAACCCGGATGTCCCGGGTCCGACTACGGCGGAGCTGGTCACGATCGCGCACACTGCGCATATGCACTCGGGGGAGCTACTGCATGTGAGTGCGCGGGGATCGGCGGGGTTCGTCTCCTCACTCCTGCACAGCAGTGACGACGACGTCCGGGCCCGCGACGCGATCGTCACGCTCCCCGCGGGCGGTGCTGCCCCCGCCACGTACGCCGACCTGGACGACCGGTCCGCCCGCGTGCGCTCCTGGCTGGTGCAGCAGGCGGTGCTGCCCGGAGACCGCGTGGCGCTCATCGGCTCTGCCGGCGCCGACTGGCTCGCCGCCTGGTTCGGCGTTCTACGGGCCGGCGCCGTCGTCGTACCTCTTGATCCCGGGCTCACCCGTGACGAGCTGAGCGCCCTCCTCCGCCGCACCGACGCGTCGGCGCTGGTCGTCGCCGCCGCCGCGCACGAAAACGCTGCCGGCGCCCTGGCGGACATCGGCTCGGCGCGGCCCGTCCTGCCGCTCGACGAGCTCGCCGCGCTCCCGGCCGCCGGCGGCGAGGACGTCGTCCGCGCGGCGAGCGACACCGCCCTCCTCGTGTGGACGTCCGGTACGACCGGGAGGTCCAAGGGCGTCTGCCTGACCTACGGCAACGTCGACTACGTCGTCACCCAGCTCGTCGACGCGCAGGCCATCTCCGACGACGACCACTGGCTCACCGTGCTCCCGCTGCATCACATGCTGGCCGTCTGCGGCGTGCTGGCCTGCCTGCGCACCGGCGCGACGCTGTACGTCGTCACCTCGCTGATGCCGCACGAGCTGGTCACCGCGATCGCCGACAACAGCGTCACCCGCATGATGGTCGTACCGCTGCTGCTCCGGATCCTCGAGCCCGAGCTCCGCCGCCAGCCCGCCGCCAGCGCGTCACTGCGCGGGTTGTTCTGTGGCGGAGCGCCCGTGCGGGAAGAGCTGCTCGCGTCGTACGCCGGACTGGGTGTCCCCGTCATCCAGGGCTACGGGCTGACCGAGATGGCACCGACCGCGACGATGAACACCCCCGACGGCAACCGGCCGGGGTCGGTGGGCCGGCCCCTGCCCGGCCCCGAGCTCTGCCTGCGCGACGGCGAGGTGCTCCTGCGCGGCCCGGGCCTGATGGCCGGGTACCGGCAGGCCGACGGGAGCCTGGACCCGGCCACCGACGGGGACGGGTGGTTCCACACCGGCGATCTCGGGCGGCTGGACGAGGACGGCTACCTCTACGTCGTCGGCCGCGCTAAGAACATCATCGTGCTCGAGAGCGGCAAGAAGGTGCAGCCCGAGGAGGTCGAGGACGCGATCGACGCCAGCCCGCTGCTGCTCGAGGTGTGCGTGGTGCCCATGACCGAGGCGGACGGCCGCCAGGCCGGGCTCGAGCAGGTGTGCGCAGTCGTCGTACCGACCTACGAGACGCGCGCCGCTTACCCGGATGACGAAGCACTCGCACAGGCGCTCACCGACGACGTCGCACGGCTCACGCGCGGGCTCAGCGGCTACAAGCGCCCGACGATGGTCCTGGTCCGCGAGACCGAGCTGCCCAAGACCGCGAAGCGGTCAGTACGCCGGGACGTGCTGATCCGGCAGCTGACCGAGGGTTTGGTGCCGTGACGTCACCGGTCTACGTCAGCGACTTCCGCTACGCCCTCGGGAGCCGGCGACGCACGGTCGCCGAGAGCGCGGCGGCGGGCGCCACCATCACCCCCGCGGGCGACCTGGAGGAGGCCGGCTTCCGTTTCCACCACGTCTGCGGGCCGCAGGAGTCGGCGTACGACCTGGCAGTCGGCGCGGTGACCGAGCTCGCGAAGGAACGCGGCGACCGCCTCGACGCGATCGTCTACGCGACGTGCATCCCGGGCAGCGCCAGCCTCGGCGATCCGCAGCGCTTCGCCGACACGGGGGACGTGAAGCACCTGATGGACTTCCCGGCCAGCCGTCTTCAGGCAGAGCTCGGCCTCGACCGCTCTTTCGTCGTGGGACTCAACCAGCAGGCGTGCACCAGCATGCTCGGCTCGATCCGGCTGGCCCAGGCGCTGCTCTCAGTGGAGCCCGACATGCGTGAGGTGCTCTGCCTCAGCGCCGACCGATTCCCCCCCGGTGCCCACTACGAGCAGGCGTACAGCCTGATCTCGGACGGAGCCGCGGCATGCGTCGTCAGCCGCGACCCCGTGGGCTATCGCCTGGTGGCCGCCGACCAGATCACGAACGGCGCAATGGTGCAGGCAGACGACGACGAGACGGTCGGTGCGTACTTCAGCTACACCCACCAGCTGGTCCAGCGCCTGCTGACCAAGGCGGGCCGCACGACCGCCGACATCGCCTGGGTCGTGCCGCAGAACACGAACGTCAAGGCCTTGCAGATCTTGGCCCGCCTGCTCGGCGTCGACGAGGCGAAGGTGTTCCACCCCTCGCTGCCGGACGTGGCCCACGTGATCAGCGGGGACAACATGGTGAACATGGCCTACCTCGACCGCGCCGGCGTGGCCCAGGCCGGCGACCTGCTGCTCCTGGTGATGGCCGGCTACGGGATGAACTGGCAGGGCCTGCTGCTCGAGAAGGCCTGACATGGATCTCCTCGAGACCACGCGCCGGCTCAGCGACCTCTCGATCCGCCACCAGCGCGGCGCGGGCACCGGGGACTGGCCGGAGAGCGTGACCCGCCCGGCCTGGTTCACGTCGCCCGAGCTCGTGTCTCTGCACGGCACCGCGCACTGGGAGGCACTCGACGAGGCGCAGCGGCAGGAGCTCAGCTTCTGGGAGGCCGTCAACTTCTTCAGCCTCAACATCCACGGCGAGCGGTCGCTCATCGAAGGCTTGGCGTACCGGCTGTACCGGCCGGGACTGACCGAGGTCACCGAGTACCTCCATCACTTCCTCGGCGAGGAGAACACGCACAGCGTGTGGTTCGGGACCTTCTGCCTCCGGTACGGCGGCAAGGTCTACCCGGAGCGCAAGGTGTCCTTCCCGGCCGACCAGCCGGACGCGGTCGCCGACTTCCTGTTCTTCGCCCGCGTCCTGCTCTTCGAGGAGGTCGTCGACTGCTACAACACGGCGATGGCAGACGACGCGTCACTCGACCCGCTCGCGCGGCGGATCAACGCCGACCACCACGCGGACGAGACCCGGCACCTGGTCTTCGGCCGGCAGCTGGTCGCGCATCTCTGGCAGGAGCACCGGCCGGCTTGGTCCGAGGAGACGGTGGCCGGCGTACGCCGGCATCTGGCCGACTACCTCGCGACGATGTGGCGGGACTACTACAACCCGAGCGTGTACCTCGACGCCGGCCTGGCCGAGCCATGGGCGCTCGCCCGCGAGGTGTGGGCGAGCCCGGCCGCCGTGAGCCATCGCGCGGCGCAGTCCCGGCCGGGGCTGGCCGCGTTCCTGGCGGCCGGCATTCTCGAGACCGAGCCCGTGACGTGACCGAGGCTGAGATCCGCACGCGACTGCGCGACTGGGTCGAGTCCGCGCAGCCGAGCGAGTTCCCGCCTGGCTCGCTCACCGACGACACCCCGCTGATCAGCTCCCGGCGGATCACGTCGTTGCAGGTGACCGACCTGTTGCTGCTCGTCGAGGAGCTGCGGGCCGCGGCCATCGACCCGGACGATCTGCGCCCTGGGGTGTTCCGCGACATCGACACCATCTATTCGACGTTCTTCGGCGACGCCACGTGACGGCGATCTCCGGACCGCTGCTCGGGTTGCTCGACGACCTCGACCGTCGGTTCCTCGCGCTGGCAGCGCGGTGGCAGCCGGAGCAGCTGCGTTTCCCACCGGTGATCGCGGTGGCCGCGCTCGAGCGGATCGACTACTTCCGCTCCTTCCCGCACCTGTTCACAGCCGCGGTGTCGCTTGTCGACGACGAGGCGGCGCTCGAGCAGTTCGTCACCGGCGAGACGGTCTCGCCGGCGGGTGAGCTCAACCTCGGGCCCATGGCGCCGGTCCGGCACGTGCTCACGCCGGCAGCCTGCTACCACCTCTACGACGACCAGGCCGGCGCGCGGCTCGAGGGCCGCCGGCACTTCACGCTCGTGTGCACGTGCTTCAGGCGGGAGGCTGAGTACGTGCCCTGGGAGCGGCAATGGGCGTTCACCATGCGCGAGGTCGTGTGCATGGGCTCCGCGGCCGACGCCGCGGAGTTCCTCGACCAGGCCCGCGCCGCGGTCGACGAGCTGCGTGCAGAGCTCGGACTGCCCACCGCGTGGCAGGTCGCGACCGACCCGTTCTTCCAGCCGTCGCGCAACCCCCAGTACCTGATGCAGCGGATCGACCCGACGAAGCACGAGCTGGTCCTCGACGGCCGGCTCGCGATCGCCTCGGCGAACCTGCACCATGACCACTTCGGCCGCGCCTTCGACATCGCGCTGGCCGACGGCGGACCGGTACACACCGCGTGCCTGGCGTTCGGAGTGGAGCGATGGGTGGCGGCCATCGTGCACGCGCACGGCGCCGACCCCGGCGGCTGGCCGTCGGTGACGCCGTGAGCACCAGCACGGTGCTGGTGACCGGCGCGAGCGGCTACCTCGGTGGCCGCGTCGTCCACCAGTTGCTGAAGTCCAGCGACGACACGAAGTTGCTGCTGGCCGTGCGCTCCGGTGCTGCCCGCGACGCGCTGGCTGGAGCCTTGACGCCGTACGAGAGGCGCTTGTGCTTCCTCGATGCCGACCTCGAGTCGGCCGAGCCGTTCGCCGCGATCACCGACGCGGAGCTCGCGACAGTGACGCACATCGTCCATGCCGCGGCCGTCACGCGGTTCAACGTGGAGCGCGATCTCGCCCAGCGGATCAACGTCGACGGGACCGCACACGTGATGGCACTCGCCCGGCGTTGCCCGCGGCTGGAGATGCTGGGCTACGTGAGCACCCTCTATGCGACCGGTCTGCGCGACGGCGACGTCACCGAGCAGTTGTACGACGAGGAGCCGGGCTTCGCGAACGCGTACGAGTGGTCGAAGTGGTCGGCCGAGCAGCTCGTTCCGACCGCCGACCTGCCCTGGCAGATCCTGCGCGTGGCGACGGTCGTCGCCGACGACAGCGCAGGCACGGTCACGCAGCTCAACGCGTTCCACGAGACACTCAAGCTCTGCTTCTACGGCCTTCTCTCGCTCCTACCGGGGCATGCGTCGACCCCCCTCTACCTGGTCACCGGGGAGTTCGTGGCGCAGGCCGTCACGCGGCTGGTGACGACAGCGGGCGCGTCGGGGGTCTTCCACGTCACACACGACCGCGCGGCCGCTCCCACACTCAGCGAGGTGCTCGACATCGTGTTCGCACACTTCGACGGCGTCGACGACTTCCGTCGAAAGCGCATCCTTCGTCCGCTGCTCGCCGACCGCACGTCGTTCGACCTGCTCGTCGACGGCGTCTCGCCGGTGGCCGGCAGCCTGGTCACGCAGGCGCTGACCAACGTGGCGCCGTTCGCGCACCAGCTCTACGTCGACAAGGCCGTGGACACCGCAAGGCTGAAGGCCGCGATCGACGTGTTTCCGACGACAGGCGTTCACGAGCTCGTCGGAGCGACCACGAAGACCCTGGTGGAGACCCGGTGGGGCCGGCGTGCGGCGGGCTGAGGCCGCGCTGTCCGCAAGGCTGGGCCGGGCGGTCCGGCTGTCCGTCGCGGTCAACAGGACGGCGGCGCTGAGCCCGCTCCTAGCTGCCGGTGAGGAGCTCAGTGAGCTGTGCTTCCCACACGAGGCGTTGTCGCTGACACATGCCGGGCACATCGCCGTGGCCGCCCGCGCCGAGCAGGTGGCCGGGGTCGGTGTCGACTACGAGCCCTGGCGAGAGGTGAATCTGCGTACGTCGCGCTTCTTCCTGCGACCGGTCGAGCAGGCCGCCGTCAGCGACTCGCGTGACCTGCTCCGGCTGTGGACTCTCAAGGAGGCGCTCTTCAAGGCGACTCCGGCCAACGCGGAGTGCTGGCTGACCGACTTCGACCTGCCCGACCCGCAGGCCACAGCGGGCCGGGTCGTCGGTCCGCGAGGGGAGACTCTGCAGTACGCCGGCGTCGACGTCGGCATCGGGCACCTGGCGGTCGCCGTGTGCGAGGGGAGGGCTGATGCAGATCTCCGATGACGAGCTGTTCCTGCTCAGCTTCTACCGAACCTCCGAGATCAACGGCTCGCTGTTCTTCGGGCGCCTTGCGAGAGTGCTTCGCCCCAGCCCGATCCAGCACGACCTGTCCAAGCACTTCGCCGACGAGGCTGCGCACGCGTGGTACTGGACCGACTGCATCGACCGGCTGGGAGCCCGCCCCATGAAGCTCTCCGAGGCGTACCAGGACCAGTACCTCGAGGCGGCCGGCCTCCCGATGAACCTGATGGAGGTACTCGCCATCACGCTCGTGTTCGAGGGCCGTGTGATCGGCCAGTATCGCCAGCACTCGGAGCTGACGGGGGTGCACCCCGAGATAAGGACGACGATCGCTCGGATCATGGAGGACGAGCGCTGGCACCTCCAGTGGGTGCGCGAGGCACTGGCCGGGCTCGAGCCCAAGTACGGCAAGGAGGAGATCGAGACGACGCTGGCCCGCAACCGTGCCGCCGACCGCGAGGTGTACGCCCAGACGCTGGCCGAGTTCGAGGATCGGCTGTCATTCCTGTCCGCCCCTCATGAGAGTGAGCCGTAGTGGAACCCGTCACCGTGCAGGACATCCGCCGGCTCATGGCGGAGGTGCTCGACATTCCCGAGTCGCGGGTGACCGACAACGTCGTCCTCACCGACCTGGTCAGCGACAGCTTCCGGCTGGTGGAGATGGCTATCGAGCTGCAGGAGGTCTACGACGTCGTGCTGGGACAGGCCGACCTCAAGGACCTGCACACGGTCGGTCAGTTGGCCACCCTGGTGCACTCGCGTATCGCACTGGCCTGACCTGCCGGGCCGGATCTCCCACACAAATTCACCGGAGTCGGGGAAACTGCCGCCGTACGCGGCCCCGACTCGAGAGTGGGCTCGGATGGCTTGCTGCCGCCGTAGGAGAGCAGCCCCGCCCTGGTGGTGCGCGCGCCTGCGCTGCCCTACGTAGCTCTAGGCGAGGGCCAGGCCGGCCGCTGTCACGATGTCGCGGGACGACCGATCCAGCGCGGCGCGAAGCTCAGCGTCGAGCAGCTGTGCGGCTGCCTCGGCGGACACCTCCCCACGCACGACACCGGGCTCGTCGAGGACGAACGTCGTACCGATGCGATCGAGCAGTGCACGCATCGGTGTGTTGTCCACCTGCACGGAGGCGACGAGCCGTTCGACACCTGCGTTGCAGGCAGCGACCCCGACAGCCCCGACCAGCAACCGCCCTATGCCGTGCGCCTGGTACGCGTCGACGACCGCGAACGCGATCTCCGCCTCCGCCGGGTCCCTCTTCGACCGGACGTAGCGGCCGGTTGCCACACCCACCGTGGGGTCGTCCTCGAGCAGCGTGAGCCAGGCGAAGTGGTCGACGAAGTCGACGTCGATCAGATAGTCGATCATCCGCGAGCTCGGCTGCCCGCCGATGAAGAACCGGTGCCGCAGGGTCTCCGCCGACAGGGCACCGACCGCCGCACTGAAGCCGGGCCGATCGGCCGGCAGCAACGGTCTGAGCAGGACACCCAGCCCGTCACGCACGACGGCCTTGACCGGGCTGACGTCCTGGGCCAGCCGAGCGCTGGCCAGGTCCCGCACCTGGTCGTGTACGCCGGGCAGGTCGATGAGGAAATGGAGGTCCGCGAGGTCGCCCACCGCGACCTCGCACGCCACGTCCGCGGTCACCGTCGCCGTCCGCGTCGTGGCGCGCAGCAGCGCCAGCTCGCCGACGATCGCGCCGGGACCGGCCACCCCGAGCAGCTCATCACCGCCGACAGAGGCTCGCGTGATGGCCGCCGACCCGGTGAGCAGCAGGGCGAACTCCGCCGCGGCTTCCCCCTCACGCATCACGGTCCCGCCGGCCGGGATGGGGCGCCGGCGCAGCCGCCCGCTCAGCGCGGCGAGGTCCTCGGGACTGCACCCGCCGAACAGCGCGAAGCTGGACAGCAGGCTCGGCAGATCGCTCATCGGCCCGCATTCTTCAGCAGACGCAGCACCTCGTCGTCCGCCGTCGCAGCGAAGTCGTCGTAGAACTGCCCTACGGCGCCTAGCTGCGGCGCGGAGACGGCACACACCACGTCCTCGGCATCCGCACGCAGGCGGTCGGCCGTCTCCGTGGCGGCGACCGGCACCGCGAGCACGAGCTTCCTGGGCCCCGCACGTCGGAGGGCGCGCAGTGCGGCCCGCGCGGTGATGCCGGTGGCCAACCCGTCGTCGACCAGGACGACGTCGCGGCCGGCGAGGCCGGGCAGCGGTCTGCCTGCGCGGTAGAGGTCCACGCGGCGGGCCAGCTCGGCGCGCTCGGCGGTGACCGTCCCCTGGAGATCGTTCGGCGTCAGCCGGAGCCGGCTCAGCACGTCGTCGTCGAAGAGCGGGTCGTCGCCTTCGGCCAGCGCGCCGATGCCGTACTCGGGCTGGAACGGCGCGCCGATCTTGCGGCTCACGAAGACGTCGAAGCCCACGCCGAGGTGACGCGCGACCTCGGCGGCGACCGGTACTCCACCACGCGGCAGCGCCAGGACGAGAGGATCGCTCAGGTCGAGCGCGGCCACCATCGGCGCGAGTACCCGACCAGCCGCCAGGCGATCGGCGAAGCGCCGAGCCACCGCACCTCCTGATTTCTCCGGGATGGTCCGAAAGATGACCCGAACGGGCCATGTGCGCGCATTGCCGGAGTTGTTTCACTGGTCAGGTCCCCCGGATTGGAGCACCCGACCCCTCATGACCCGGCACGACAGCCGCCTTCTGCGTGCCGGCGGTGAGATCACGCTGCTGGGCGGCCACTTCGGCGTCCTCATCATCCTCGCTGTCCTCGTGACCGAACCGGTCGTCCTGATGCTGGTCGTGTCGTTCCTCGCGCCGATCTTCGTCCCGGCGCTGGCCGGGCTGGTCATGACCTTCCGTGCCGGACGTCGCGCGATCCGGACGCAGTCCCGGATGTGGCCGCACCGCCTCGGCACCCTGCTGCTGGTGCCGGGGCTGCTCTACTCCGTGCACCTCGCTGCCGACCACATCGCCGGACACACCGTCGGCCCCACGGCCTCGATCACCGTCGCCGCCCACATCACCGTCGTGGCTGGTGTCCTGGGAGCCGTATCGGCCGTCGTCGGCCTGATCCTGTGCGAGATCGGCGTACGCCGGCTCCCGCACCTCGTCCTACCGCCCGTCGTGCACAACCGGACACGCATCCTGTCCGCGCTGCTCAATGCGGAGATCGTCGTCACGCTCGTCTACGCGATGTCCCCCCGCCTCGTCGCGGGTGGGTACGAGCCGACCCTCTTCGACCGGCTGGCGTCGCTGGTCTGGCTGCTCGGCTACGCCACCGTCATCGCCGCCGCGGTGATCCTGGCCCGCAGCTGGGGCCGGGCCACGGCATCCCGGGGTCGGCGCGCGAGGGGCGTCCTGCTCACCGCCGGCTTGCTGCACGGCGTCGTCGTCGTGTGGGTCCTCGCGCGCACGGGACCGGGTCACGACCTCGACGTGTCCGGGCCGATGCGCTTCCTCCTGGTCGGCATGTTCCTGACCGTCGGCTGGCAGCTCATCGACGAGGTCGCGCCGCGACGCGACAGCCCGGTCGGCCTGCTCGCCCTCGTCGTCCTGCTGGTCTTGAGCGCCAACGCGACAGTCATCACCGACCGCTCGACGGACGTGCCCGAACGTCAGCCTGGGAAGGCCTCGGCGAAGGACTTCTCGAACTCGGGCGTGGCCGGACCGCTGAGGCCGCAGACGTTCACGACGCCCTCGGTGGCCGTCACCAGGTAGCGATTGCCCTTCACGAACTCGACCCCGTCGAGCGACACGTGCTGCGAGTCCAGCGTGGCCACCGTCACCTGGTCGGCCGAGCCGCCCTTGTACCAGCGGTCCACGTCGATAGTGACCTTCTGCGGAGCCACATCGACGACGGTCCCGCCGAAGGCGACCGGCACCTGCTTCAGGATCTCGACGTCGAACATCATGCACGACGACATCGTCGTGCCCGGCCCCGCCGGCGCGGTGAGCGCCATCGTCGTCGGCGCAGGCGCCTGCGTCGGAGCGGAGTCACCACCACTCAGAACCGCCGCTCCGATGGCGATCGCCGCGACGCCGGCCGCGACGCCGGCCAGCAAGCCCAGGCGCCGGGTGCGTGGCATGTCTTCGGTGGTCGTGCTGCTCTCCTCGATGGTCTGCATGACGCGCTCCCGGATCTCCTGAGCCGTGGGGCTCTCGATGAGACCGTCGGCCTCCGCCTGACGCGCCGGGTCGAGCCGCGCAAGTCGCGCGCGCAGGATCCCGTCGTCGTCAGTCACGATCGGCCTCCGTCCCCTGTCGACCCGTAGATGTCCGGGTGGCCGCCATCTCTTTCGCGCCTAGTACTTCCCGGAGCCGACCGATCACGCGGTGCAGACGGATGCTCGCCGCGTTGGCGCTGATCCCGAGCACCACCGCGATCTCGCGCGGCGCCAGTCCCTCCCAGGCCCAGAGTCGGAGCAGCTCCTGCTCCTTGCCGTTGAGCGACGCCAGCGCGTCGTCCAGCGCGGGGTCGGCCGACGCGACAGAAGGCTCCGGGCGTTCGAGCGCCATGCGGTGCAACAGCCGACGCTGCCGCTGCTCGCCGCGCACGCGGTTGGCCAGACATCCGCGAGCGACGCCGAAGCACCACGCGAGCTGTGCCTCGTCCGGCAGCTCGTCGAAGCGCCGCCAGAGGACGAGCAGCACGTCCCCCAGGGCGTCATCCGCCGTGGCGGCGTCCGCGCGCCGGCGCAGGTATCGCTGCACCGGCACGTAGACGTCGGAGACGAGCGCCTCGAAGGCGCCCACGCGGTCCTCAGCCGGCATCGCGGTCACAACCAGACAGTGTCCGGCCGTGGCCCCGTTCTTTCGCGACGGTCAGACCTACTTCGGGCTGTGCAGCCACGGGTCCTTGAGGTCGATGTAGGTCACGTCGCCGTCGATCAGCGACATGTACTCCTCCATCCCGTCGGCGGCGTCGCCGCCTTCGGACATACTCGCCTCGCCCTTGCGCGCCTCGGCCTCGCTGGTGAAGTAGATGGCTTCCGTGAACAGGTCGCCGTCCCATGCGCGAGTCGAGCCGATGACGTCGGGACGCTGCTCGGTCATCTTCGGCATCCACTCGGCCTCGAGCTCGCGCAGTCGCTCCTTGTCCTTCACACGGCCCTGCATGATCTGCACGAACCCGGCCTGGTCGGATCCGCCGCCCAGCGTCTGGTCGACCTCCGTGCAGTCGCGGAACGTCACCGGCCCGTCGAAGTACTTCTCGGTCTCGGCCCACCATGCGCCCTGCTCCGGCCGGTCGCTGTTGGCCTGGGCGGCCTGCTGGCTGTCGAACCGGGCGATGAAGATGGCGGTGCTGTCCTCCGCCACCCCGCCGGTGGAGCCCAGGTAGCCCTTGGCGCCCGAGCCGACTTCGGACTGCCAGCGCTCGCTCTGCCGCTTCAGCCCATCGGCATCCTTCGTCCTGCCCGTGATGACCTGGATGAACATGCGCCACCTCCGCTCATGCCCCCCAGGGCACGCTATGCCTACCGAGCCGGCACCGGTACCCCCGATTGGTCTGAACCGGTACGCCGCCACCGCACTCTTACCGTGCGGAGGTATCACACGTGTCCCGTCCGACAACGCTGGGCCTGGGCCTGGCCCTGGCCGCCGTCGTGGCCGTGGCTGTACCAGCCGCCCACGGCGCGCCGCCGTGTCCCTACATCACCGACGCCGCGGGGGACCAGGTGCTGCTTCCGCTGGTCGAGGCGCCCGCGTCGGAGAGCGTCGACATCCTGGCCGGCAACGTCACGACGACGAAGGACTCGGTCGTGGCGACGATTCGACTGCGCGACCTGGACCTCGAGCGTCCGACCAACGCGAGCGGTGTCCAGTTCGAGGCCTGGCTGGGCACCAAGCAGGTCACGTTCCTGCTGGTCGGCCAGCACTACCCCGACGGCGATCTCGCGGAGCTGCGGAAGATGGGCACCACCCTCGGCAACGAGACCGCCTCGGCGGGGAGCTCCCAGCACCTCGCCTGGATCGCGGTGGTGTTCGACGAGGACCGCTCGCTCGTCACCCTGACGGCTCCTCTGGCCGCCTTCGGTTGGGGCTTGCGCAGGGGGACTCGGGTCGACGAGGTCCAGCTGGCCTCCGCGGTCAGCGTCGGCAGCTCCGGCGAGCCCACGGACGACGTCGACGGACGGTCCAAGATGCGCTTCGCCGACTCGACCTGGGTCGACACCGCGAGGAGCACACGCCCCTACGTCGTCGGCGACCGCGGCTGCACCTTCCCGCGCTAGCCACCGGGGGGCGGGTGGTAGGAAGTCCGCATGCCGAAGCTGCGCGTGCACAACCTGGCCATGTCTCTCGACGGGTACGTCGCCGGCCCGAACCAGACCGTGGACGAGCCGCTGGGGGTCGGTGGCGAGAGCCTGCACGAGTGGGTCTTTGCCACGCGCGCGTGGCGGCGGATGCAGGGCCAGGACGGCGGCGCGGGCGGCGTGGACAACGAGTTCATCGAGGCGGGTGACGTCGGGATCGGGGCCCACGTCATGGGCCGCAACATGTTCGGCCCGATCCGCGGGCCGTGGCCCGACGCCGAGTGGAAGGGCTGGTGGGGCGACAACCCGCCTTACCACCACGCAGTCTTCGTGCTGACGCATCACTCACGGCCGCCGCTCGAGATGGACGGTGGCACGACCTTCTACTTCGTCGACGAGGGGATCGAGGTCGCCCTCGAGCGCGCGTTCGAGGCGGCCGGTGGCGCGGACGTCCGGCTGGGCGGCGGCGCGGACACCGTGCGGCAGTACCTGCGCGCTGGCCTGATCGACGAGATGCACGTCGCGGTCGCGCCGATCCTGCTCGGCAGCGGTGAGCGGCTCTTCGAGAATCTTGGTGGCGCCCTCGACCGCTACGAGTGCGTCGAGTTCGTCACCTCGCCCTCGGTCGCCCATGCCCGCTTGGCCCGACGTCCTCGGTAGTTGCTCCTACGGCGGTCGGCGGGATGGCCCGCCCGGGCTGGTCGCGTAGCCTCGCCCCGTGATGCGCGACGCTCGGCTCATCTCTGTCGTCGTCCCGCTCCTCGACGAGGAGTCGGCGGTCGGCGAGCTGCACGCTCGGCTCTCGTCCGCGCTCGACGGGTTCCCCTACGAGATCGTGCTCGTGGACGACGGGTCGACGGACGGCACACCCAAGGCACTCGCGTCGCTCGCCGCCGACGACCCGCGGGTCAAGGTGCTGCATCTCAGCCGCAACTTCGGACACCAGGCAGCGCTGACGGCGGGCCTCGACGCCGCACGCGGCGACGCGGTCGTCATGATGGACGGCGACCTGCAGGACCCGCCGGAGCTGATCCCGGAGATGCTCGACAGCTGGCGCCAGGGCGCGGACGTCGTCTACGCGGTGCGAACCCACCGGTCGGGCGAGACCCGGTTCAAGGTCGCCACGGCGCACCGGTTCTACCGGCTGATGTCGCGGCTCTCCGACGTACCCCTGGCCGAGGACGCCGGCGACTTCCGGCTGCTGGACCGCCGCGCGCTCGACTCGCTCCTCTCCATGCGCGAGAGCAGCCGCTACCTCCGCGGCATGACCTCGTGGATCGGCTACCCGCAGGCGGCTGTGTCCTACGAACGCGCAGAGCGGCACACCGGGCACACCAAGTTCTCGTTCGCGCGGATGCTGCGCTTCGCACTCGACGCGATGGTCTCGTTCAGCCACGCACCGTTGCAGGTCGCCACCGTCGTCGGTTTCGTCGTCGCCGCACTCGCGTTCGCGAGCATCCCCGTGGCGGTCGGCATGCGCATCGCCGGGCAGTTCGTGCCAGGCATCACGACGGTGGTCATCGCCGTGCTCCTGCTGGGCGGGTTGCAGCTCATGGCGCTCGGCATCATCGGCGAGTACGTCGGGCGGATCTACGACGAGGTCAAGCGGCGTCCGCTCTACATCGTCTCGGAGCGGCGCAACCTCGACGCCGACCTCACGCAGGGCGGCGCGCGATCACCTGCACGCGGTCGTGGAAGTCGGGCGACACGAGCCGGCGGTGGACGCGCGCCAACCTGACCGCCCCGACCACCAGCCGGGAGATCACCCGCGAGTAGCCGCCGAGCCGACCCGCGTAGTACTCGACGGTGAAGACCTTCGGGTGCGAGCGCATGTCGACGACCTCGAAGCCGCGGTCCTGCAGGAGGCGTCGCAACGACGCGCGCGTGAAGTACTGGACGTGCATCGGCAGGACCGACCACCAGCGCCTGCGCAGGACGCGCGCGAGCCGGCTGCCGGCGTCGGGCACGGTGAGGAACACCACTCCGCCGGGCTCGAGCAGTCCGTGCACGCGCATCACCGCGTCCGCGGGATCGAGCAGGTGCTCGAGCACGTCGCAGAGCACCACCACGTCGTAGCCGCCCGTGGCGTCCTCGAGCCCGCCGCGCTCGACGGCGAGCCCGCGCTCCCGCGCACGGGTGACCGCCCACGCGGAGGGCTCGACCCCGGTGGCCGTCCAGCCGCGACGTCGCGCCGCGTCGACGAACGAGCCGGTCCAGCAGCCGACATCGAGCAACGATCCCGGCGCACGTTGGGCCTCGATGCGCACCAGGGCGCGCAGGGCGGTCTCGACCTGCCCGCGCTCCTCGTCCAGCGACGCCTCGTCCACGGCGTCGGCGTAGGCCGCGGCGATGTCCGCGTCGCTGGGCCGTTCCGCCAGCGAGCCGTGACCGCAGCCGGTGCAGGTCACGACCGTGGCCAGACTCTCGCCGAATCGGTCCGCACTCGGCCGGAACGCCTCCGCGGCGACGCCGTTCTCGGTGCCGGCCTGGGGCACGTCGTACCGGACGGTGTGCGCCGACCCACGGCAGACGGGACAGCTCCAGCTCATCGACGGCCGTCCTCCAGGATCGCGGCGGCGGCCGCCGCGCCGGTCCGAACGCCCTCGCTCATGCCGCGGTCCTGCGGGTAGATCTGGGCCGTCGTGCACACGTACAGGCCGTGGAGCTCCGCGCGCAGGGGCGGGATGCGGTGAAGGTGCCCCAGGCGCACGAGCGGTGCGGCGTACGGCGCCTGGAACCGGTGCACCGCCGTCACGCTCTCCCGGACGAAGCCCGGGTGATGCCGGGAGAGCGCCCCGAGCCACTCCTCCGCGGTCGTCTCGAGATCCGCCGACGCGATGGGCTCACCCGGGACGTAGTAGCGGCTGAGGTAGGTCACGCACGTGCCGTAGTCGGCGCGCGGCAGCAGGTTCGTGTGCTCGATGATGCCGCCGAAAGGCACGTCGTCGTCGCACACGTTCGTCCAGTAGATGTCGGAGATCGGGCGGTCGTGCTCGAGCACCACGACGACGACGCCGAGGCCGGGCTGGTCCCAGCGCGCGTCGCGGTGTGTGAGGTCGACGAGACCGGAGAGCTGAGGCAACGGGCCGGTGTAGAGCACACGGTCGGCAGCGATGTCACCGCTCGTCGTGCGCACGCCCGTTACCGCCGCCTCGTCGTGCGTGATGCCCGCCGCGCGCGTCCGTGTCCGGACATCGACGCCGAGCTCGCCGAGCTCGAGTGCCAGGGCGTCGAAGAGCTGGCGGAAGCCGCCGCGCAGGTAGCCGAGACTCTCGCCGCCGCCCCCGCGGGCCCCGAGGCGCTGGGTGATGCGTCCCCACATCCACGCCGCCGGCACCTGGGCCGCGGCCGGACCGAACTTCGCGTTGAGCAGCGGCTGCCAGATCTCCCGCGAGGCGGCGGCGCCGGTCTTGCCGGCGAGCCAGTCGAGGGCGGGCACCGTGTCCAGCGACTGCCAGTCCTTCTCCCGCCCGAGCTGCAAGGCGCCCACACCGGCATGGACGCGCTGCCAGGGTCGCAACGGTCCGAAGCGCAACAGGTCTCGCGGACCGGTGAACGGCCAGAGCCGCCCGGCCCGGAGTACGCCGACCGTGCTGGGCAGCCAGGAGAGCTCGAGTCCCATCTCGGCGATCAACGCGATCACGTCGCGCTCGTGGGGGAAGACGTGGTGGTAGAAGCACTCGAGCGGCGTCCCCCCGATCGAGAACGAGACGACGAGGCCGCCGAGCTCGTCTCCGGCCTCGAGCAGCGTGACCTGCTCGCCGCCCTGGGCTAGGCGCAGAGCTGCGGTGGCGCCGGCGATGCCTCCGCCGACGACGACGGTCGTCATGGGCAGGGACGCTAACCGGTCATCGGCGACGACCCGGTCAGTCAGCTGGTTTGGGCGGCCCTCATGCGCTCGACCATCTTGCCGATCAGCCCCGTCACCATCTCCTCGGAGCATCCGTCGCGCTGGGCGCAGAGCACCACGCCCAATGCATTGCCCACGCGGAAGATGCTGAAGTTGAACTGCGTGCGGACGGCCGCCTGTTCCTCGCGGCCATCGGCGGTGACCCGGAAGGCTTCGTCGCCCGCGACGAGCGGGACCTCCTCTGCGTTCTCGAGGTCTGAGTCGGCTGCGTTCTCGAGGCACGCCGCGAAGCCGGAACGAATGGTGCCGAAGACAGTCGCCATGCTGGTCGACGAGACAGCGGGGGCCAACGCTGCCGCCGACAAAGCGTTGCCCGCGTTCTCCGAATCCTCCGTTTCGCCGATGCGCATCGCCGGACCCACCGCCTCCGCGCCGATGTGCAGATGGCTCGTGGCGGCACGTCCGCAGGCGGCCTCGAAGAAGCGGAAGAAGCCGATGGAGCTACCCAGGTCCTTCTTCTCGTCCGGCGTCGGGCTGGGCGTGGAGTCGGGGTCCTGGTTCGTCTCCTCGGCGTCGTCGCCGTTGTCGAAGTAGAACTTGATGTCGTCGCTGGCCCGCCAGTCGCTCGGGTAGTCGGCCGGCGTCAGCACCATGCCGCGCACGGCCTCGGGAGAGATCGGCCGGGCTGGCTGCGTCGGCTGTGTCGGCTGTGTCGGCTGTGTCGGCTGCGCCGACGACGTCGCTCCGGGGCTCTGGCTGACCTGGGCTGGGTCGTCGTCACCGTCGCGCGTGACCAGGAAGATGACGACGAGCAGTGCCACGACCGCCGCAGCCGGCACGAGCCACGGCGGCCGGGATGGGGACGCAGTCATGGGAGCCGGTGTGGCCGGCGCCGAAGGCGGACCGGATGGCGGTCCCGAGGGCGGACCCGAGGGCGGACCCGAGGGCGGACCCGAGGGCGGACCCGAGGGCGGACCCGAGG